>NZ_JBFUMN010000042.1:0-44154 GCF_054049335.1 Roseateles sp. P5_E1
GCCGCGCCCTGGTGGGCCCGGGCGAAGGTTCGTGCCCGCGCCGCCATGGCCTCGCGAGACACGACATCGCCGCAAAGCAGGAGGCCTTGGGCGGTGGCGTCAGGCAGATCCGCACAACGCAGCGCCGCACCGGACAACACGGCCAGCTCGGTCGCCTCGGCGAAATTGAAAGTGTGCGGCCCCGCCAGCACCGGGCAGCCGCAGGCCGCGGCCTCGATGAGGTTCTGGCCGCCCAGTGGCGCGAAACTGCCGCCGAGCAGCGCGACGCTGGCCAGGCCGTAGTACAGCGGCATCTCGCGCATGGAGTCGCCCAGCCAGACGTCGACGGTGAGGGCCTCGGGCGGCGGCTCATCGCCCCACTGGCTGCGGCGCGCCAGCGTCAGGCCGGCAGCCTGAATGAGCGCTGCGATCTCGTCGAAACGCTGGGGATGGCGGGGCACGATGGCCAGCAGCGGTCGAGGGGAGGGCAGCCTGAGCCACTCGGCAAGAAGCGCCTGCTCCTCGCCTTCGCGGCTGACGGCCAGCATCAGCACGGGTCGGTCCAGGAGGGCGGCCCAAGCCTGGCCGCGGGCGATCAGGGCCGGGTCCATCGCGATGTCGTACTTCAGGTTGCCGGCCACCTCGACACGGGCCATGCCCATCGCGCGGATGCGTTCGGCGTCGGCCTCGGTCTGGGCCAGGGCCAGCGTCATGCGGCGTGCCGCCGGCCGCATCAGTGCCGCCAGGCGCCGGCCCTGGCGCAGGCTTTTCTCCGACAGGCGCGCGTTGGCCAGCACCATGGGCACCCGGGCCCTTTCGGCTTCACGCTGCAATGTCGGCCAGACCTCGGTTTCCATCAACACGCCGACCTTGGGCTGCCAATGGCGCAGGAAGCGGCGCACGGCGCCGGGTGTGTCGTAGGGCAGCCAGGCCTGGGCATCACCCTCGCGCAGCAGGGCTTGGCCGGCTTCGCGGCCGGTTGCCGTGGAATGGGTCAGCAGCAGGCGCAGGCCGGGCTCGCGCCCGCGCAGGGCCGTGATGAGGGCGCTGGCCGCGCGCGTCTCGCCCAGTGACACGGCATGGATCCACAGCCGGCCAGGTTCGGCCGAGCCTGCGTAGAAACCAAGGCGTTCGCCGAGGGCGTGCCGGTAGAGCGCCTCCTTGGCGCCGCGTCGCCACAGCCGCAGCAGATAAAAGGGCGTCAGCAGCCGCAGCGCGGTTGCATACAGGGCCAGCGCGAGGCCCTCAGGCATCAACCACCTTTGCGTGCCAGCTCGTGCGCGGCCTTGAGCCGACGCATGACCGGGTCATTCAGTTCGCGGCTGACAGGATTCCAGAGCTGGACCTGGCGATCGATCTCGGTCTGCAGGCGGGCAGCCGTGGCGGCGTCGCCGGTGGCCAGGGCCCAGATCGAATACTCGGCATTGGCCTCGAAGCTGCCGAACCGGCGCACTGCTGCTTCGAAGTTCTCGCGGGCCTCGGCCTGCCGGCCCGTGCCGGCGAAGCAGCGTGCAAGCAGCAGCAGGACCTGGTCGGGACGGTAATCGGGCCGTTCGGCCTTGAGTACTTGCAGATGGCTCAGCGCCGGGTCGAAGCGCTGGCACTCCACGTGGGCGCGCACGGCGCCGAAGCGCAGGTCGGGGTCGCTGGCAAACGGCCCCTTCAGTGCGCCCTCGTACAGCTCGGCGGCCTCCTTGGCCTCGCCGGCATTCAGCAGCGCCTCGGCCAGCCGCATCTGGTTCTGGGCCGAGGGCGACACGTCGTAGACGATGCGTGCCTCCCGCACTTCACGACCGGGATCGAGGGCCCGCGCGGCCGCGGACACCGCCTTGCGTGCGCCTTGGTCCAGCCGCGAGTTGGGCAGGTAGATGGCGAAGAAATAGACCGCGCTCCCCAGCAATGGGAAGGCGAACAGGATGAAGAGCCAGTACAGCTGCTGGCCGCTGCGCACGACATGGACCGCGCAGAACAGCGCGATCAGGATGTGCAGGCCTCCGATCAATGGCATGTCGTTCTCCCTGTGATTGGTCTTGGGCGGCTCTGTGGCCGCTTCGGAATCAGTGGCCCGCTGCGAACTGGGCGTCCGGCTTCACGCGCTTGAGTTGCTCCAGCACGTCGTGCTGGATGCGTTCCAGCGCCTCGGGCGTATGGCCTTCGAAGCGCAGCACCAGCACSGGSGTSGTGTTGGACGSGCGSAKCAGGCCGAAGCCGTCGGCGTACTCGATGCGCAGGCCGTCGATGGTGATCAACTCGTTCGCACCGGGGAAGTCGGCCAGCGTCGTCTGGGCCTTCAGCGTCTTGACGACCTCGTGGTGCTCGCCTTCGGCGCAGGGCACGTTGATCTCGGGCGTGTTGAAGCTGTTGGGCAGGGCCTGCAGCACGGCGCTCGGGTCCTTGGCCCGCGACAGGATCTCCAGCATGCGGCCGGCCGTGTACATCGCGTCGTCGAAGCCGTACCAGCGCTCGGCGAAGAAGATGTGGCCCGACAGCTCGCCGGCCAGCGGCGCGCCGGTCTCCTTCAGCTTGGCCTTGGCCAGCGAGTGGCCGGTCATCCACATCAGCGGCTTGCCGCCGTGCTTCTTGATCCACGGTGCCAGGCGCTGCGTGCACTTGACGTCGAAGATGATCTCGGCGCCCTTCTGGCGCTTCAGGATGTCGGCCGCGATCAGCATGATCTGGCGGTCCGGCATGATCATCTCGCCGTCTTTGGTGACGATGCCGAGGCGGTCGCCGTCGCCGTCGAAGGCCAGGCCCAGCTCGGCGCCGGTCGCGTGGACGACGCGCTTCAGGTCTTCCAGGTTCTCGGGACGGCTCGGGTCCGGATGGTGGTTGGGGAAGTCGCCATCGACCTTGGAGAAGATGTCGATGACTTCGCAGCCCAGAGCGCGCAGGATGGCCGGGGCCGAGGCGCCGGGGATGCCGTTGCCGCTGTCGACGACGATCTTCATCGGCCGGGCCAGCTTGCAGTCGTTGACGACGCGGTGGGTGTACTCGGGCACGATGTCCATCTTGGCGCCGCGGCCCTTGCCCTTGGCGTAGTCCTCGGCTTCGATGCGCTGGCGCAGGCCCTGGATCTGCTCGCCATAGACGGCGGCGCCCTTGAGCACCATCTTGAAGCCGTTGTAGTCCTTGGGGTTGTGGCTGCCCGTGACCATGATGCCGGAGCTGCAGCCGTGCGCACCGCGCGTGGCAGCGACGTAATAGAGCATGGGCGTGGTCACGGCGCCGATGTCGACGACGTCCAGGCCCGTAGAGCGCAGGCCACGCAAGAGTGCTGCGACCAGGCCGGGGCCCGACAGGCGGCCGTCACGGCCGACAGCGACGGCCTTTTCGCCCAGGGCCTTGGCCTCGGTGCCGAAGGCACGACCCAGGTGCTCTGCGAGCTCCTCGTTCAAGGTCTGGCCGACGACGCCACGGATGTCATAGGCCTTGAAGATGGATGCGTGAACCTGCATGAAATGCCCTCGAATACTGGGTTTTGAAAACGCGCCGGATTGTAGGCACGGCCCGTGGCCGACCATCCGTCGCATCGGCTGTCGATTCGTCACTCATGCAAGGGGCATGCCGCCGCGGCTTCCTACACTCGCGCCCCATGACATTCACCGAGGAATTCGCCCAGGCCCTGCGCCACCAGCGCGTGCTGATGAAGCATCGCCCGGACCGGATGCGCTTTCGGCTGCTGATCTACCTGATCTGGACGCTTGGTTTCGGCACCGTTTTTTCCGTCATGGCCGGCCTGCAACAGGGCAATCTCGGTTCGCTCTTCTGGTGGCAGGCCCTGATGCCAGGCAACATGCTCGTCAGCCTGTGTGTGTCGATCGGCTTTTTCAGCATCTTTCGCGCCTTCGAGCGGCTGGCGCCGCAGCGCTGGCTGGACACCGTCATGGGTTGGCGCGACTGGCGCTCGGGACTGTTCTTCTCTGTGTTGTCCATCAGCTGCGCGCTGCTTGGCGTGGTCGTTGGCATGTGGCTGGTCGACCGCATCTGGATGGGCAACGGCAACACGTTGCAGCTGCTGGCCAGCTTCGGTTTCTGGCGCCAGTTCCTGCTGATCTCGGTGTTCATTTCCGTCGTGGCGAGCTTTCGCTACCGCGCGCGGTGGCGCCAGGAGATGCTGCAGGCCCGGGTGACCGAGGCCCAGCTCAAGCTGCTGCAGGGCCAGATCGAGCCGCATTTCCTGTTCAACACGCTGGCCAATGTGCAAAGCCTGATCGACTTCGACCCGGCGCGGGCCAAGCAGATGCTGGAGCGCTTCACCGATTACCTGCGCGCCAGCCTGGGCCAGTTGCGCGGCGACACGACGACACTGGCCCAGGAGTTCGCGATGCTCGACGCCTACCTCGCGCTGATGCAGTTGCGCATGGGCGAGCGGCTGCGCGTGCGGTTGGAGCTGCCCGCTGAGTTGAACGGCATCGAATTGCCGCCGCTGCTCGTGCAGCCGCTGGTGGAGAACGCCATCCACCACGGCCTGGAGCCCAAGATCGCCGGCGGCGAGATCGTCGTCAGCGCGCGGCGTGAGGCCGACACGCTGGTCATCGATGTCGACGACGATGGCCAGGGGCTGGACGCCCCGAAACGGCGAGGTGGCAACGGCGTCGCCCTCGACAACATCCGCGAGCGGCTCAAAGCCCGCTGGGGCCTGCGCGCCACGCTCGAACTTCAACCCCGCGAAGGCGGCGGCACCCGCGCCCGCATCTGCATTCCCTTTTCTGCCTGAACACCATGACGACAGCCCTCATCGCCGACGACGAACCCCACCTGGCCCAATACCTGAAGGCCCAGCTCGCCCAGGCCTGGCCCGAGCTGCAGATCGTCAGGATCGCCGCCAACGGCGTCGAGGCCGCCGAAGCCATCGCCGACCTCGAGCCCGACCTGGCCTTTCTGGACATCCAGATGCCCGGCCTGACCGGCCTGGAGGTGGCCCAGGGCATCGAGGGTGCAACGCGCGTTGTCTTCGTGACGGCCTACGACCAGTACGCTGTCGAAGCCTTCGAGGCCCGCGCCGTCGACTACCTGCTCAAGCCGCTGAAAGCCGAGCGCCTGGCCGCGTGTGTGACGCGTCTGCGCCAGGAGGCGCCACCGCCGGCTGGCGACGATGCGTTGGCCGAGACGCTCAAGCGCCTGTTGCCCGCCGCAGCATCGGCACGGCTGCGCTATATCCGCGCCGCCCAAGGGGAGCTGATGCACCAGATTCCCGTCGATGAAGTGCTGTTCTTCCACGCAGACGACAAGTACACCGTCGTGCAGACGGCCACTGCCGAACACCTGATCCGCACGCCCATCTTCGAGCTCGGTGGCCAGTTGGACCCCGACCGCTTCTGGCAGGTGCACCGCTCCACCATCATCAACCTCGACCACCTCGCCGGCACGCGCCGCGACGAGCAGAGCCGGCTCTTCGTGCGCATTCGCGGCCAGGCTCGCGAGCTGCCTGTCAGCCGCGCCTACGTTCATCTGTTCAAGGCGATGTAGAACGGCCTTCACCCGGCTTAGAGTCGGGGCATGCTGTTGTCCCGCCGCTGCCTGCTGTTCGCCCCGGCTGTACTGCTGGGCACGGCCCAGGCCGCGCCGCCATTGGAGTGGGTGGCCGGGAATCTGCCACCCTTTGCGTGGGAGGCGAGCGGTGGCCCACGCGGCTTCGCCCACGAGTTGGCCGTTGCCATGGCCCAGCGCCTGGGCAGGCCGGCCCTCGTCAGCTACGTCCCCTGGGCGCGCGCGGTGCGCACGGTCGAGCAGGGGCGGCACTACGGCATCTTTCCGCTGGCGCGGACGCCGGACCGCGAGGCCCGCTTCCAGTGGCTGGTGCCGCTGATGACGGTGCGCTACGGCCTCTACACCCTCGCGACCGAGTCGCGCCTGGAGCTCGACCAGTTGCGTGAGCTGCGCATCGGCGTGCTGCGCGGCTCACCCATTGCGGCCAATCTGCGGGCCGAGCGCTTCAAGACCATCGTCGAAGCGAAAGACTACCGCGACCTGTTGCGCCTCCTGCGCGAGCAGGCGCTGGATGCCGTCTACGCCGGCACGCCCATGCTGGAGGCCGCAATGGACGAGTATGGCCAAGCCCGCATGCTCTTCGTGTTGCAGACGACGCTCGGCGAAGCCACGCTCTACATGGCCGCGTCGCTCGGGCTCGATGCCGCGGAGGCACGGCGCTGGGTCGCGGCCTACCGCCAGCTTGAAGAAGACGGCACCGTCGCCCGCATCCGCCGCCGCTACCTCCAGTAAGTTCTGGGGGCATGTCCGAAAACTGCCAGGATCTGGCAGGGGCCCGTCCTAGACTGGCTGCATGTTGTCCGAGACCCTCCCACCTGACGCCGCCTACGCCGTCCTGCAGTCGCACGACGCGCGCTTCGACGGGCGGCTCTACGTGGGCGTCACGTCCACCGGCATCTACTGCCGCCCTGTATGCCGGGTGCGCCTGCCGCGGCGCGAGAACTGCCGCTTTTTCTCGACGGCGGCCCAGGCCGAAGCCGCCGCCTTTCGCCCCTGCATGAAATGCCGGCCCGAGCTGGCACCGCGCGCCCTGCCGTGGACGACGATGGACGCCTCGCGAACGCTCGCCCAGCAGGCCGCTGCCTGGCTGGATGCCTGCGATGACGCCGAGGCCAGCGTCGAAGACCTGGCAGCCCATCTCGGCATCACGAGCCGGCATCTGCGCCGCATCTTTCAGGCCGAGCACGGCGTGTCGCCCTTGCAATACTTGCAGACGCGCCGTCTGCTGCTCGCCAAGGCCCTGCTGACCGACAGCACGCTGCCCGTCAGCGAGATCGCCTTCGCGGCCGGCTATGCGAGCCTGCGGCGCTTCAACGCCGCCTTCGTCGAGCACTACCGCCTGCAGCCCACAGCCCTGCGGCGCGAGGGTGGCGGTGCGGCCCCCGTGTCGCGGCTGCGGCTGAGCTACCGCCAGCCCTATGACGTGGCTGGCGTGCTGGCGTTTCTTGCGCCGCGTGCGATCACGGGGGTTGAGCGGGTGGAGGAGGGCGGCGTCACACGCTCCCTGGCGCTGACTCACGCCGGCCGGCGCCATGCCGGCTGGCTGCGCGTGAGCTTCGCCAAGGCGGGAGAGGTCGGCGTCGAACTGTCCCCCACGCTCTGGCCTGCCGTCGGCTCGCTATTGCCGCTGCTGCGCCGCTGGCTGGACCTGGACGCCGAACCCGAGGCCATCGCCGCTGCGTTGGGCGAGGCGGCCGTCGCAGGCCAGCGGCTGCCGGGTTGCCTGGACCGCTTCGAGCTGGCGGTACGCGCCGTGCTGGGCCAGCAGGTCACCGTGGCGGCCGCTCGCACACTCGCCGGCCGTTTCGTCGAGCGTTTCGGCGAAGCCTTGCCTGACGCGCCGGAAGGTTGCCAACGCTTGTTCCCCGCACCCGAGCGCATTGCCGAGGCGACGCGCGACGACATCGCGTCACTCGGCATCATTGGCCGGCGTGCCGACAGCCTCATCGCCCTGGCCCAGGCCTGGCCGACGCTGGCCTTTGCCCGCCACGAGGGTTCACCAGAAGCCGCTGCCGCCGAGCTGACGGCCATCCCCGGCATCGGCCCCTGGACAGCCGGCTACATGTTGATGCGGGGCTGGAGCTGGCCCGACGCCTTCCCCCCCGGCGACGTTGTCTTGCGCAAGGCCCTGAGCCGCGAAGGCCCGTTGCTGTCGCCCAAGGCCTATCTCGAAGCCGCGGAGCACTATCGCCCCTACCGCAGCTACGCCGTCCTTCATCTGTGGAGAAGGGCTTGACCCACCCCGTACGCGCTTCGCGCGCCCCCTCAAGGGGGCACTGCCAGCGGCCTGGCAAAGCCAGTTCCGCGGCAGTCGCGCGGCCAATCAGAAAGATCGGAGTTACTCGATGAACCATCACGTTTTGCAACGCAGGATCGAAACCCCACTCGGCCCGCTGACGGCCGCACGCAGCGCCGCGGGCCTGTCGGGCCTGTGGTTTGACGGGCAGAAGCACCATCCCGGCACGCTGGACGTACCCGAGGACGACGGCAGCGACGCCGTCCTGTCGGCCACCGAAGCGGCGCTGACGGCCTATTTCAGTGGCAAGTCCTTCGACCTGCCGCCGCTGGACCCGGCCGGCACGGCCTTTCAGCGCGAGGTCTGGCAGGCGCTGCTGGCCATCGCGCCGGGGCAGCCCTCGACCTATGGCGCATTGGCCGAGCGCCTGGGGCGCGCCAGCGCGGCGCGAGCGCTGGGCGCCGCAGTCGGGCGCAACCCGATCTCCGTCCTCGTGCCCTGCCATCGCGTCGTCGGCGCCGATGGCTCGTTGACCGGCTATGCCGGCGGGCTGGAGCGCAAGCAGGCCCTGTTGAGCCTGGAGGGTGTTACCGCATGAAGGCTTTCGACATCGGCGAGCTGGTACTGCTCGCCGCGCTCTGGGGCGCCTCCTTCCTGTTCATGCGCCTCGGGGCCCATGAGTTCGGGCCAATCGCGCTGGCGGCCGTGCGCGTCGGCCTGGCCAGCGCCATGCTGATCCCGCTGCTGGCAGCGCGCGGCAATCTGGCTGACCTGCGCAAGCACTGGAAGGGCTTGCTGCTCGTCGGCGCGCTCAACAGCGCCATCCCGTTTGCGTTGTTCTCCTTCGCGGCCCTGTCCATCACGGCCGGCCTGTCCAGCATCGTCAACGCGACGACGCCGTTGTGGACGGCCGTCGTCGCCTTCGTCTGGTTGCGCCAGGGGCTGACACCATGGCGCGTGCTCGGCCTCGTCATCGGCTTTGCGGGCGTGGCCTTCCTGGCCTGGGACAAGGCCGGCTTCAAGCCCGGCGAGGACCATTCGGGCTTCTGGGCCGTGCTGGCCTGCGCGACGGCCACCCTCTGCTACGGCATCGCGGCGAACGCAACCAAACGCTATCTGGCCGGCGTTTCTCCTCTCGCCGTGGCCACTGGCAGCCAGTTCGCCGCCGCCGTGCTGCTGGCGCTGCCAGCCGCCTGGCTGTGGCCGGCCGCCATGCCGAGCAACGTCGCCTGGGGCTCGGCGCTGGCGCTTGCCGGCCTGTGCACGGCGCTGGCCTACATCCTCTATTTCCGGCTGATGAGCCGAGTCGGGCCGACGAACGCGGTATCGGTGACCTTTCTGATCCCGCTCTTTGCCATCCTGTGGGGGGCGCTCTTCCTGCAGGAAGCCATCACGTCCCAGATGGTGGCCGGCGGCGCCATCGTGCTGGTCGGCATTGCGCTGGCGCTGGGCCTGGTGGGCCCCAAGCCGCGCTGAAGTCACGCGGCGGATCTCCAGGCGCCTCGGCGCGGCGCAAACAGTGATAGCGTGCGCGCCATTGCATTTGGTAGCGCTACCTTAAGGCGCATGGAGACCGCACGATGTCCTTGCTCCCATCCCGCCGCTGGATCGGCGCTCTCGGCTTGCTGGCCGCACAGATCCTGGCCACCACCGCCATGGCCCAGCCCTCGGGCGGCCCTTATGGTCCGGTGCCGCAACGCTACGCGGTGCCCAAGGCGCCGCACGTCTATTTCGTGGCGCCTGACGGCAAGGCCGAGGCTTCCGGTGCGTCGATCAACGAGGCAACGTCCATCGAAACTGCAGTGACGCGCGTCGTCACCGGCGACGCCATCGTCATGCGCGGCGGCACCTACCGCACCGGCGGTCTTCAGCTCAACCAAGGCATCACCATCCAGCCTTATCTGGATGAAGTGCCTGTGCTCAAGGGCACGCGCGTGGCGATCGAGTGGCAGAGCCTGGGCAACAACGTCTGGCGCACGAAATGGGCCACGCTGTTCCCGGCCCAGCCGCTGGGCTGGTGGCAACGGGAGCGTGAGGGCATGAAGACGCCGCTGCACCGCTTCAACAACGACATGGTCTTCATCGACGGCGAGCCGCTGCAGTCCGCGGGCTGGGAAGGCGAGGTCAGTGCCAAGGCCTACTACGTCGACTACGCCAAGGGTCATGTCTACATCGGCGCCGACCCGACCGGTCGCCTCGTCGAGATCACGGCGCACGACATCGCCCTGCACCGCCCCTCGCGCGAAGTCCACGGCAAGCCGTCGGACCGCAAGGGCCCGACTCTGCGCGGCATCACCTTCACGCAATACGCCTACCGGGCCATCGACATCGAGGGCAAGAAGCCGTCGACGCTGGTGTCGGAAGAACCGACCGACGATCCCGTCGGCCCGTCACCTGAAAGCGAGCACGGCAAGGAGGTCATGGGCACGCTGCTGGAGAACGTCACCATCAGCCATTGCTCGCGCGTGGCCGGCTACTTCCGCGGCGACGGGCTCGTCATCCGCAACTCCCTCATCAGCGACACCGGCACCGAGGGCATCTATGTCATCGGCTCGTCGGACGTGCTGCTGGAGCGCAACCTCATCCGGCGCAACAACGTGGAGAAGCTGACCGGCTACTACCCGTCGGCCGTGAAGATCTTCAACCAGTCCTACCGCGTCGTCGTGCGCGACAACCTCATCGTCGAGCAGCCACACTCCAACGGCGTCTGGTACGACGTGGGCAATGTCGACGGCGTCTTCGTCAACAACTACGTCGAGGGCACGATGGCGGGGCTGTTCTTCGAGATCAGCAAGGGCGTGACTGTGGCCGGCAATGTGTTCGTGAACAACCAGCAGGGCATCCGCATCCTGAACAGTTCGGATGCGCGGGTTCTGCACAACACCTTCGTCAACTCACCCGCATTGATCGACCGCAATGAGCGCAGTGCCGAGGCCGATCACTTCGGCTGGCACCCGCAGACCGGGCCGGGCGTGAACGAGCGCGTCGGCCATGTCTTCGAGGGCAATCTGCTGGTGGCCGATGCCACCGTGAAGGGTCCGCTGCTGCGCGTCGAACAGGCGGCGGTCACCTGCGGCAAGGTCACGCAGACCATGATGAGCCGCGTCGACGGCAACGTCTATCTGCGCGCGGGCAGTAGCCAACCGCTGATCAGCTGGGCGCCGCTGCCGGAAGCGGCTTGCCAGGCCCACTTCGCCAGCCTCGACGCCCTTCGCCAGTCAGCGCCAGGTGTGGAAGCCACCGGCAAGGCGCTGCTGGCCTACGAAGGGGCGGTCTTCCGCAGCCCGGAGCTGCGCCGCTTTGAACTCGCTCGTGTGCCGGAGGGCGTTCAGCCGCTGCCGGTGCCAGGGGAGATACGCAAGCTGCTCGGTTGGGAGGCAACGCATTTGCCGGGCGCGCTGCCGGCCAGCTCGCGCTGAGGGCGCTCCGGCCCGAGCCTCCTAGTGGYGCTTGCGCCAGGCATCAACCACACGCTCCGTCAGCGCATCGGTCTCGCGCTGTTCGTCGGCGCTCAGCGCCGGCGGCGCCCAGCGCCCTTGGCGCATCATCTTCTCGACGTTCTCCATCGAATCGCGGCTTTCCTTGGTCGCCGCCGGGCCGGACATTTCAGTCAGGATGCGCAGCCACGCTTCCTTGTAGGCCTGCCGCTGCATCGCCGTCTCGCCCAGCGCGCCGAATGAATGGACGTAGGTCGACAACGCCTCCAGGTCGCCGTCCTCGGCGGTCTGCCGCACCTCGCGCTGCAGCTTGCCGAGCAGTTCCGGTGCGGCGACGGCCTGGTTGGCATGGGCGTTGAGCCACAGCAGGTACGCCAGCGCCATGCCAGGGAGCTCTCCCTCGTAGGCTCGCTTCAGAAACTCGCCCCTGCGCGCCAGGGTGGCCGTGTCGAAGAACTGGCAGCGTCGCTGCAAGTCCTGCTTCTCCTTGATCCATTGGTCCATGTTGAAGCCAGGAGTCTTCTCGAACACTTGCCGCAGCGGGCCGCCCTGGTCGCGTACGCTGTACGCGAATTCGATCGTCTGGGTCGCATGCTCGCATCGCTCGAGCACGTCGGCTGCCCTGCGCGCCTGCGCTGGCGTCGCGCCCTCTTCCAGCGCACGCTGCACCGTGCGCAGTTCATCGGGTGTCGATGAGGCCGGCGTGCGCAGGGACGGGGGAAGCGCAGCCGGCATGGCCGCGCTCGCCGGCTGGGTAGCGGCATCGGCCTTCGCGTCAACGATCGGCTGTAGCAACGTTCCTAGAAGCGTTGCCGAGGGCGGGGCTGGCTGGGTGGGCGGCAGTGAGGTGGGCGCCTCGGCCGATCGGTTCAGTAGCCAGCTGCCTGCGGCCAGCGCTAGTGCGACGGCCGCGACGGCCGCGACCGTCCACGCTGTGCGAGTGGGCACGGATGCGGACCCGGCCACTTTTCCCGCCACCGCTTACTTTTGCGGCGCCGCCGCCGCGCCATCCACCCGGATCACGCGCCGCGTGCGGCCTTCGGTGTCGTCCAGGGACTCGCTGACCAGGCGGTTGTGCTGCTCCCAGTCCTCCGCGCTGCGGATGATGCTGGGCTTGATGAGGACGACGAGCTCGCGCTTGCGGCCATTGTTGGCACGGTTGCCGAACAGCATGGACGTCAGCGGGTTGCTGTCGGCACCCGGCACGCCCGAGCCGCGGCGCGTGGCTTCCATCTGCATCAGGCCGCCGATGGCGACGATGTGGCCGTCGGGGATGCGCACCACGGTGTCGCTCTCGTTGACGCTGGCGCTGGCCAGCGGCAGGCGGAAGTTGCCGACCGAGCCGAGATCGACCTGCTTGATCTTCTCGGTCACGTTGGAGACCGAGGGGTGGATGTGCAGGGTGATCATGTCGGCCGCGTCGATCTGCGGCGTCACGTCCAGCGCGATGCCGCTGAAGAAAGGCGTCAGCGTCAGCGTCGGGATCTGGTTGGTGGTGCCGTTCGTGCCGTTGGTGCCGGTATTGGTGCCGCTGTTGCTGCCGCTGATGCCGGTGATGAAGTAGTCGTCGGTGCCGACCTTGAGCACGGCCTTCTGGTTGTTCAGAGTCGCGATGCGCGGGCTGGACAGGATCTGCGTGTCGCCATGGCTTTCGACGAAGGCCAGCAGCGCCTGGAAGCCGCCGCGCGCCAGCGCCAGCCCTAGCGTGCCGCCGCCGGATGAGGGCAGGGGGATGAGGTCGGGCCAGGCCGGGCTTTGCGTGCCGCTGGACAGGGTGGGCAGCCCGCGCGTGTTGCTGACCAGCGGATTGATGATGCTGCTGACGCCGCTGGGGATGGAGGGGTTGACGCTGGTCTGGCCGATGGCGCTGCGCTCGCCGATGCGCGACCAGTCGATGCCGCTCTGGTAGCCCTCGCGCAGCTCGACCTCGACGATCTTGGCCTCCAGCATGACCTGGCGCTCGACGGCGATGCGCGTCGCCTTCAGCCAGGCCTCGACGTGACGCAGCTCCTCCGGCATGGCTCGCACGGCGACCGTGCCGGTCTGCGGGCTGGTGATGACGGCGCGGCCCTCGCCGCTGCCGACCAGGGCCTTCAGCGCGTTGTTGGTCTCGCCCCAGAAATCGCTCGACACCTTGGTGCTGAGCTGGCTGCTCTCCTGCTGCTGGACCGTGGTCGTGCTGCCGCCGGTGGCGCTGCCAGTGTTGCCGCTTGCACCGGCGGCGCCGTTCTGGCTGCTGGCCGGCGCGGCGCCGGAGCTGACGCGAACCTCGCTGCGGCCGCTGCGCTGGTGGGCCAGCGCGTTGATCGTGAAGACGCGGGTCTGCAGCGTGGGCGGAAAGACGGTGATGCGGCGGCCGTCGATGGAATAGTCGAAGCCGTAGACATCGCGGATGGCGTCCAGCGATTCGCGCACCGTGACGCCCTTGAGGGTGACCGACAACTGGCCCGACACGCTGGGATGCACGAGCATGCTGTAGCGCGTGTCGCTGACCAGGGACAGGAAGACGTCACGGGCCGGCGCGCCATTGACGATGAGGTCGAAGCGTGGCTCGGGCGGCAGCGCGGGGGCGGGCGGCGGTACGGGCGTCGCCACCACGACCGGTGCGGGCACGCCAGAGGCGGCGGGGGCGGCTCGCTGGGCCTGCAGCTCCTCGCGCAGGGCCTGGCTGGGCTGGGCCACGCGCAGCGGCTTGTCGGCGCAACCTGACAGTCCTGCTGCCAGCAGCGCAGCGGCTGAGCTGGCCAGCAGGAGTCGATGGACGGGGGCCTTCATGGCTTCTCCTTGGATTTCTTCACGCCGGATGCAGCCCGGGCCGCCTCCGGAGGCGGGCGCTTCTCGACGCCGCCATACAGCGGCTCGCGCCGGACCTGGCCGGCCTCGCGCAGCCAAACGGCCTGTTCGGTGATGCGCTCGATGCGTGCGCCTTCAATTTGTTCGCCCACGCCATAGCGGCGGCCGCGCTGTACGACATACGCGCGGCCTCCCGCGAAGACGACCTGGCGGATGGCGTTGTCGGCCGGCGCAACGCCAGAGGCAGCCGGTGCGGCCGAGGCCGCCATGGCGCTGCGCAGCGCGGGTGGCCAGGCCGTGGGGTCGCGGGTGGGTTCGTCGGCGGCCTGGGCCAGCGGCGCAGCGAACAGCAGGGCGATGAATGCCGCTCTCATGGCTGCACCTTCAGCAGATAGATCCGGGCCAGCAGGCGCGGCACCTCGTTGGGGCCGCCGCTGCTCAGGCGCATCTCGCCCCAACGCAACGCCGGCAGTTCGCGTTCCAGGGCCTGCACATAGTGCTGGGTGTCGCGGTAGCTGCCTTGCAGCTGCAGCTCGACACCCTGCCAGCTCATGCCTGGCATGCTCGGTGGCAGCGCGTTGCCTGCTGCCGATGCCGATGCAGACGGCAGGCTGACGGGCGTGTCGTCCAGCAGCGTCAGTCGTTCCAGTACCAGGCCCGGCTGCTGGGCCAGCACACGCTGCAGCAGGGCCGACAGCCCTTCGGCGGGGTTGACGGTGCTGGCCTGGCGCAATTCGCTGTCCAGGCGCTGGCGCTCGTTGCGGGCGCTTTCGAGCTGGATTTGCAATTGTTCGGCCGGCGTGCCGCCGCTGCCGCTGGCGCTGATGAACTGCTCGCGCAGCTTGCTGATCTCGGCGGCCTGCTGCGCCTGAGCGTTGCTGCGCAGCTTGGCGCGGGCGGACTGCGGCGCGAGCACGAAGGAGTCGAACAGCAGGGCCAGTACCGCCACGATGCTGAGGAACAGGATGGCGCGCTCACGCAGGCTGAGGGCGTCAATGCGCTTGGCCTGGCGTTCCCAGCGCTGCAGCAAGGGCGCCAGGCGGCGCCGCAGCAGCGCGAGATCGATGGTCGTCTGCGCCTTCATCGTGCGCCTCCGGTTGCGGCGCTGGCCGCATGGGCTGGCGCGCTGACCACGCGAAAGGCCCAGACCGGCAGGCCGGTGCTGACGAGCGGGCTGTCACGCGACAGCAGCGGGTTGCCGCCCGTCTCGGTGCCAGGTGCTCCCAGGCGCTCGACGCGCAGGGCCGACAGCTGTTGACCGGCCAACAGCGGATGGACCGCGAGCCTGGCCAGCCAGGGCCTCAGCATGGCGGTGTCCAGCGTGCCGCCGACGAGTTCGACCCGGCCCGGCGTGTAGCGCAACTCGCTGAGCCAGGCCGGTTCGGGCAGGGTGCGCGCGATCAGTGCGAGCAGGTCGGAATGGCGCTGCCCGGCTGCGTCGGCGCCCAGCACCTGCAGCAGCGCACGGCGATCAGCGTTGCCGGCCGCCAGTGGCAGCAGTTGCTGCTGCACCGTGGCGGCATCCAGCGGCGCGGGCAGGTTGGCGCGGGCCACGGTCAACTGCTGGCGCTCCGTCGCGTATTGCGCAAGGACGGCCTGATGCTGGGCTTCGGCGCTGCGGTCACGCTGCTGCAGCCACAGCGCCGCAGCCAGGCCCGCGAGGCACAGCAGGCCCGTGGCCTGCACCAGCGTCAGCGCCGAGAAATAGCGCTTGGGTGCTAGCAGGATCGGCGTGAGCAGGTTGATTTGCTGGGCCATCAGAGCTTTCGAGTCTCGGTGCGCAAGGCGGCGCCCAGCAGCGGCAGGCAGGCGCCCAGGGCCTGGGCTGCGTCGCCCTCGGGGGCCGGCGCGTCGGGCGCGAAGGCGGCTAGCGGATTCAGAGCCACGGTGCGCTGGCCGAGCTCGCGCTGGATCAGCGTCGCGACCTCCGCGCCGTGCTCGGCCGTGATGACGTACAGCCGCGCCAGTGGCAGCTCGGGCCAGCTGCGCTCCCAGACGTCGATGGAGCGTTGCAGCTCGACGACCAGGGGCGACTCCTGTGTGGTGCTGGCGTCGAAGGTGCCGCCGGGCTGGTATTCGAAACCCAGCGGCAGTTCGGCGGCGCCGGCGTCGGCCTGCTCGCCGCGCGCGCGCGCCAGCAGGCCGGCGTCGCCTTCGAGGCGCCGCGTGTAGAAAAGCTCATCGCCAGCGCTGACGACCAGCAGGCAGTGGCGTTCGTCGATATGGACGGCGGCGCAGGCGCGGGAGGCGAGGTCATCGGCACGGGCCTGGGCGGCGAGCAGATTGCGCAGGGCCGTCTCCCAGACATCGACGATGGTGATGTTGCCGCTGATGGCCGCCGCGCCGTTGGTCAGCGCCTTGATGGCGCTGTTGCGGGCCGCGACGACGAAGAGCTGGCGCTGCGCGCGCTCAACGTCGCCACCGACGTGCATGACATCCAGCGTCAGTTCGGCAACGTCGACGTCGACCATCTCCTTGATCTGCCAGCGCGCCGCGGCCTTCAGCTCCTCCGGCGGCACATGGGGGGTGTCGACCTTGAGGATCTGGTAGTCGGCCGGGTCCAGCAGCGCGATGGCGTCGCCCGAGGTGACGGGTTTTGCCTCGCTCATCAGGCCCCAGCGCAGCAGCCGGGCCGGCTGGTCCTGGTCATGACCGGGTGGGCCGTCGGTCAGCACAAAGGCATGCTGTTCGCCAACGCGGCGCAGCAGCAGGCGCTGGCCGTTGCGGCGGGTGGACCAGGGCCAGCGCATCAATAGTTCTCCCGCTGGTAGACGACGCCGTCGCTGCCGCGGTACAGGCCCCAGGTGGCGCGGGCGCTGGGGTCGCTGGTGGCGGCAGCGCCGCACCAGGCGCCGCGCAGCGATGCGAGGTTGGCGCCGGCCGTGGCGGGCTTCGCGGCGGTGGCCCAGCCGCCGGCCGTCTTCAGGCAGGACGCGTCGGTGGCCGTGGACCCCAAGGCCACGGCCACGTCCATGCTGCCCAGGCGGCCGCCGCCGGGGGCTGCCAAAGTGATGTAAGTCGGCTGCAGCGGATTGACGACAACGGCGGTGTTGGGGACGTTGGGGTACATGACCGCGTCCGCGTCGGTGAGGGTCTTGCGGAAGTTACCGAAGCTGAGGTTGGCGGCGGTGATGCGGGTGCAGGAATCCAAGGCGTTGGTAACAAAGGCCGTGCCGTTCCAGGATTGGGCGGTCAACGGTAGTTTCAGCGTGCGGTTGGCGGCGCTGAGCGCATTTTGTAGGCGCAGGCGGCCGTACAGCAGGGGGATTTGCCCGGAAGGGCCGGAGGAATTGACCTGCGTTCGATCGTTGCCGGCTACCGCGTCGGTGTCGAGGTCGAAGGCGGCCATGGCCACGCCATCATCATCGACCGGCGCGATTCCGAACTGAGCGCTGTTGAAGGGACCGTCGACTGTCGCGCCACGCGCGACTTTGGCGGTGAGGGTCACCGAGGCCGTGCCGTTCGTCCAGGTTCCAGCGCTGGCAGAGGCGCCGACGCGGCCGGCAAACTTCGTTGCACCGGCGATGCCGGCAAGATTGAACCTGCCATGCGTGCCGAGGGGGAGCTTGGTGAAGTTGCCGCTGGCATTGCTGGTGTAGTTGCTGGTCTTGTTGCCGGCGGCATTGACGGCCGTCAGCGTGAACGCGAGGCTGAAGTTCTCGTCCAGGTAAGTGAAAGTGGAGGCCGGCGCGCATGCCAGATCGCTGCGATGCGTAGGCAGGCCCTGCGTAACGGTGAGGCCGGCCGGGATGAAGCGGCCGATATTGCCGGTGGGCGTGCCGGTCACGGCGCCGGTCGGTGCGGCCACACCGAGGTAGCCGCTACTGGCCAGGGCAGGCGTCAGCGTGATGATGCCGACCTCGGCGTAGCTGAGATTGCCGACGTTGGCGACGCCGTTGATGAACAGGCTGCCGGCCACGGTGCCGTTGGTCAGCGTGCCGGAGGCGCCCGGCGAAGGCAGCACCAGGGTCGGTGTCAGCAACACGCCTTCGGGCGTCGACTCCTTGCCGAAATTGGGCGTGGCAACTCCCCCTGAGGTGACGGCGGTGACACGGGCGCCGAAGCTGGCGCCTGCAGCCACGAAAGAGCCGCCGGCATCATTGGCCGCGGCGGGATTGGGCTTGGCGCCGCTGGCGACGTTGGAGATCAGAAAGCGCGCCGGCTTGGTGACGAAGGCGTTGCCTGTGCCGTTGATGTCAACACCGGCTGCGGGGTTGACCGCGTAGTTGAAGAACAGCGACGTCTGGCCGACATCGTTGAAGGTCAGCGTGAAGGGAGCGTTGCCGTTGGTGTCGAAAGTCATCGGCACAGCGGCCGTGGCGGTGGACACGCCGCTGGCGTTGCCGGCAACGGCGGTGCCATTGACGCTCATCAGGTTGCTGCCACCGCAGCTCGCCGGATTGAGGCATTGATAGCCCCAGTTGACGTTGCGGGAACCAGTCAAGGCAGCCTCGCAGGCTTGGTTGTTGGTGCCGGACTTGACGGCACGCAGCCAATAGGAGGCCGATGCCGTGCCAGCCGTCTGCATGGGCAGGGTGATCGCAGCACCGGTGGTGGTGGTGGAGACCAGGAAGCCGGAGCGCTTGAAGGTCGTCGAGCAGCTGTTGGACACATAGCAGCTGGCGCCATCGGGGCAGCATTCACGGGCATTGGCGGCGGCGGTGCTCTCGGAGCTCAGCGTCAGCGTCACGTTCGTGTTGTCGGCGCCGCCGGGGAGGCTGAGCGTCGTCGTCGCGACGCCGTTGCTGAAGTTGAGGGCGCTGCTGCCTAGCGTGCCGGCGCTGGTCGTCAGCGTGGCCGTGCCGTTGACCGTCGTCTCGACGCTGCAACTGGCGGCGTTGGTGGCGCAGGCCTTGACGGTCACCGTCGTCGGCAGGCAGGTCAGGCTGGTGGATGGCAGCCACACCTCGTAGTGGTCCAGCGGCAGCGGACAAGTGCGCGAGGCCGGCGCCATGTCGGCCGTCAGCTCCAGCGCGCTGATCTCGTAGTTGTAGACCCGCATTTCGTCGATGAGGCCGTTGGCCGACCTCAGCGTGCCATTGGTGGGCGCGGTGCTGCTGCGGTTGTCGCCGACAAAGAGGGTGCCGATGCTGTTGTCCAGAGTGCCGCTCGTCGTCGCCGTCGTGGCGCCGACCTGAACGCCGTTGAGATAGATGCGCAGCGTGCTCTGGTTGGTGCCGGTAGCCAGGTTCCAGGTGATGCCGATGTGCTTCCACGTGCTCGCGGCGACGGACTGCGCCGGCGTGGCGGTCGATACCACGAGCCCGTTGCTGTCGGTGACGGTCAGGCGCAGGGAGCCGTCGCTCTGGCGCACCAGGAAGAAGGGCTTGCTCGTGGACGTCGTCGCGTCCAGCAGCATCGCCGCCGAGTTGTTCCAGGCCGTGCTGGCGTCGTACCAGAAGGTCACGGCGCCCTTGTCGCCGACGCCGGAGTTGACGTCGAGCAGCGTGTCCACTGCGTGGCTGGCGCTCGTCGTGTCGGCCGGGATGCTGAGCGAGCGGCAGACCTTGGCCGTGGCCGAGGTGACTGCGTTGCCGATGCGCACGCCGTTGTTGCTGTTGCCGCTGCTGTCCGCCACCTCGCCGACGCGACCGCTGTAGTTCCATTCGTCGAAGCGGTACTCGGCGCGGCGCGTCGGCGTGCCGTTGGGCACGAACCAGCGGATGGCGCTGCCGTTGGCGTTGTAGCCGCTGTTGTAGGAGTACTGGGTGGTGTCGCTGCTGCTGACCTGCACGCCAATGGTGGCGTTGGAGCCGCTCGCATTGGCGTTGCCGTACTGGTACTTGAACTCACCGTTCTCGAACAGGATGATCTGGAAGGTGTAGGGGGTGCTGGTGTTGTACTGATAGACACCGTTCCAGGACACGACGACGTAGCGGTTGGGCGCCGTGCCCTTCTGTTCCCAGGTCACGCCGCCGCTGCCGGCGCGGCTGGGGTCGAGGTCGGTCCAGTAGGCCAGGATGACGTTGGTCGTGGCCGAGGCAACGCAGCCACTCTGCGTGTCGGCCGCGCCGGCCGGCAGGGCGGTGTTGGTGTAGGTGCGAAAGAACCCGGTGTCGGTCCCGAACTGCAGTCCACCATTGGTCAGCACGCGCACCGACGTGTAGGCCGTGCCTGCGAAGGTGAACTTGAAGCCGCCGGTGAAGGTGATGGTGGCCTTGTCGTCGTCGCCCGGGTAACTGGTGCAACTGCGGTCCCACGCGAGGGCATTGGCGGCCGTCTCCCAGGCATAGCTGTCGCTGCGGAAGGTGTAGCTGGACGCGGCCTGCGCGAGGCCGCACAGCAGGGCCAGGGCGATCAGCAGGAGACAGCGGGCGGCGTGCATGTCTTGTACGACAAGGTACGGCTGAGCTGGCGCTCGGCGTAGGTGGGCTCGGTGGTGCTGCCGTTGGGGCAGGCGCCGCCGCTCGCGATGTTGCAGGCGGTGGCCTGCACGACGTAGAAGGCCAGTTGCTGCTCGCCGTCGGTCACCGTGCCGGCGGCCGGATTGCGCGCGCAGGTGATGGTGACGGTGAAGTCGGACAGTTGGTCGGGCAGAGCGATGCTCTTGGTGGCGAAGCAGATGGGCTGGGCGGCACCGCGCAGGACCTGGTAGCTGCCCCAATCCAGACCAGCCAGGGCGGCCTGGTAAGCCTTGGCCGCGGCCAGTTCGCCGGCCGAGCCGAGCTGCTGGCGCTGGCTCAGCGAGGCCAGCGCCACGCCCAGCGCGGCCAGCACCACGAGGATGAAGAGCATGGACATCATCGTGAAGCCGCGCAGCGTTCTCATGGCAGGTTGTCCACGTGGACGGCGTGATAGAGAGACACGGTCTCGCCGTTGCGGGYTAGCGAAATCTGCAGCGAGGCGAGGGCGTAGCGGGCCGTCGCCGCGCCCGTGCTGTAGCTGAAGCTGCAGGCGGTGACGTTGCGGGCCAGCACGGCGGCGGTGCCTGCCGGCGGGTCGGCCTGGCTGGCTGTCGCGGCATAGCCGCTGTAGCGGGTGAGCGTGCCGGCGGCGATATTGCAGGTGTAGCTGACGGGTGACTCGATGGCATAGACGCGATATGGCGGCGACTGCAGCGCATTGGGCAGCGCTGCGCCCGCGACGCCGACGTTGACGGCATTGCCCGCGGCGTTGCCGGAGATGCGCACGTTGTCACCGGCGTAGGCGTCGGCGTCCGGCGTGTCGGCGCCGAGGTTGTACCAGGCCAGCTTCTGGCTGGCATGGCTGATCGCGAGCGGCGGCCCAACGATGGCAAAGTTGGGGACGGGCGCGACGCCGAACTGCAAGGCACCGGCACCGGCGGTGGCGTAACGCGCCGCTCCGCTGACGGGGATGAGCTCCAGGCTGTTGCCCTTCACGCGCACACTGTTGGGCAGAGCACCGGCCAGGTCGCGGGCGATGCGGCGCAGCGCGGTGTCGGCCTGTTCGCCGAGCTGGGCGCGGTCGTTGCTGGCGAAGTAGGCATCCGTCGCCGGCACGATGAAGACCGAGACGATGGTGATGACGATGCCGGTGAGGACGATGGTCATCACCGCCTCGATCAGCGTGAAGCCTTGCTGGCGTGAGCGAACGCCTTCAGTTCGCATCGTTGGGGGCATAGCGGGTGCGCCAGCCTTGCAAGGTCAGCGTGCTGCTGTCGGGCGCAGTGACGGTGACGGTGATCTTCAGCGCCTCGCCGGCCACGACGTTGTCCAGGGCGGCCGAGGTCACGGCGACCGAGGCGCTGTAGCCGCCGAGGCCGGCGATGGCCGTGTTGGTCACGTCGCGGATGCCGCTCATCGAGAAGCCGGCGTAGTCGTTGACGTTGTCGAAGGAGGTGGTGCCGTAGCGGGTCTCGCCGGGCTCGGTGCCGCTGCCTTCGACGAGCGTTGCGCACCCGGTTGGCGACACCGTGGCCGACGTGGCCGTGGCGACGTTGGCATCGTCGGGGTCGCACCAGGTGAAGTTCATCAGCTCCACCTCGCGCAGCAGCGACTCGGCGATGGCCAGCTGCTGGCGGCGGATCATGGGTTCCGCGCTCGCCGTCGTGGCCGTGACGAAAACCTTCAGCAGCGCGGCCAGCGCGATGCTGACAACGACGATGAAGAGCAGGAGTTCGATCAGGCTCAGGCCGCACTGGCGCGGCCGACGGGGCATGGCCGGCATGCGGGGGATGCTAGCCGAGCGCCTCATGGGTCAAGCCTCAAGGAGTCGCGTAGATCAGGCCCGTATCCGCCTCGATGCGGTAGGCCTGGCTGTAATTGCTGGAGGCGACCGTGACGGTCAGCGCGCCACCCGTGTGGGTCGTCGTCGCGCCGCTGTTGCCGCTGTTGAAGGTCACTGTGCCGCTGGAGGACAAGCAAGGGCTTTCGGTCGCAGGGCAGGGTAGCGTCGCGATGGCGGTGCCACTGCCATTGCCGTAGGCCCAGCTCACGCCGGTGCTGCTGATGGTCTCGATGATGGGGCGGCGCTGCTGCAGGGCCAGCCTGAGCATGGCCTGGTGGCGGCCCTGAAGGTCATCGCCAAAAGAACGCAGCCGCCACAGCGTCGTGTCCACCACCTTGGGGAGGGCGAACACCGCCAGGGCGGCTGTGATCACGATGACGAGGATGAGCTCGATCAGCGTGAAGCCCGCGTCGGCGCGCGGGGCGTGGGTCATGGGATCAAAGGATGCCGGTGACGGTGAAGGTGGCCTTCTTGTCGATGTGACCGGTCAGCTCGCAAGTGCTCACGGTAATGTTGGCGGCAGCGGTGCTGTCCGTCGTGACCGAGAAACCGGTGGGCAGCGGGCTTTGCAGCATTGCGATGACGTCGGAGCACTTGGTCACGGCCACGCCGTTGTTGCCGTTGGCCTTGCGGCCGGCGTAGTTGATGGCCGAGGCCGAGCTCAGCGCGCCGGCAAAACCGTTGACGGCCGCCTGCTTGGCGTCGTCATCAACGGCGACGAACTTGGGCAGGGCGACGGCCGACAGCACGCCGAGGATGACGATGACCATCACCAGTTCGATCAGGGTGAAACCAGCTTGCACAGACTTGTTCATGGGGTGCCTTCCTGCGCTCTGGGCGCTGTGGTCCGGGGGGTGACAGGACTATCGGGCAGCGGCTCAGCGATGAGAAGTGAATTGCGCACGAGTTTTATGACGGGTCCACACCGGCCTGCAAACCGTTGCAGGCTTCACGCCCTGGCCGTCGCTTCAACGCCCCATGGCCGCCTGGCCCAGGTTCCACAGTGGCAGGAAGACACCCAGGGCCAGCACCAGCACCATGCCGCCGATGATGCTCAGCAGGATGGGCTCAATGGCGGCGGACAGGCCCTTGATGGCGAAATCGGTCTCGCGCTCATACATCTGCGCGATCTCGGTCATCAGGGTATCCAGCTCGCCCGTCTCCTCGCCCACCGCAATCATTTGCAGCACGATGGGCGTGAAGACGCCGGTGCCCGTCGCGCAACGAGAGATGCTTTCGCCGCGCTCGACGCCGTCGCGCATCTGCTCGATGCGGGCGCCGATGTAGGCGTTGTCCACGGTCTGCGCGACCACGGTCAGCGCCTGGCTGATGGGCACGCCCGAGCTGCTGGCCAGCGCAAAGCTGCGCGCGAAGCGGGCCAGCGTGGCCTTGAGCACGATGTTGCCGGCGATGGGCAGGCGCAGCTTGAAGCGGTCCCAGGTGTAGCGGCCGCCGGGTGTGGCGATCCAGTTTCGCCAGGCCAAGGCCGCGCCGATGCCAGCAGCCACGACCAGGGGCCACCACTTCACCGTCCAGCCCGAGAAGCCGAGCAGGATGCGTGTCATCAGCGGCAGCTCGGTCTTGAAGTGGGAGAAGACGTCGGCGAACTTCGGTAAAACGAAGACGTTGATGACGATCAGTGCGATGGCCATCGCGACGATCACCATGATGGGGTAGCGCAGCGCCTGCTTGATGCGGGCGCGGATGTCCAGCTCGAACTCCAGGTGCTCGGCCAGGCGCTGGAAGACCTCGGTCAGCTTGCCCGTCAGCTCGCCGACGCGGGTCATGGCGACGTAGAAGCTGCTGAACACGGCCGGGTGGCGCGCGAATGCGGTGCCCAGCTCACGACCCTGATCCAGGCTGGCGCGCACGTCCTGCAGCAGGGCGATGATGCCGGGATGGCTGGTGGAGGCCTCCAGCCCGGCCAGCGCGCGCAGGATGGGCACGCCGGCCTTTTGCAGGGTGTACATCTGACGCGTCAGCACCAGGGCGTCCTCCTGCGTGATGGGCTTGGCGAGCAGGGCCTCGAGCCAGTTGCCGCCGCCCGCCACGCTGACGGCCTCGGTGGTGGCTTCGATGCTGACGGGCACGACGCCGCCGGCCATCAGCTGGGCAGCCACGGCGTCGCTGTTGATGGCATCGACGATGCCTTCAACCAGCTCACCGCGGCCGTTGCGGCCCTTGAACGCGAAGTTCATGCGGGTTGCCTTCTGTGCGTTCGAGCCGCGAGCCGAGCGCTGGGCCGCCCCGAGCCGGATCGCGGGCGATGTGCTTGCGGCTCAACGCCGCAAGCATCGCCGTCCCCGCGGGGGACCGACTGGACTCGCCCGCGTTCAGCGGCGCGAGGCTGGGCGAGGGGCTTCAACTCTGTCATTCAGCATCTACGCTGATGCGCACCGCCTCGGCCAGTGAGGTCTTGCTTTCGCGCACCATCGCCAGGCTGCGGTCGGCCAGGGTCTTGCCGCGCAGCGACTTGCGGGCGGCCGTCAGGAAGGCGCCGGCGTCGCTGTTCTGGATGGCCAGAGCCATGTCGGGGTCCATCTCCAGCATCTCGTAGATGCCGCGCCGGCCCTGGTAGCCGGTGCCGTTGCACTCCGCACAGCCGCGGCCCGCCACGCTCTTCACGAGGCCCGGCGCCTCGCCATTCATGGCCAGCACCTCGTTGATCCAGGCCTGCTCCTGCGGCGTGGCCAGGTGCGGTTCGGCGCAGTGCTTGCAGACGCCGCGCAGCAGGCGCTGGGCCAGCACGGCCTGCAGGGAGGTGGCCACCATGAAGGGCGGCGCGCCCATGTCGAGCAGGCGAAAAGGCGTGGAGACGGTGTCCTTGGTGTGCAGCGTGGACAGCAGCAAATGGCCGGTGATGGCGGCGCGCAGGCCGATCTCGGCCGTCTCGGCATCGCGCATTTCGCCCACCAGGATCACGTCGGGGTCCTGGCGCAGCGCGGCGCGCAGCACCTTGGCGAAATCGAGCTCGATCTTGTCGTTGACCTGCACCTGGGTCAGCCCCGGCAGACGGTATTCGATGGGATCTTCGGCCGTGATGATCTTGAGCTTCTCCGAGTCCAGCTCGGCGAGCGCGGCATACAGCGTCGAGGTCTTGCCGGAACCGGTCGGGCCGGTGACGAGCAACATGCCGGAGTCGCGCCCGAGCAGCTCGCGAAAACGCTTGAGCATGTCGTCGGGCATGCCAATGGCATCCAGCCGGCGCAGGGCCGAGCCCTGGCCGAGCAGGCGCATGACGACGGATTCGCCGTACTGGCTGGGCATGGTGGACAGGCGCACGTCCAGCGTGCGGTCGGAGAGGCGCAGCGTGAAGCGGCCGTCCTGCGGCAGGCGCTTTTCGGAGATGTCCAGGCCCGCCATCAGCTTCAGGCGCTGCGCCAGCGCAGGTGCGATGCGCTTGTCGGCTTGCGTGAGCGTCTGCATCAGGCCGTCGACGCGGTTACGGATCAACAGCTCGCCTTCCTGGGGCTCGATGTGCACGTCGGAGGCACCGGCGCGCGTCGCGTCCTCGAACACCGACTGCAGCAGGCGCACGACCGGTGCGCCTTCCTGGCCGACGCTGGCCTGCAGGGCGCCGAAGTCCACGGCGTCGCCGATGTCCTTCTCCAGCGCCTTGGCCAGGCCGGAGATCTCGTCGCTGCGGCGGTAATGCTTGTCGAAGACGGCGGGCAACTGGCTTTCGGCCACCACGGCCATGGCCAGGCGGCGCTTCAGGATCTTGGCCAGCTCGTCGAAGCCGAACAGGTCCAGCGGGTCGGCCATGGCGACCAGCAGGGTGTCGCCACGCTCCTCCAGCACCAGCGCGCGAAAGCGCCGCGCCGGCGTCTCGGGCAGCAGGCGCACCAGGTCGGTCTTGAGCGGGAAGGTCTTGAGGTTGACGAAGGGCGCGCGCAGCTGGCGGGCCAGCACATGGGCCAGGGCCTCCTCGGTGATGAGGTTGGCCTCGATGAGGATGCGGCCCAGCTTCTTGCCGGTGGCGCGCTGCAGCTCCAGCGCCTGGCCGAGCTGCTCGGCCGAGATCAGCTGCTGCTCGACGAGGACGTCACCGAGACGCAGTTTGGGGCGGGGTGCTGCTGCTGCGGTATCGGTTGTTTCGGCCATGGGAGTCAGGAATGGAACACAGCCACAGAGGCACGGAGGCACGGAGAAACAGCCCAAACTTTCATTGCTCTGTGTCTCCGTGCCTCTGTGGCTGTGTTGAGAAAGCTCATGCGTTGCTGGTCGCGTGAACCTCGGCGAGGGTCGTGATGCCCTGCAAGACCTTGATGATGCCGTCCTGGCGCAGCGAGCGCATGCCTTCGGCGAGGCCGCCGTGATGTAGTTCCTCGGCGCGGGCCCCGGTCTGGATCATGCGCCGTATGTCTTTGGACACAGTCAGCAGCTCATGCAGGCCGGCGCGCCCCTTGTAACCACTGCCGCCACAGGCCGTGCAGCCGGGGCTGTGGTGCTTCATCAGCCGGCCGCCCTGGCCGTAGGACTTGATCCATTCCGACATCAGCGCGAGCTTGCTGGGCCGTCCCTCGGCCGGGAAGACGTGCAGATAGTCGTCCAGCAGTTCCTGCAGCTCGGCCTCAAGCATGGGCTCGCTGGTGCGGCAGGCGGTGCAGCTGCGCCGCACCAGYCGCTGAGCCAGCACGGCCAAGAGCGAGTCGGCGAAGTTGAAGGGGTCCATGCCCATGTCCAGCAGCCGCGTGATGGTCTCGGGCGCGCTGTTGGTGTGCAGCGTGGAGAGCACCAAGTGGCCGGTCAGCGAGGCCTCGACGGCGATCTCGGCGGTTTCCTGGTCACGGATCTCACCGACCATGATGACGTCGGGGTCGGCGCGCAGGAAGGCGCGCAGSGCCTTSGCGAAGGTCCAGTCGATCTTSGSGTTSACCTGSACCTGRCGCARSCCGGSCTGGGTGATTTCKAYSGGGTCCTCGGCGGTCCAGATCTTGCGCTCGGCSGTGTTGATGTGGCTGAGCGCCGARTGCAGCGTCGTCGTCTTGCCGGAGCCGGTCGGGCCGACGCAGAGCACCAAGCCATATGGGCGGGCGACGGCGGTCTGCAGAGCGGCGAGGTTGGCGGGCGACAGGCCGATGCGGTCCAGCGGCATGGGCCTGCTGCTGGCCAGCAGGCGCATGACGACGTCTTCCAGGCCGTTGTTGGTCGGGATGGTCGCCACGCGCAGCTCCAGCCGGTGCTGGGGCGAGTACTTGGCGAAGTTGATCTTGCCGTCCTGGGGTTTGCGGCGCTCGGAGATGTCGAGGTCGCACATGATCTTGATGCGCGCGATCATCGCGTTGCGGTAGGTGGGGGGCAGCTCCAGATAGGGCTGCAGCACGCCGTCGCGGCGGAAACGGATCTTGAGCTTTTCCTTGCCCGGGTAGGTCTCGATGTGGATGTCGGACACGCCCTGGTTGTGGGCCTCGATGATCATCGAGTTGATCAGGCGCACGAGCGAGTTGTCGCTCTGCTCGATGGGCGACTCCTCTTCCCTGGCGCTGCGCTCGCTGCTGTCGCGCTCCAGGCTCTCGATGAGCTTGTTGGAGTTGTCCAGCGTGAAGTCGGGCTGGAAGTCGGGCAGGGGATCGACGGCGCTGCCGCGCGGCAGCGCCTCGCCGCCATAGCGGTCGAAAGCCAGCGGAATGGCGAACTGCAGGGTGCCGAGCTTGGTCAGCGTCGGCACGACCTTGAGCTGGGTTATGAATTCGACCTCTTCGATGGCGTCACGCCGCGTCGGGTCTTCCATGGCCACGACGAGGCGGCCGTCGCGCAGCAGCAGGGGCAGCACTTCCAGGCGCTTGGCCACCGCGTGCGGCAGCTTGCGCACGGCGTCGGGCTCGATGGCGAAGTTCTCGACATCGACGACCGGATAACCCATCTTGCGCGCCAGCGCCGACTGCAGCTGCGCGCGGCTGATGACGCCCTTGCGCACCAGCAGCTCGCCCAGCGGCACGGAGCGGTCATCACGCTGCTGAACCAGCGCTACCTCGAGCTGCTCGGGCGTGACCAGCTCCAGCGCCAGCAGCGCCTCGCCGATGCGCACCATCGGCATCTTGGCCTGCTGCTCGATGGCCTGCAGCAGTTGCTCGGCGGTGACGATCTGCTGGTTGACGAGGATGTCGCCGACGCGGCGCTGGCGCAGGTCGTTCTGCTCGACAGCGGCGGCGTTGAGCTGTTCGGGCGTGACGAGTTTGTCCTTCAGCAGCAGGTCGCCCAGGCGCTCACCGATCTGGAAATTCGCCAGCACCTCGCGGGGCACGAAGACGCGGCGCACGGAGTCGTCGTCATCGGCCAGCGGCGGGAAAAGGAACAGGCCCAGGCTGTCGTGATGATGGCCGATGGTCACGCCCTTGAGCTCATCGCCGCCAGTGAAGACGACGCGGAACTCGGTGCGCGGGCGCTGGTCGACGCTGAGCGGGGAATTCAGGTCGCCGGCATCGCGCGGCGGCACCTCCAGCGTGCGCAGCAGCTTGACGGCACGGAACTGGCTGAACTTCAGCGGCATGCTGTTGCGCGCTGGCGGCACATTGATCTGCACGATGCGGTCGCTGGCATCGAGTTGCAACAGCTGGCCCATGCTGCGGCTGTTGTTCAGCCCCAGGATCTCGCAGGCCTCGGACCCACGCTGCACCTGCGGCTGGGGGTAGGCGGCATAGGGCGGGCTGGGCCAGAGAAAACCGGAGGCCGGGCCTGCCGCAGTGGGTGAGTCGGCATCGCCATGGGGCCAGGGCAGGGGCTGGGACGGGTCGGTCATGGGCTGGGCAGCAGGTGTGCCGATGATTATGGAGGGCTGCGGCGCTCGCGCTGGCCCCGAAAAACGCCATGCTGACGCCGCAGACCGACGGGCCGCGGGCTCGCCCGGCTTCGACATGAAACGACACAATTGGGGCCATGAACATCCTGCTCACCGGTTTCGAGCCCTTTGGCGGCGAGGCCATCAATCCGTCCTGGGAAGTGGCCCGATCGCTGCATGGCCAGATCATTGCCGGAGCGACGGTGCAGGCGCGTTGCCTGCCGACGACCTTTGGCGGCGCTCCCAGAGTCTTGGCTGAAGCGCTGTCCGTGCACAAGCCCGGGCTCGTCATCGCACTGGGCCTTGCGAGCGGCCGGGCAGAGATTTCCATCGAACGCTTGGCCGTCAATCTCATCGACGCGCGCATCGCCGACAACGCCGGCGAGCGCCCGCAGGATGTGCCGGTGCGGGCGGACGCGCCACCGGCCTATTTCTCGACGCTGCCCGTCAAGGCCATTCGCAACGGGCTGCGCGCGGCCGGCCATCCGGTGGGGCTGTCGTTGACGGCGGGTGCCTTTGTCTGCAACCAGGTGTTTTTCGAACTCCAGCACCGGCTCGTTGGCCTTGGCGTGAAGAGCGGCTTCATCCATGTGCCGGCCCTGCCCGAGCAGGCGGCTCGCACCCAGCCGACGGTGCCCAGCATGGGCCTGGCGGCTCAGATCGATGCCATCAAGCTGGCGATTGCGATTGCGCTGGAGGGCGACGAAGCGCTGGCATCGGCCCTGCCCGACGAGGGCGCACCGGTGGCCTGATCAGTCCTCGGTGTAGTGCCGCCAGCGCGCGCTGGCCTGGCGCATCAGCTCGACCTGGCGGTAAAAGCGCCGGCAATTGGTGCAGATGCGGTGGTGCAGGCGCAGCGACAGGCGCTCGGTCAGCGGCATGCTGCGATCTTCCGCCTTGAGCGTGATCTGCGTGGCCTCCCGGCAGGTGATCTTCAGCTTGATCAAGTCGCCCCTCCAGCGGTCGCGCCGCCGAACCAGCCGGCCTGCAGGCAGTCCCGCAGCCTCAGCCGGGCCCGGTGCAGCATGACCCACAAGTTGGTCGGCGTGATCGCCAGTTCCTTACAGATCTCGTCCGATTCCAGCTCCAGCCACTCCCGCATCATGAAGAGGCGGCCCTGCTGGCCGGGCAGCTTCTCGACGCAGGCCTCCAGCACCCTCATGAAGTCGACCTGGCGCAGCGAATCCTCGGGGTTGCCCCAGTCGTGCTGGGTCTCGCGCCAGTGGCCGTCGCTGGCGAACAGCAGATCGTCAAGGTCCTCGCCGTCTTCGCTGCTGCAGGTGGTGGACAGCTCGCGGCTGTTCTTGCGGATCTGGTCGACGAGCTTGTGCTTGAGGATGCCGACCAGCCAGGTCTTGAGCTGGCTGTTGCCCGCGAAGGCCTGGGGCTTCTCCAGCGCCGCGAGCAGGGTTTCAGAGACGGCATCCTCGGCCCAGGCGGGGTTGCGCAGCTGCAGGCGCGCGTACTTCAGCAGCGGCGGGCGCAGGGCTTCGATCTGGCGGCAGTAGTCCGCTGAGGCGGTTGGAGCGGTCATGGCGGCGGCAGTGTAAGGACTTGGCAGCGTCTTGCGACTTCGTTCTTGCCGCCGGATGATCGGCCGCCTTTTACCCCCCAACCTTTTGGAGACCTGTCTCATGAAGAACCAAGCCCTCGTGTCCTCCGCCCTTGCCGCCGCCCTGTCCCTGGGCATGGTTGCCCAGGCCCAGGCCGCCGATGCCGCCAAGGAAAAGTGCTACGGCATCGCCAAGGCCGGCCAGAACGACTGCGCCACCGCCAATGGCAGCCACTCCTGCGCCGGCCAGTCCAAGGCCGACAAGGACGCCAACGAATGGAAGTACGTCGCCAAGGGCACGTGCGAGAAGGAAGGCGGCTCGACCAAGGCGCCCGCGAAGAAGTGAGGGCTTGACCGCCATGACCTCGGCGCCGCCCTTGCCCTGCGTGGGCATCGGCTGGCGCCAGCCGCATTACGAGACCTTGCTGGCCGAGCGCCCCGCGCTCGGCTTCATCGAGGTCCATTCAGAGAACTTCTTTGCCGACGGCGGCATCACGCTGGCCGTGCTGGAGGCGGGCCGCGCGGCCTATGACGTCAGCCTGCACGGCGTGGGCCTGGCACTGGGCTCGGCGGCGGGGCTGGACGATGCTCACCTGGAGCGGCTCGCTCGCCTTGCGCGGCGCGTGCAGCCGCGGTGGGTGTCCGACCACGCCTGCTTTGCCCGCGTGGGCACGGGCCTGCATGCGGCAGACCTGCTGCCCATCCCCTTCACYGACGAATCCCTCGCGCTGATGGCGACCCATGTCCAGCAGGTCCAGGAGCGCCTGGGCCGGCCCATGCTGGTGGAGAACATCAGCGCCTACGTTGGCTGGGCCGGTGACACACTGGCGGAGCCGGAGTTCTTCAACGAGCTGACCCGGCGCAGCGGCTGCGGCCTGCTGCTGGACGTCAACAACCTGTTCGTCAATGCGCGCAACGCCGGCCTGGCGCCGGACGACGCGGCACGTGAAGCCATGCGCTGGGTTGACGCGATCCGCCCCGGCAGCGTCGGCGAGATCCATCTGGCCGGCCACTGCGAGCAGGAGGACGGTCTCGTCATCGATGACCATGGCAGCCGCGTGCGTGACGAGGTCTGGCGTGTCTACGAACACACGCTGCAGCGGCTCGGCACGCTGCCGACGCTGATCGAGTGGGACACCGCTGTGCCCGATCTGGCGGTGCTGCTGGCTGAAGGCCAGCGGGCGAGGGCGCTGCACCCATGAAGCTCGCTCAGCAGGCCTTTGTCGATGCGCTGCTGGGGCGCGGCGAGGCGCCGCCCGGCCTGACCGGCGGCGAGCGCGGCATGGCGGCCTATCGCAACAACCTGCGGGCGCTGTCGGCCCAAGCCCTGGCCGTGCCCTTTGTGCGCTTGCGCGAGGAACTCGGCGAGGACGAATTCGCGTCGCTGGCCTGGACCTTCTGGCGCGCCCACCCGCCCGAGAGCGGTGACCTGGGGCAGTGGGGTGGGGCGCTCGAAGGCTTTCTGCTGGAGCGCGCCGGCGAGGCTTCGGGCTTGCCCGATCTCGCTCGCCTGGACTGGGCACTGCACCGGGCCGAACGCGCGCAGGACGCGTCGTTGGACGCCGACTCGCTGGCCCTGCTCGGCACCACATCGCCCGACAAGCTCTGGCTGCAATTGCGGCCAGGCCTGGCGGTGCTGGCGCGGTCCGACGGCCCGGTGGTGGTCTGGCGAGCCGGTTGGCGCGGGAAGTGGCAACCCGTGTCGGCCGCCGATGCGGTCTTCATGCGGGCCCTGATCGACGCGGTGAATCTTGCCGAGGCATTGGAGGCGGCCACAGTGAAAGGTTCTGGCGGTGAAACCGACTTCGACTTCGCCGCCTGGCTGCAAGCCGCGTTGCACAACGCCTGGCTGCAGGGAGTCAGGGCCACAACACCGAACCGGACCACCACACCATGAAAGCTCTGATCTCCAACGCGCTGCGCGCCGTCACCGACCCGGGCCTGCAACCCACCCGGCTGCCCGCGCCGTTGGACACGCTGGTCAGCCATCTGCAGTCGCTGGCGCTGCTGGCGGCGCGGCTCTACGTGGCCAAGGTCTTCTTCATGTCGGGCCTGGTCAAGCTGCGCGACTGGTCGTCCACGCTGGCCTTGTTCAACGACTACTACCAGGTGCCGCTGCTGCCGCCGGCGCTTGCGGCCTACATGGGCACCGCGGGCGAGCTGGTGATCCCAGTGCTGCTGGTGCTCGGCCTGGCGGGCCGCTTCGCCGGTGTGAGCCTCTTTGTCGTCAACCTGATGGCGGCGCTTTCACTGCCGGCGGAGGACCTGTCGGCCGCCGGTGAGGCACAGCACATCCTGTGGGGCATGCTGGCCCTGGCCATCGCGCTGTGGGGCGCGGGGCGCTGGTCCGTCGATCGCATGGTGCTGAACCCGGCGGCTGGCCGCGCGCATTGACACAAGGCATCCGTGTGTAAGCAGCGGCCACAATTGGAAACCATCTGGCAGCTGGGTTTGCCCTAGTCTCGCGGACAGTTAGCAAGAGTCCGCCGATGGAGTTTTCAGAGCTGTTCACCCAGAGCGCGCGCGACGTGCTGCCCCACGCCAGAAAGAAGGGGCTTGTCACCTACTTCGACTATCACGGGCCCCGCCTCGAGCTTCACGATCCTGGGCCCTACCTGCGTGCCGGCATCCACCGGATATTGCTGGGCATCGCGACTGCTTTGAGTCGGGTTTCGTCATGTTCACCGCGGAGGTCGAGCCGCCGGTCTTCGGCCGAAGCAGCATCGTCATCCACGCCGCTGGCACTGGCGCGAATTGCCCATCCGATGTCGTGGGCGTGCTGCAGCGCCTGCAGTTGGTTGCCGAGGACACCGACGTGGCCCAGGGGCTGGTTGCGCGAGCGCAAGCGCCTTGTCCGGCTACCGCCGGCTCGGTCCAGTTCGTCGACGCCGGGCTTGACGGCCTGGTCATCTCACTGAGCGGCGAAGTTGTCGCGGAAGAGGTGGTGTTCGAGCACTCACCCAACGCCACCGGCTCGGTGGCATGGCTGGTCAGCCCTCCGCCCGGCGCGCTGGACTCGGTCGAGACGAGGCTGCGGCACCTGGGCTGGCACGTGGTGTCGTTCGAGCGGCTCGAGGAGGCCGCGGCAGCGATATCCGCTGCTGCGGCACCGATGTTGATGATCGTCGCGGAGAACAGCGGCCAGGAACTGGCCCAGCTCGAACAGATCGCCCAGGCCTTGCCCAGTCTTTGGACGGTGCTCGCCGTAGTCTCTGGCTCCGACACGCTGCGCTTTCGGCGCCAGTGCTCGGTCGACATCCGGGTGCTCCCGCTCAGCCCGCTGGAACTGGAGCGCTTCACCGCGCATGTCGATACCCGGACTTCAACCGCACTGTCGCGGCTGACGTCGCCCACGCCGCTGTACGTGCAGGAGAGCCGCCGTGTGCTCGTCGTGGACGACAACGTCGTGAACCAGATCGTCGCGCGGGGCCAGCTCGAGGCTTTGGGCTACGAAGTGGTGGTGGCCGGCGACGGCATCGAGGCACTCGACTCCTGCTGCGACGAGCCGCCAGACATGGTGCTGATGGACGTGGACATGCCGGTCATGGACGGGCTGGAAGCCAGCGAGCATCTGAGGTCCTTGCAGCGCGTCGGCAACTTGCCGCCTTTCCCCATCATTGCCGCCACTGCCGGCGACACGGATCTGCGGCGCAATGCCTGCCTGAAAGCCGGTATGGATGGCTACCTCAGCAAACCCATGGACCTTCAGGCATTGGCCGACGAGTTGCACCGGGTGCTGCCGGGGCGGCCGATCTCCTTGGAGCTTTGAAGCCTCGGGCCGTCAGGACTATTCGCGCGGGCGGAAGGTGAGGATCAGCACTGGTGGCACGCGGCCGTCGATGTCGCGCGGCAGGGTCTCGGCCTTCTCGATGGCGCGCAGCACGGCACGATCCCAGTCGGGGTCGGGACTGGCCTTGAGCACCTTGCTGCCAAGAATGCGGCCGTCGGGGCCCAGCGTCACCTGCACCTCGGCGGTCGGGTTCGCGACGCCATCGTCCGGGTAGATGATGAGGGGACGGATCTTGCCCTTGATGCGGCCGGCATATCCCGCGGACGGCGCCGAGTTCTGGGCCGCGGCGCCGGTGGAGCCGGGCGTGCCACCGGCCATGCCCTGGATGCGGCGCAGGTTTTCCTGACGCAGCGCTTCGCGCCGGGCATCGGCCTCCTTGGTGTCTTTCGCCTCTTTCGCGTCCTTGGCCGCCTTGGTGTCCTTGGCCTTCTTGCGGTCCTGCTCTTCCTTGTCCGCTTTCTCTTTGGCGAGCTTGTCCTTGGCCAGCTTCTCCTGGGCGGCTTTGTCGCGCTCGACCTTGGCAGCCTCGTCGCGGGCCTTTTCCTCCTTGCGCTTCTTCTCCTTGGCGATGGCGATCTCGGCCTCACGCTGCTCGGCGGCGGCCTCTTCGGCTGCTCGCTGCTGGGCGCGGGTGTCGGGCTTGGGCGCTTCGGGTTCGGGCTCGGGCGGCGCTTCCTCGCGCGGCGCGGCCACCTGGGGCACCGCCGACCACAGCTCGGCCTCGAAGGCGGGCGATGAATCGCTGTGCCAGTTCAGGCCATAGCTGAGCGCGAGGATCAGCAGGCCATGGGCGATCAGCGCCAGGGTCATGCCGCGGCCGAGGCCCGCAGCCTCGGGGGGGCGTAAGGTCGCGCTCGTCATCTCACTTGGAGGAGGAGGCGCCGCTCTTCACAGCCAGGCCCACGCGCTGGATGCCGGCGCGCTGCAGCGCGTCCATGACCTGCACGACGGCCTCGTACTTGACGTTCTTGTCGGCGGAGATGACTACGGGGCTGGTCGCATCCTTGCCCTGCGCCTTCTTGACGCGCTCGGCCAGGCGGTTCGCGGGAATCGATTCGGGCTCGAGCTGGTCGACCTTGATCTTCAGCTTCTCGTCCGTGCCAACGATGATCTGGATGACATGCTCGGGCTGCTGGCGGCTCTTGCCCACGCTGGGTAGGTCCACCAGGCCAGTCGTGATCAGCGGCGCGCTGACCATGAAGATGATGAGCAGCACCAGCATCACGTCGATGAACGGGACCATGTTGATCTCGTTCATCGTGCGCCGCCGACGGCCGCCACGGGAGGAGATGGAGGCCATCAGCTGTGGGCGGTGGAATTGCGCTGCAGGATGTTGGAGAACTCCTCGATGAAGGTCTCCAGCGTGATTGCGCTGCGGTCGATCTGGCGCGCGAAGCGGTTGTAGGCCAGCACGGCGGGAATGGCGGCGAACAAGCCGATGGCCGTGGCGACCAGCGCTTCGGCAATGCCCGGCGCGACCGTGGCCAGCGTCACCTGCGTCAGATTCGACAAGCCGACGAAGGCGTGCATGATTCCCCAGATGGTGCCGAACAGGCCCACGTAAGGCGACACCGAGCCGACCGACGCGAGGAAGGACAGGTTGTGCTCCATCGCGTCCAGCTCGCGATGGAAGCTCGCGCGCATCGCGCGGCGGGCTGCGTCGAGCAGGGCGCCGGCATCGGTCACGCGCTTTTCACGCAACTTCAGGAACTCGCGCATGCCGGAGGCGAAGATGCGCTCCAGAGGCGCGGCGTCCGCACGGTTGCCTACCGACTGGTAGAGGTCGTTGAGGTTCTTGCCGCTCCAGAACTCGGCCTCGAAGGCATCGTTGCGGCGCTTGATCTGGCCCAGGCCGATCAGCTTGCCGAAGATGACGCTCCAGCTCGCCAGCGACACGAGCAGCAGGCCCGCGATGACGAGCTGCACCGCGAAGCTGGCGTGCAGGATCAGGGAGACGATGGACAGGTCTTGGTTCATGCGGTGATCGCTGCCACGACGGTGTCGGGCAGGCGTTGGGGTTTCAGGTCGCTGGCGCGCACGCAGCCGATGCGGATCTCGCCTTCGCACAGCAGCGTGTTAGCGCGCAGCGCGCGCTGGCGAACCACGAGGCTGGCGCGGCCCGCGGGCTCAGGTTCGACAGTGATGGTCAGCAGATCATCCAGCTTGGCCGGCGCGGCGTAGCGCAGGCTGGTGGCGGCGACGACGAAGATGAGGCCGGTGTCCTCGCGCAGCTGGTGCTGCTCGACGCCCGCCGCACGCAGCCACTCGGTGCGAGCGCGCTCGAAGAACTTCAGGTAGTTGGCGTAGAAGACGATGCCGCCGGCGTCGGTGTCTTCCCAGTAGACGCGGATCGGGAATTGGAAATTCATGACAGCACCTGGCGCAGGCGGGCGATGGCTTCTTCGAGGTCTTCCATCGACGAGGCGAAAGACAGGCGCATCCAACGCTGCGGATCGGTCAGGCCGAAGTCGCGGCCCGGTGTCAACGCGACCTGGGCGCTTTGCAGCAGTTCGTGGGCGAAGGTCCAGCTGTCGGCGTGATGGCGGCTGATGTCCATCCAGGCGTAGAAGGCGCCGTCGGGCGGCACCGGCACAGTCAAGCCCAGCGCGTTGAGCGCGGGCACGATGTAGTCGCGGCGCTCGCGCAGTACCGCACGGCGGCGCTCGAACTCGGCGATGGAGGCGGGCTCGAAGGCCGCCAGCGCCGCCATCTGCGACAGCGTGGATGGGCAGATGTAGAGGTTCTGGGCCAGCCGTTCGATCGCCGGCACGAGGGCGGGCGGTAGTACCAGCCAGCCCAGGCGCCAGCCCGTCATGCCGAAGTACTTGGAGAAGCTGTTGACCGAGATGATGTCCTCGCCCAGTGCAAGCGCGCTGTGGCCGAAGTGCTCCTCGTAGCTGAGCGGCAGGTAGATCTCGTCAACCACCGTGACGCCACCGCGCTCACGCACGAAGCCGGCGATGTCGGCCAGCACCTCGGGCGCAATGGACGTGCCGGTCGGGTTGCTCGGCGAGGCCAGCAGCACGCCACGGGTCGCCGGTGTCCACGCGTCGCGGACCTGCTGCGCTCCGAGCTGGAAGCGCTCCGCGGCGCCGGTCGGCAGCAGCCGCGGCGTGGCGTCCGCAGCCGTCACGAAGTGGCGGTTGCAGGGGTAGCAGGGGTCGGGCATCAGCACCTCGTCGCCGCGCTCGAAGAGGGCGAGGCAGGCGAGTTGCAGGCCGGCCGACGCGCCGGCCGTGATGGCAATGCGTTCGGGTGCGATGGCGAGGCCAAAGCGCTGGCCGTACCAGCGCGAGATGGCCTCGCGCAATGCGGGCAAACCGAGGGCGTCGGTGTAGGGCGTCGGGCCCTGGGCCACGCGGGCGACCGCCTCACGGACGGCAGGCGCAGCGCCGAWATCGGGCTCGCCGACATTGAGGCGGATCATGTGCCGGCCGCCCAGCGCCGGATCGCACAGTGGCCCGGCCGCGACCCGGGCCGCGGCCTTGGCCAGCTCCATCACATAGAAGGGCTCGATGCGGTCGAGCCGCGCGGCCAGTTTCATCAGCGCTTCGTCAACGCTTGGCTGCGACCTCGACGGGGCGCAAGTCGCCCGCCGCGCGGTCCAGCACGCCGTTCACATATTTGTGCCCATCGGTGCCGCCGAAGGACTTGGCCAGCTCGACCGCTTCGTTGATAGCAACGCGGTAGGGGATGTCGACGCAGTGCTTGAGCTCGTAGGCGCCGATCATCAGGATCGCGTGCTCAATGGGCGAGAGCTCGGTGGTCTTGCGGTCGACGTGGCGCGATAGGATGGCGTCGAGATCAGCCGCTTCGTTGACGCAGCCAGCCAGCAGCGCGTCGTAGTGCTTCACGTCGAGCTTGGCATAGCCTTCCTGCTCACGGCCCAGGGCGGTGATGGCGCCGATGTCCTCGCCAGTCAGCAGCCATTGGTAGAGGCCCTGCACGGCGGCCTCGCGTGAGCGGCGGCGGGCGGACTTGGCGGGAGCGCGCTTGACGCCAGGTTTGTTGGCCGTCTTCGTGGCGGTCTTGGGGGTGGAGGCGTTCACTCGATCTCTTTCAGCAGATTGGCCATTTCGACGGCGACGCGGGCAGCGTCGCGGCCCTTGGGTTCGGCGCGGGCCCAGGCCTGGGCTTCGTTCTCGACGGTCAGGATGGCGTTGGCGATGGGCACGCCATGGTCCAGGCCGACGCGGGTGACGGCCGCGCCGCTCTCGTTGGCCACCAGCTCGAAGTGGTAGGTCTCGCCGCGGATGATGCAGCCCAGGGCGATCAGCGCGTCGAAGTCATTGCTCTCGGCCAGGGCCTGCAGGGCCAGTGGCACTTCCAGCGCACCCGGCACGGTGACGTGGCGGATGGCTTCGGTCGGCACGCCGAGCACCGACAGCTCGGCCAGGCAGGCGCTGGCCAGGGTCGAGGTGATGGCGTCATTGAAGCGCGCCTGGACGATGGCGATGGTCAGCTCGCTGCCATCGAGAGCGCCCTCGAAGCTGGGCAGGCCTGGTTCGGAATCTTGCATCGCGGGCCTTTCGGGTTCAACAGTTGGGAGGCGCAGTAAAGCCGGTCACTTCGAGGCCATAGCCGGTCATGCTGGGCATGCGGCGCGGGCTGCCCAGCAGGCGCATGCGGTGTACGCCCAGGGCCTTCAGGATCTGGGCGCCGACGCCATAGGTGCGCAGGTCCATCGCGCCCTTGGTGGCGGGGGCCGGCTCGCAGGCCTGCACGCGGGCCAGCACGCCGGCGGCGTCCTCGCCGCAATTCAGCAGCACGACCACGCCGCCCGGGCTGGCCTTGACGGCGGCCAGCGCGGCGGGCAGGCCCCAGGAGTGGCCGCAGGGGCCGGCTTCCAGCAGGTCCATGACCGACAGCGGTTCGTGCACGCGCACGAGGACTTCGGTGTCGGGCGTCCACTGGCCTTGGCTGAGCGCCAGGTGGGTGCCGCCGGTGCGGTCGGTGAAGACCTGGCAGTCGAACTCGCCCTGGGCCGTGTTCAGGCGGCGCTCGGCAACGCGCTGGATCAGGCTCTCGTGGCGGCTGCGGTGTTCGATGAGGTCGGCGATGGTGCCGATCTTCAGGCCATGCTCGGCAGCAAAAATCTCAAGGTCGGGCAGGCGAGCCATGGTGCCATCGTCCTTCATGATCTCGCAGATCACCGAGGTGGACGACAGGCCGGCCATGCGCGCCAGGTCGCAGCCGGCCTCGGTATGGCCGGCGCGCATCAGCACGCCGCCGTCGTGGGCCTGCAACGGGAAGATGTGGCCGGGTTGCACGAGGTCGCTGGCCTTGGCGTCCGCCGCGACGGCCGCCTGCACGGTGCGGGCACGGTCGGCGGCGGAGATGCCGGTCGTGACGCCGGTGGCGGCCTCGATGGACACCGTGAAGGCGGTGCCATGCTGGGTGCCGTTGCGCCGCGTCATCGGCGGCAGCTGCAGGCGCTCGCAATGCTCGCGGGGCAGTGTCAGGCAGATCAGGCCGCGGCCGTAGCGGGCCATGAAGTTGATGGCCTCGGGCGTGACGAGGTCGGCCGCCAGCACGAGATCGCCTTCGTTCTCACGGTCTTCCTCGTCGACGAGGATGACCATGCGGCCGGCAGCCAGCTCGGCCACCAGCTCGGGAATGGGGGAGATGGGCATAGCCGGCGATTGTAGGTGGCGACCCTAGCGGCTGGTGCCGCGTGGGGCGTTACTTGGGACGCAGCCGCAGGCGCAGATCCGGGCCGATGGGTGTGGCTTCGATGAGGCGCCAGCGACGCGCGTCGCCGAGTTCGGCCAGCGGGCTCAGCGCCGCGAGCGGGCGGCCTTCGCCGATCAGCATGGGCGCCTGGTAGATCAGCAGCTCGTCGACCAGGCCGGCATCGAGGAAAGCCCCGGAAAGCGTCGGACCGGCTTCGACATGCAGTTCATTGATGCCTTGGGCGCCGAGTTCGGTCAGCAGCGCGGCCAGATTGGCCCGCCCGGGACCGATGACGCGGGCCTCACCGGGGGGCTGCAGGATGCGGGCGCCGCCTGGCATGCGGCCTTGCGGGTCCAGCACGATGCGCAGCGGCTGACGAGCAGTCGGCACCAGGCGCACATCGAGGCGCGGGTCGTCAGCCAGCACGGTGCCGATGCCGGTCAGCACGGCGCCTGCGCGCTTGCGCCAGGCATGGCCGTCGGTGCGGGCGGCCTCGCCGGTGATCCATTGGCTGCGGCCATCGGGCAGGGCGGTGTGGCCGTCGAGCGAGATGGYCGACTTCAGGCGCACGAAGGGCCTGCCGCGCTGCATGCGCGAGAAGAAGCCGATGTTGAGTTCGCTGGCCGCCTCGGCGATGGCCGGGTCCGCCAGTTCAACCTGCRGGCCGGCAGCCTTCAGGCGCGCGAGGCCCTGGCCGGCGACTTGTGGGTTGGGGTCCTTGACCGCAGCCACGACGCGCGCGATGCCGGCGGCAATCAGCGCATCGCAGCAGGGAGGCGTTCGGCCATGGTGGGAGCAGGGCTCGAGGGTGACAACGGCGGTCGCGCCGCGCACATCGTGGCCGCGCGCGGCTGCATCGCGCAACGCCATCACTTCGGCATGGGCCTGGCCAGCCGGCTGGGTGTGGCCCGCGCCGAGTTCCCGGCCGTCGGGAGCCAGGATGACGCAGCCGACGCGGGGGTTGGGGTCGGTCAGGCCGATGGCCTGCTCGGCCAGGGAAAGCGCTCGCAGCAGCGCCGCCGTGATTGCGGGCGAATTCATGCGAGCAGTCTAGGGCCCGCCAACGCGGCGGCTAAGGTCCAGGGGCAGGCTGCAGCTGGATGGTCGAGTAGTCGGCGAAGACGCCGGCACTTGGATTCACCGCTGGCGCAGTCGGGCAGTCAAGGTCGCCGCGGATGACCAGGAAGTTCTGGCGTGCCAGGGATCCCGTCACCTTGCCATAGACCTCGGGATGCTCTTCGTTCTCCAACGCCTTCAAGTCGGTCGTGAACCTGCTGCCGTTGCCGTTGTAGTCGGCGCTGTAGCGGCAGACGCGGTATTCGGATGCGGTGGTGCCGATGGTGATGCCCGTCAGTTCAAGCTTGCCAGACCAGAGTTTGGTGGTGGTATCGGGGTAGACGATGCAGTTGTAGGTGACGAAGGGCTGGGCGCTTGGCGACGTGGTGGGGGCATCGTCGAAGCAGTCTGGCGCCGGTGTCGGCGCCGAGGCGGTGAACGTGTCCAGCACCATGCTGCCACCGCTCATTACCGGCGCGCCGTTGACGAGTTGTGGCAATGAATAGCTGCCGCCAGTGATAGCCAGCCCCAGGTCGATGGCTGTGCCACCGGGGGCGCTCGGGTTGGGCGGGTTGCTGTTGGAGAACCGGATCACGCCGCTGAGCAGGTAGCCGACCGTGTTGTTCTTGCAGGATTCAACGCCGGCGGCGGTGAGCGCGGAGACGGCCGTGCCCGGCGTGATGCTGCATTTGCCGGTGATGACGCCCGTCACGTTATTGAAGACCCAGGCCACTCCGGTCGAACTGCTCGGRATGAAGGCGCTGTTCTTGCCATCCAGTTGCTTGGCTCCAACCGGGATGGCGGGGTGCCGGGCAGAGGGCAGCGTGACAGGCCCTGCCGGCGGTGTGAAGCCCACGGCCGCACTGAAGAGCGGATCCACAGCGGCGACGACCGTGTCCAGGTTGACGAACTGCGGGTCGCCAGCGCGGTCGGTCCAGGCCACGCTGACGCGGACATGCCTGGCGCCAGCCAACTGCGTGACTAGGCGCTCAATGCTGTAGGTGGTGTTCGAGTCCGCCGGCGTGAGCGGCGTTGCCGCCTGGGCGCTGATATCGCTATAGGCCGGTGTCGCGGCTGGCGTCGCCGCGGTCCGCGTCACCGTCGTGAAGGTTTTCAACGTGGCCATCTCGGCGCGGGCGATGCGCATGGCCTCGCTGCGTTGCTTGGCCAGGTCGGCGCCCCGGCGCAGATTGCTCATCAGTCCGACGAGGGCGAGCATGCCGAAGGACATCACGAGCAAGGCCACCAGGGCCTCGATCAACGTGACGCCGCGCTGGCGGCGCGAGGCGCGGCGGGAAGTTTGGGAGTGCAAGGACTTGAGCATCGTCAAATTCCGTAGGTCCCGTCGATCCAGCCACCTGAAACGCGGGCGTAGCTGCCCAGGCGGTTGCGCAGCTCGTTCGCAATGGACTGCTGGTAGATGATGTCCATCTGGCCCGTTGCGGTCATTTGACCCTGGACCACCACCATGCCCGTGACCTGCGAGGCCCCTGCGGTGTTGTTCGTCCAGGTCAGGTCCCCGAGGACGACCAGCATGCCGTTCAGTTGCATGGGGCCAGTGAGGGCCACGTCGCCGTACACGACGAGCACGACCGGTGCAGCCGCCGTGCCGATGGTGACATCGGAGCTGATGGCCATGGCGCCGCTGACAGTCAGGATGCGCTTGCCGGCGTTGACGGCGTCGACGAGCGCCGTGCCGCAATCGACCGCGCAGGTCACGGCGCGTGCGGCAGGGTGGTTGAGATATCGGCTCGGCGCCATGCCCATGAAGTTGCGGAAGAACTTGATGTTGCCTTCGGTGGTGTTACCCAGGTTCTGTAGAGAGGTGTCGCCGAAGACCCGCGCCTGATCCGGCGGCGTACCCGGTACGCTGTCCATGCGATCGTCATTCAGCGTCGGCGCCAGGCCACCGGAGACGACGAGCAGGCCGCCCGAGCGCGGGTCGGTGTTGTGCAGGCCCAGGCCGCCGCTGCCTGCGGTCGTCAGGTTGCCCTTGACCGTCAACGGTGCGGCCGGCGAGGAAGGCACCGCTGCAATGAAGGCGATGGCGGTGTTCTGCAGCACCGTGGCCGCCGCCCGCTGGCTGCGGGCCTCGGTGTTGGCACTGACGCAGTTGTCGACGCTGCTGTCGGTGCACCCATAGGCTGACAACAGGAAGCTGCCGTAATGGGTGGCGGCGTCCGTGCCCAAGGCGATGCCGAAGCTTGGGATCAGGGCGCCTGCGAGGGCCGTGCTGGGTTGGGCCGTGCGGCTAGCGGGTGCCGGGCAGCGGCAGACCAGACCCGTGTCGGTCGAGGAGCAATCGACGACAAGGTTGAGGTTGGAAGGGGTCGGGAGCTTGCTCGTGACGGCACGATCGGCGGCCGAGACATTGAGGTATTTGTCGACAAAGCGCGTACCGCCCGTGGCGACCGCGGCGCAGTTGTCGTCGATGCCCGTGCCATTGAGCATGGCCACGGACCACTCCACGCCTGCTTCGGCCATTTCCTGAGCCATGCTGGCGCGGTAATAGCTGCCGGAGATGCGCTGCTCGAACATCAGGTTGCGGTTGGCATAGGCGGCCAGCAGGGCCATGACCAGGAAAAGCACCATGACCACGACCAGCGTGGCGGCACCGCGCTGGGGCCGTGCGAAATGCATGAAAGGTTCTTGCTTCATGCTGGGCATTCCCCACTGATGTCGTCGGCGCGAATCTTTTCGCTGACCGTCAGCGTACGGACGACGCTGGGATCGGCCCTGGCGACCGCCCGGATCGTGAAATTGACGGTTCTCAAGGACTGGGTCGGGCAGGTTCCCGCCGACGTGCAGGACGGATCGCAGAGATCGTCAAGAGGAATCTGCTGCGTCACGATGTTGGCTGCGAAATTCGTGATCCTGACGACGTTCGGATCGGTGATGGGCTGCCAGTTGTGAGCGCCGTTGGCTAGCAGGCCCAGCGCAATGGAGAGCGTCTCGTCTTCCAACTTGACGCCGAATTGCTCGTTGCCTGAGACGATGTTGCTCACGTTCAGAATGCCGTTGGCCTTCTTCGCATAGCGGTAAAAGAGATCGCTGCCGCCAGCGGTGGTCTGGGTCAATGCGGTGTAAGGGCTGGAGGCGGCTTCCTTGGCCGGCGTTGCGCCCGCGTTGCGCTCGGGCTCCCAGACCCCCTTTGAAGGCAGGCCGCGGTAACCCGCCCGG
>NZ_JBFUMN010000043.1:0-43991 GCF_054049335.1 Roseateles sp. P5_E1
GGACAGCGGCTGCGGCATGAGCGAGGATTTCATTCAGAATCGCCTCTTCAAGCCGTTCCAGACCACCAAGGCCAGCGGCATGGGCATAGGCGCCCACGAGAGCTATCAATACATACAGGAACTGGGAGGCAAGATCAGCGTGCAGAGTGAATTGAACCGGGGCACCACCGTGACCCTGCTACTCCCGCTGTTCCATGCGCAGGCGGACGCACCCTTGACGGCGCTGGACGTTCAATGAACACGCCTCGCCATGCGCCGCTGTTGATCGTCGAAGACGATCTGGCCCTGCAGAAGCAGCTCAAGTGGTCGCTGGACCGCTTCGAATCGGTCACGGCCGATGATGTCCCCAGCGCGGTGCTGCAGTTCCGCCGTCACAACCCGGCTGTGGTCACGATGGATCTTGGCCTGCCGCCTGATCGGGACTCGGTGTCCGAGGGCTTCAGATGCCTGGAGAAGCTGCTGGAGCTCGACCCCGGCGTGAAGGTCATCGTGCTGACCGGACAGAACGACCAAGGCAATGCGCTGCGCGCCATCCGCATGGGTGCCTACGACTTCCTCGCCAAGCCCGTCGATCCCGACGTGCTCAGCCTGACCGTCGAGCGCGCCTACCGGCTCTATGAGCTGCAGCAGGAGAACCGCCGCCTGCAGACGCAGCAAAGCAGCGACGTCTTCTCGGGCCTCATCACGCGCGACCCCGGCATGCAGCGCGTCTGCCGCATGATCGAGAAGGTGGCCCCCAGCGACGCCACCGTGCTGCTGCTTGGCGAAAGCGGCACCGGCAAGGAAGTGCTTGCCCAGGGCCTGCATGACGCCTCCAAGCGCAAGGGCCGCTTCGTCGCCATCAACTGCGCGGCCATCCCCGAGACGCTGCTGGAGAGCGAACTCTTCGGCTACGAGAAGGGAGCCTTCACCGGCGCCAACAAGTCGACGCTGGGCAAGATCGAGACCGCCAATGGCGGCACGCTGATGCTCGACGAGATCGGCGACCTGCCCATGCCCTTGCAGGCCAAGCTGCTGCGCTTCCTGCAGGAGCGGGTCATCGAGCGCGTCGGCGGCCGCCAGGAGATCCCCATCGACGTGCGCGTCGTCGGCGCGACCCACCAGGATCTCAAGGCCCGGATCGTCGACGGTCGCTTTCGTGAAGACCTGTACTACCGCCTGGCAGAGATCGTCGTCGAGATCCCGCCGCTGCGTGATCGTGTGGGCGACCCGGTGCTGCTATCGCACGCCTTTGCGCGCCGCTTCGCGACCGAGATGCGCCGGCCCGTGCCGACACTGGCGGACGATGCCGTGCGCGCGCTGGAGGTTCATGGCTGGCCGGGCAATGTGCGCGAACTGCAGAACATGCTCAAGCGTGCCGTCATCATGGCCGAGGAGGACCGCATCGCGGCGGTGGACCTCGGTCTGCGGCCGGCGTCGGCACCGGCCGATGACAACGTGACGCTGGACCTGCGCACCGTGCGCGAAAACGCCGAACGCCAGGCCCTCATCACGGCGCTCGCCCGCACCGATGGCAACATCGTCCGTGCGTCCGAACTGTTAGGCATCAGCCGCCCAACCCTCTACGACATGATGAACCGGTTGCAGATCAAATGAACAACAAGATGCATTCCACACCCGCGCGGTTCGCCGGTGCCGTGCTCGTGGCCTCGGTGCTGCTGACCGGTTGCTGGGGTCCGTCGGCGCCGCAGATGGTCGAGTCGGGCAAGGCCCGCATGCAGAAGGCTGAATACAAGGCGGCCGTCATCGAGTTCAAGAACGCGTTGCAGAAGGATGCGTCGCTCGTCGATGCCCGCTTCTGGCTTGGCAAGGCCCTGCTGGAGACCGGCGATGCGAACGGCGCCTGGGTCGAGTTGTCGAAGGCGCGCGAAGGTGGCTACAGCAAGGACGAGCTCGTGCCTTTGATGGCCGCAGCGATGATCCTGCGCGGCGAGTCCACCAAGTTCATCGCCGAATATGCGGATGTCCAGCTCACCGACCCCAAGCGCCAGGCGGAGCTGAAGGCGGCGCTGGCCACGGCCTATGGCTCCAAGGGCAAGTATGTGCAGGCGCGCGCCGCGGCAGACGCCGCCCTGCAGGCTGATCCCAACAACATCGTCGCGCAACTCGCCGTTTCCCAGCTGATGTTCGTCGCCGGCGACCGGGTCGGTGCGATGGAGCAGGTGGAAAAGTCGCTCAAGGCCCATCCTGAATCGGCGCGGCCGTGGGTGTCCAAGGCCGAGCTGCTGCAAAGCAACGGTGCCGACCCCGCCCAGGTGATGCTGGCCTATCGCGAAGCGCTCAAGCGCAACGGTGACGAGCTGCAGGCCCACGTCGGCGTGATGCGGCTGCTGATGGCGCAGCGTGACTTCGATGGCGTCGACAAGCAGTTGGCCGCACTGCGCAAGGTGCAGCCGAACAATCCCCTGGTGCTGTATTACTCGGCCACGCTGGCCTTCGAGAAGCGTGACCTGAAGAAGGCCGCCGAGTTGTCCCAGCAACTGCTGAAGATGGCGCCGCAGAACCCGTCCTTCCTGTACCTGGCTGGCACGATCGAATACGAGCGAGGCGGCTACCTCCAGGCCGTGGCCCACCTCGGCAAGGCGCTGCCGAATTCGCCGGCGCCAGGCCCCGTGCGCGTCCTGATGGCGCGTGCGCAGCTCCGCGCCGGCGATGCGCGAAAGGCGCTGGGGTTCGTGCTGCCGCTGCTCGATGACGAGAAGCTGGCCAGCTCCGAAGCCTATTCGGTGGCCGCCGATGCCCATCTGCAGATGGGGAACGGTGAGGCGGCCAAGCGCATGTACGCCCAGGCCGTCAAGCTCAATCCTGGCAACACGCGCGGCCGTACGGCCCTGGCCGTGGCTGAAATGACGGCGGGCCAGACCGAGCAGGCCATGGAAGAGCTCAAGTCCGTCGCCGCCAAGGATCCCGGTGTCGAGGCCGAAGTGGCGATGGCGATGTCGCTGTACCGCCGCAATCGCCTGGACGACGTCGCTGCGATCATCGATGCAGTGGAAAAGAAGCAGCCCGGCACGCCGGTGGCACCCTTGTTGCGCGGACGTACCGAGCAGTTGCGCGGCAATCGCGACAAGGCTCGCGCACATTACGAAGAGGCTTTGCGGCGCTTGCCGTCCTATATGGCTGCCGCCACCGTGCTGGCGGCCATGGACTACGAGGATGGCAAGCCGGCAGCCGCGGTCGGCCGCTTCGAAAAGGTCGTCGCGGCAGATCCGCAGTCAATTGACGGCACCGTCTCATTGATCTCGGCGAAGACCCGGGCTGGCGCACGCGCGGAGGACATCCGCAGCCAGCTGGACGCTGCCATCAGGCGCTTCCCGGACCATCAGTTGCCCCGCCTCGCGCTGGTTTCTTATTTGATGGAAATTGGAGAGAACAAGCTGGCGAGCCAGATCGCCAATGAGACCGCCAGCCGTTTCACCGACAGCCCCAAGGTGTACGAGGCGGTGGGCCTGGCCGAGATGGCAGTCGGTAACCTGAATCAGGCCGCCCAGGCGTTCAACAAGATGACGACGCTGCAGCCGAACTCGGTGCTGCCCATGATGCGTATGGTCGACCTGTACGACGCGCGCAAGGATGCGCCAGCGGCGATGAGCCAGCTGCGCAAGGTGCTGGCCATCAAGCCCGACCATCTGCAAGCGCAGATGCGGCTGATCACGCTGCTGGGGCGCGCCGGCAAGATGGATGAGGCCCTCGCCATCGCCAAGTCCGTGCAGGCCCAGGCGCCCAACGAGCCGCAGGGCTGGTCTTTTGAAGGCGATGTGCAGGCCGCGAAGCGCAACTGGCCGGCGGCGKTGGTGGCATTCCGTACCAGCCTGTCCAAGCGTCCGCTGGAAGAGACGGTCATCAAGCTTTATCTGGCACAGGCCAGCGCGGGATCGCAGGCGGAGGCCGACAAGCTGGCTGCCGACTGGCTGACCAAGTACCCGGATTCGCCGGCGCTCGACTACCTGCTGGGCGACCAGGCGCTGGCACGCGGTGAGTTCGACCGGGCAGAACGGCATTTCCGAAGGGTGATTGCCGTGCGGCCCAACAATGCGGTGGCGCTGAACAATCTGGCCTGGTTGCTGCATCGTGCTGGCCGGCCCGGCGCACTGGAAATGATCGAGAAGGCGCTCAGCCTGGCGCCGAATTCACCTTCCCTCACCGACACTGCGGCGGAAATCCAGGCGGGTGCGGGTCACGTGGACAAGGCCCTGGTGCTGCAAAGGCGTGCGGTTCAGCTGGATCCCGAGCAGCCCTTGCACCGCCTTCATCTCGCCGAATACCTGATCAAGAGCAACCAGAAGGCCGAAGCCAAGATCGAGTTGCAGAAGCTGAACGAACTGGGCAAGAGTTTTGCCAGGACTGCGGATGTGCAGAAGTTGCTGGCGGAGCTGTAATCTGTTGCTCAACTAACCCTCGGATCGACCGGGCAGCGTCATGAAGATCAAACAAGCCAGCTTCAGAAAACGCTTGCACCAGTTGATGCGGCGGGGCTTCGGCCGACTGCCGCGCGACACACGGCATGCCATCTATCGCGGCATGATCGACTGCGACCCGGCGCCGGATCCAAGGCTGGAGCTCAAGGTCGCCGAGACCCGCGAGGAGCTCGAGGACTGCTTCCGCATCCTGCATGATGCCTACGTGGCCAGCGGTTTCATGAAGCCGTCGCCCTCAGGCCTGCGCGTCACCATGTATCACGCGCTGCCGACGACAACCACGCTGTGCGCCAAGTACGACGGCCGCGTCGTCGGTACCATGTCCATGATCCGCGAGGGTGTGTTCGGCTTTCCGCTGCAGTCGGTCTTCGACCTCAGTGAGGTGCGCGCCAAGCAGGGCCAGATCGCCGAGATTTCAGCGTTGGCCGTGCATCCGGACTTCCGCCAGACGGGTGGCGCCATCCTGTTCCCGCTGATGAAGTTCATGTACGAGTACTGCACCAAGTACTTCGACACGCGCCACCTCGTCATCGCGGTCAATCCGGACAAGATCGAGCTCTACGAGTCGCTGCTGTTTTTTGAGCGGCTGCAGGAAAACGTCGTTGCCAACTACGACTTCGCCAATGGTGCGCCAGCCGTCGGCGCCACTCTGGACCTGCCGGTAGCGAAAGAGATATTCCGGCGCGTCTACGGCAAGCGCAGGGAACGCAAGAACCTCTATAACTACTTCGTCCAGCTGAGCCTGCCCAACATCAAGCTGCCCAAGCGCCGCTATTTCACGACCAATGATCCGGTGTTGACGCCGGACATCCTCGACCACTTCTTCAATCAGCGCAGCCAGGTCTTCGCGGAACTGGACGACCGCCGCAAGGCGCTGTTGTGGTCCATCTACGACCAGCCCGAGTTCCGGGCCGTTCTGCCGATGATGAGTGGATCGGACACGGGCTTTCATCCGATGCGCCGGCATCAGCGCTTCTCGTTGCGCTGCCCGGCCGAGCTGCGTGTGCGGCTCGACGGCGATGAGCGCTCCATCGTGATGACCGTCATCGAAATTTCCCTGTCGGGCTTCCAGGCGCAGTCCAAGCTCGACATACCGATCGGGGCTGATGGTGCGGTCCGGGTGGAATTGGGCGTGCAGGACAAGGCCACGCTGGACGTGAAGGTGATGCGACACCACCACACCGACACCGGCGAGTTCTATGGCTTTCGCGTGGATGAGCCCGACGATGTCTGGCGCCGCGCCGTCAGTGCGCTGGAAACCGAGTACGTTGCAGGCGAGCTGTGAACAGCCCCGGCCGACGTCGCCTGCTGGCCCTTGCGGCCGCACTGGCATGCATCGGCACCGCAGCCGGTGCGGAAACTCTGCCGGAACTGATTGCGCGGGCCAAGCGCTCGGTCGTTGTCGTGGGCAGCTGGGGGTTGATGGACAACCCCCGCTTCGGGTTCAAGGCGGCAGGCTTTGTTGTCGCGGACGGCCTGCACGTGCTGACCAATGCGCACGTGGTGCCGACGGAAACGCCCGATCGAGTCGATCGCAGCATCGCGGTCAAGATCTGGACGCCCGACGCGCAGTGGGTGATGCGAAGCGCCAAGCTCATCAGCCTGGATCGTGCGCATGACCTTGCATTGCTGCAGATGGACGGACCACCCGCGCCCGCGCTGCGCCTAGCCGCCAGGGAGGCGCCGGAGGGCACCTCCATCGCCCTGATCGGATTTCCGATCGGCAATGCGTTGGGCTATGACGTGCACGTGACGCACAGAGGCATCGTGTCGGCGCGCACGGCCATCGTGCCGCCCGCCGCCGCGCCCTCGGGCCTGACCGAACGCGCGGTGCGGCAACTGCGTGCCGGTGCCTTCGAGGTGTTGCAGCTGGATGTCCTGGCCTTCCCGGGCAACAGTGGCGGGCCGGTGCTGGACATCGAGACCGGCGAAGTGATCGGCGTCCTGCAGGGCGGGGCCATCAAGGGAACCCGGGAGGCCGCGCTCAGCGCCCCCACGGGCATCAGCTACGCCGTGCTGATCCGCGATGCAGCGCCCATGCTGAAGTACATCGACCGCTGACCAGCGTCGACGGGCGACTGTCCGTCCAAGCGAGACAAATCGCGCGGCCAATAAAAAACCCCGCCGTGGCGGGGTTCTCTGAGTGCGGAGCAGCGACGACTGGCGTCGCTGTTCACATCACTTGGCTTGACGACGGCGGCCGGCGAAGCCCAGGCCAGCGAGAGCCAGACCCACCAGACCCACCGTGGCGGGCTCAGGCAGCTTGGTGGCTTCGATGGTGGCAGACCAGTCGTTCTGATCCAGGGTGCCGCCACCCAGGATGACGGCAACCAGGGCTGCAGTCGAGGTGTTCGTGTACTGCGCCGAGAAGATGCCCGTCCACTTGGTTTCGTCTTCGCCGATGTCGCAGCTCTTGTTGGCGTTGGYGTCATCACACGCACGGCCCAGGATGCTCATCGTGACCGACGTATTGCCGGCGTTGTCGGTGAAGATGAAGGGCGAACCGAACTGGCCGGGAGCCAGGTAGGTTTCGCTGAACAGCCAGTTCGGCTTGGCATCGAAGTGCAGGAAGTTGGGGATCGGCGTGCCGTTCACGCCGATAGGCACATTGTTCGGACCCGCGCCTTGGGTCATGTCTTGCACCCAGCCAGCGGTCGGAGCGAAGATCGTGCCGAACGCCGGGTCATTGAAGGAACCGGTGCCGCCCAGTTGCTTGGTGGCGAACTGGCCGTAGGTCTTGCCAGCGGTCTGGTAAGCATCGGGAGCGGGATCCGGAACCCAGTTGACGGTGCCGAAGGACACGATCACTTGGCCCAGGCTGACACTCGTCTTGCCGACGATGGGGGTGGCGGATGCGGCAGTGRCCACTGCGAGGGCCGCTGCAGCAACCAGCGTCTTCAGGGTCTTGCTCATTTGAATCTCCTTGATTCACTTGCTAGAAGTTGGGGCGCGGCCCCGGACGCTGGGTAATAAGCAGGTCGCGTGCCAGCTTTGAAGGTGCCGCCTGCTTTCCCTTTTAAAACAACGAGTTGCCGTGCTCTTGGATGACGTATTGCCGGTGTTTTGAGGGCTGGTTGATGGTCGCTGTAAAGTCCTCCGACACCCGTCTCAGGCAGGCGGGCAGGGAGATGGTGTGGACGGACTGTCAGGCGAACATGGAGTGACGCGGCGGAACTCTGGCAATGTGACCGGCTGGGACCGCGGGGCGCTGGACTGCTGGCGGGCCACGACTGTCGATGAGGTGAAGGCTTGCGTGGACGAGGCGCGCCGCCGGGGGATTTCGCTCTACCCGCTATCGACCGGCTTGAACTGGGGGTATGGCTCGGCTGCGCCGCCCCAGGCAGACGCCGTGCTGCTGGATCTGAGCGGCATGAACCGCATACGCAATGCGGCAGAGATCTCGCAAGCGAATCCTGTCGCGGTCATCGAACCTGGGGTGACGCAGCGGCAGTTGCACGAATTCCTGAGCGAGTCCTGCCCGGGCCTGAGCTTCAACGTGACGGGTTCGTCGGTGGACACCAGCATCCTCGGCAATGCGCTGGACCGGGGCGTGGGATATCTGGGGCCGCGCCGCGAGGATGTTTTCGGGCTTGAGGTGGTGACCGGCCGAGGGGAGTTGCTGCGGACCGGGTTTCGCCGCCTGGGCGAGGATTCGCCGCTTGCGCATGCCCACCCTTATGGCCTCGGGCCGATGCTGGATGGCCTGTTCTTCCAGGGTAATTACGGCATCGTCACCAGCGCCTGCCTGAAACTGCTGCCGCGGCCGGCCCGCTCGGTTGCCGTGTCGCTGGCCCTGCGTGATGTCTCGAAGTTAGGGGACTTCCTGGATGGCCTGGCGCTGCTGAAGCGGCTGGGCGTCATGGCTGGCGTGACCCATGTCGGCAATCAGGCGCGCACGCGGGCCAGCATGATGTCGGGCATCAGTGAATACCTGCGTATTTCCTGCGGTGTTGCGGAGAGTGACCTGGCGGCCGAGGCGGATCGGGCGCTGGCGACGGTGGCGCCCTATGAATGGACCAGCCTGGGCGGCGTCGCCGGCAGCGCCGCCCAGGTGAAGGCCGCGATTGCCGAGGTCAGGCGGGTCCTGGGCGGCATGGCCAAGTTGACCGTGGTGGACGATGCCAAGCTGGCGGCCGGTTTTCGGCTGCTGAATCCCTTGCGAAACCTGTGGCCCTGGGCCCGCGCCAATGCGGCGGCTATTTCGGCCATCCGGCCCTTGCAGGGTTTGGCGGATGGCCGGCCGACCGATGCCGCCATCACCAACCTGTTATGGCGATATGGCCAGCCGCAGCTGCCGGCGCGGGATTTGGACGCCTCCGGTTGTGGCCTGATCTTCATCAACCCGGCGCTGCCCATGGCGGGCGGGGCGGTGGCGAAGGTCGTCGATGCCATGAAAGCGGTTGCCGCCGGATTCGGCCATGAGCTCTATGTGACGCTGAATATCGAGACGACCACCTCGCTGGTGGCGGTGGCCAATCTGTTGTTTGACCGCGGCGACGCGGCTGCGGTTGCAAACGCCCGAGCCTGCGCGCGGGCGCTGTGGGAATATTTACGCAGTTGCGGCCTGGAGGTGTACCGGGCGCGGGCGGACATGATGGAGGACGTGGTCGACCCCCAGGATTCGTTCTGGCGCACTGCCTGGGCGCTGAAATCCGTGTTCGACCCGGACAATCTGATTGCTCCGGGGCGTTACAACCTGGCTCGGGCACCCGACGCCTGAGAGGATTTCGCGGTCGCCGCGCGCGTGTGAAAGTCCGCGTTGCCCGGGGGAAGCCCCCGATTTAGGTTGCCAGACATGGGGTGGGGCTATGGCATCATTCCAAGGCTTTGGCCCTGGGTGACGGCAGGTTTTGCCGTTCCCTCTCGACTGCAACGGTTTGCGGGGGCCTTCGATGAACAGACCCACAGAGGACTCGCCTTGAACGCTTCCAACAACCGTGATGCGCAAATGACGTCGGCAAGAGGCTCGCAGAGGGCGGCAAAGGCAGCCGGCGCGTGGTGGGGCCGGGCCCTGGCAATGCTTGCCATCGGCGTGCTGGCCGGCTGCGCCAGCACCAGCTTCCCGCCAGCGCCGGCGGCAGTGGCCAACGATGACTACAGCTACATCATCGGCGCGGGTGACAACCTCAATATCCAGGTCTGGCGCAATCCGGAGCTGTCGATGTCGGTGCCGGTTCGCCCGGACGGCAAGATCGCCGCCCCGCTGGTGGACGAGATGGTCGTGCAGGGCAAGACCTCGGTGCAGGTGGCCCGTGAAGTCGAGAAGCAGCTCGGCAAATATGTGCGCGACCCGGTCGTCACTGTCATCGTCACGAGCTTCATTGGCCCCTACAGCGAGCAGATCCGCGTCGTCGGCGAGGCGGCCAAGCCGCAATTCCTGCCCTACAAGCAGAAGATGACGGTGCTGGACGTGATGATCGCCGTCGGCGGCCTGACGGACTTTGCATCCGGCAACAGCGCCACCATCCTGCGCACGGCCGAGGGCAACAAGCAGTACTCGGTGCGCCTGAAGGACCTGATCAAGCGCGGTGACGTGTCGGCCAATGTCGAAATGCGGCCGGGCGACATCCTCATCATTCCGCAGAGCCTGTTCTGAATTGAAGGGAGAGGACCTGCGTTCGCTGCCGGCCTCTCCTCGCCATAGCTTTAACCGAGACTGTTCCCCATGGAATTGCTGATTGGTCAGCTTCTGATCATCGTCCGGCGGATGTGGAAATACCGCTGGGTCGGCCTGGTCGTGGCCTGGGTGGCCGGGCTGGTCGGCGCCGTGGTGGTGTTCGTGCTGCCTGACCGCTACGAGGCCAGCGCCCGCATCTACGTGGACACCCAGTCCATCCTGAAGCCACTGATGTCCGGCCTTGCCGTGCAGCCCAATGTCGAGCAGCAGGTGATGATGCTGAGCCGCACGCTGATCAGCCGGCCCAATGTCGAAAAGCTGGTCCGCATGGCCGACCTGGACTTGAAGAACCAGTCCAAGGCCCAGCAGGAATCCACCATCGAGACGGTGACGAGCAATCTGTCCATCCAGAGCAGCGGACGGGACAACCTCTACATCCTCGGCTACCGCGACAGCGATCCGGAAACGGCCAAGCGTGTCGTGCAGGCGCTGGTGTCGATCTTTGTCGAATCCAGCCTGGGCCAGACGCGCGTGGGCACCTCGACGGCAACGACCTTCATCAACGAGCAGATCAAGTCCTATGAGGCCAAGCTGGAAGAGGCCGAAACACGGCTCAAGGAATTCCGGCTCAAGAACCTGTCCAATATGTCGGGTGACGGGAAAGACTCCGCGGCTCATATCGCGGAGTTGAGTGGCCAGCTGGAGCGCGCCCGCCTGGAGTTCCGCGAGGCTGTCAATGCGCGCGATGCCGCCAAGGCCCAGCTGGAGGCCGAGAAGGCCCGCGGCGGCGCCCAGACGACGGCCCAGAGCCTGATTCAGGAATCCAACGCCAACGTCAGCACGCCTGAACTCGATGCCCGCCTGGCGGAGCATCGCCGCAGCCTCGACGCCTTGCTGCAGCGCTACACCGACCAGCACCCCGACATCATCGCCACGCGCAAGCTCATCAAGGATCTCGAGGAGCAGAGAAAGCGCGAGCTCGCCGAGCTGCGCAAGGCCGCCATGAATGTCCCGACGGCTTCCGTGGGCCAGAACAGCGGCAGCCTGGCCACGCAGGAACTGGTGCGCGTCCTGGTGACGACCGAAGTCCAGGTCGCGGCCCTGCGCGCCCGCGTCGACGAATACTCGGGGCGCTACTCTCAGGCCCTGGTGGCGCTGAAGACGGCGCCTCAGGTTGAGGCCGAGGCTGCCCAGCTGAACCGCGACTACGCGATTCACAAGAAGAACTACGAGGATCTGGTGCAGCGCCGCGAACAGGCGTCGATCTCCGGCGAGCTTGATGTGGCGTCCGGCGTGGCGGACTTCCGCGTCATCGACCCGCCGCGCGCCAATCCCAAGCCGGTCGCGCCGAACCGCCTGCTGCTGCTCGCCGGTGCAATGGCGGCGGCCCTGGGCGTCGGCCTGTTCACGACCTTTGCCGCCAGCCAGCTGCGCCCCGTCTTCCATGACGCGAACGACCTGCGCACCCGCGTGGAATTGCCCATCCTGGGTGTCGTGACGCGGCTTGTGACGGATGCTGATCGTGCCCGCCAGCGCGTCGACCTGATTCGTTTCTCCGCGGGGGCCGGAGGGCTGCTGGCGATGTTCGCCGTCGCATTGACGGTCTTGGCTGTGCAACTGAGCCGGCAGGTGGTTTGACATGACGAGCCTGATTGAACAAGCCGCCAAGCGGCTCGAGCAACTGCGCCAGGCCGGCGTTGTGCTGCCCGGCGACGAGCAGGCGCAGCCAGCGGCGGCGCAGCCGCCGGTCGTCGCGCCCTTGGCCGCGCCCGCCGCCGCTTTGCCTGCGCAGCCGCAGGCAGAGCCTCGGCCCCATGTGGGCATCTCGGTCCTGGACGATGGGCTCCATCCGTCGTCCAAACGCGTGGAGCTGGACGTCGTGGCGCTGGCCGCGCAGGGCTTCCTGATGCCCCACACGCCGCGTTCGCAAACGGGCGACCAGTACCGGGTCATCAAGCGCCCCTTGATCAAGAACGCGATGGGCAAGGGCGCCGCGACGATCAACCACGCCAACCTGATGATGGTGACCAGTGCGTTGGCCGGTGAAGGCAAGAGCTTCACGTCCATCAACCTCGCGCTGAGCATCGCGGCCGAACTGGACAACACGGTCATGCTGGTCGACGCCGACGTGGCCCGCCCATCGGTGTTGCGCATGCTGGGCCTGCCGCAAGGCCCCGGCCTGCTCGACGTGCTGGAAGAGCGTGTCGAGATGTCCGAGGTGCTGCTGCGCACCAATGTCGAGAAGCTGACCATCCTGCCCAGCGGCACACCCCACCCGCGTGCGACCGAACTGCTGGCCAGCGACGCCATGCGCCATCTGCTGGACAACATGGCCAAGCGCTATCCCGACCGCATCATCATTTTCGATTCGCCGCCGCTGCTGCTGACGACGGAGTCTCGTGTGCTGGCTTCGCACATGGGCCAGATCGTCATCGTCGTCCATGCCGAGAAGACGGCGCAGAGCGCCGTCCAGCAGGCCCTCGCCGCCATCGAAACCTGCCCGGTCAAGATGATGCTGCTCAACCAGGCCAGCCCCAACGCTGCCGGTGGTTACGGCTACGGGTATGGCTACGGGTATGGCTACGGCTACGGATACGGCTATGGCAGCAATGACTCGGCCCAGACCTGAGCCGCGCCATCTGCCTCTGGCCCTCGCCCTTTGTGCGATCGCGGCTCACGCCCAGCAGGGAGACGCTGCTGCTGGTGCCGGCGGTGGCGCCATCCAGCCTCGCATCGGCGTGTCACTGAGCTGGACCGACAACCTGCGCCTCGACGATCAAGAAAAGGACGCGGCGGTGATTGCGACGGTGTCCCCCGGCGTCAGCATCGTGCGCAATACGGGTGCGCTGCGCGGCAGCCTGGACTACTCGCTGAACGGCGTCACTTACCTGAAGACGACCTACAAGTCCCAGCTGCAGAACGCGCTGACGGCAACCGCCCAGGCCGAGATCATTCCTCGTACCTTCCTTGTCGATGCGCAGGCCAGCATCGGGCAGCAGAACGCGACGGCCTTCGGCTCACAGGCGGCACCCACGCTGGGCTCGCAAGGCTCGGTGTCCGCTTTGGACAACCCCAACCGGCGCGAGACGGGTACCTTGAACGTCTCACCGCTGCTGCACGGCCAGCTGGGTGGATTGGCCAGCGTGGATCTGCGTGGCAATCTTTCGGTCACCGAGGTGCGCGGTAGCGCCCTGGGCGACAGTCACGGCAGCGGTGGTTCCATGCGCATCGCACAGCTCAGCGCTGGCGTGCTGAGTTGGTTCCTTCAGGCGAACACACAGCAGGTACGGCCCAAGGCTGCGTTCTCCAACCGCACCAGCTCGGCGACGGCGGGCCTGAACTACCACCCCAACCCCGACTGGCTCTTCAGCGTCAATGCGGGCCAGGAGCGCAATGATTACCTCAGCCGCAGCGGCGGCGAGCAGAGCGGGCTCACGGGCGGCCTGACCGCCGATTGGACGCCCACGCCGCGTACGCGCGTCAATGGCAACTGGCAGCGTCACAGCTATGGCAACAGCCACGGCCTGAGCTTCGAACACCGCATGCGCAACTCGGTCTGGCGCTTCTCGGACTCCCGCAACGTCACGCTGGGCAACGCTGGCGCCACGGGCGGCGTGCGGACCAACTACGACCTGTACTTCCTGTTGTTCGCATCGCTGGAGCCGGACCCGATCAAGCGCGACACCCTGGTGCGTGCCTATCTGCTCTCACAGGGCTTGTCGCCCGATGCGCAGGCCGCGGTGGGCTTCCTGTCCACCGGGCCGAGCCAGCTGCGCAACCAGATGCTCAGCTTTGCCCTCCAGGGCGTGCGCAGCAACGTGACGGCCACGGTCAGCCGTTCCGTCACCAGCCGCCTGGGGGACAATCTGAACCAGGGCGATCTGGCCAACAACTCGCGCATCGACCAGCGCTCCTATTCGCTGTCGGGCAGCTACCAGCTCACGCCGGTGTCGGGGGTGTCGTTGACGGCTTCGCGCCAGGAGACTATCGGCGACTCCAGCAATCGCCGCACCCAGCTGACCAGCCTGGTGGCCAACTGGAACAGCCGCCTGGGTTCGCGCATCAGCATTCAGCTTGGTGCGCGCCACAGCCGCTTCGAAGGTGTCAGGCCCTATTCCGAGAATGCGGCCTACGCCAACCTGACGCAACAGTTCTGACATGTACGAAGCCTTCTATGGCCTGAGCAGCAAGCCCTTCCAGCTCAGCCCGGACCCGAACTTCTACTACGGCAGCAAGCAGCACCGCCGGGCCAAGGCGTACCTGGACTATGGCGTGCTGCGCAATGACGGCTTCATCGTCATCACCGGCGAGATCGGTGCCGGCAAGACCACGCTGCTGCGCGGCCTGCTGGACAGCCTGAACCGCAGCAACGTCGTCATCGGCAATGTCGTGACCACCCAGCTCGACGCCGAGGACACACTGCGCATGGTGGGCGCGGCCTTCGGCGTGCGCGTCAAGGATGCGCCCAAGTCCGAGCTGCTGATGACGCTGGAAGCCTTCTTCGTCAACCAGGTCACCCAGGGCAAGCGCTGCCTGCTCATCGTCGACGAGGCGCAGAACCTGACGGCCCGCGCGGTCGAGGAGTTGCGCATGCTGTCCAACTTCCAGTTTGCCAACCAGTCGCTGCTGCAGACCTTTCTCGTCGGCCAGCCCGAGTTCCGCGGCATCCTGCAGAAGCCCGAGATGGAGCAGTTCCGCCAGCGCGTCGCGGCGACCTGCCACATCGGCCCGCTGGACGAGGACGAGACCCAGCGCTACATGGAGCACCGCCTGAAGTGCGCGGGCTCCGCCGGCAAGCCGACCTTCGACCACGACGCCTTCCCGGCCATCCACAAGGCCAGCAACGGCATCCCACGCCGCATCAACCGCCTGTGCGACCGCCTGCTGCTGCTGGGCTTCATGCAGGGCCGCAGCCATCTGACGCTGGCGGACGTGAAGGAAGTGCTGCGCGACATCGCCCAGGAGAGCGAGATCCCGCGCCACAGCGACGTCAGCCCGCTGGACAGCACGCCAGCCAAACTGCCCGACAGCCGCCCCGGTGCGCTGGACAGTGCACCTGGCGCACTGGACGTGTCGAGGCTGAAGTTGAGCGTCGCCGAGGTCGATGGCCTGTCCAGCGAGATCGCGGCCCTCAGCGCCGATCACCACACCGACCGCCTGCAGCGCCTGGAGCGCAGCATGATGCGGCTGGAGCGCATCAATCTCCAGACGCTGGCGCTGCTGCAGAAGCTGGTGGACGCCGTGAAGCAGCACTGATGGAGTTCCGATCATGCTGATGCCCACCAAGACCCCGGCCCTGCGCAATGCGATGAGCATTGACGTGGAAGACTACTTCCAGGTCTCTGCCTTCGCGCCCTACATCAAGCGCGAGGACTGGAACGGCCTGGAATGCCGCGTCGAGCGCAACATCGAGCGCATCCTCGCGCTGCTGGCCGCCAAGCAGGTCAAGGCCACCTTCTTCACACTGGGTTGGATCGCCGAACGCTACCCGCAGGTGGTGAAGGCCATCGTGGCCGGCGGGCACGAACTGGCCAGCCATGGCTATGGCCACGAGCGTGCCAGCGACCTCAGCCCGACGGCCTTCCTGGACGACATCAGCCGCGCCAAGAAAATGCTCGAGGACCTGGGCGGCGTGCCCGTCATCGGCTACCGTGCGCCGAGCTTCTCCATCGGCAAGGCCAACCTCTGGGCCTTCGACGTGCTGCGCGATGCCGGCTACCGCTACTCCAGCAGCGTCTATCCCATCGCCCATGACCACTACGGCATGCCCGACTCGCCCCGCTTCGCCTACCCGGTGCGTGAGGGCCTGCTCGAGATCCCGGTGACCACCCTGCGCATGGGCTCGCGCAACCTGCCCAGCAGCGGCGGTGGCTATTTCCGGCTGCTGCCCTATGCGCTGTCACGCTGGATGATCCGCCGCGTCAACGAGATTGACGGCGAGCCAGCGGTCTTCTACTTCCATCCGTGGGAGATCGACAGCGAGCAGCCGCGCATCCCCGGCATCAACGCCAAGACGCGCTTCCGCCATTACGTCAACATCCCGCGCACCCATGACCGGATCGCTCGGCTGCTTGGCGATTTCCGCTGGGGCCGGATGGACGAGATCTTCCTCGGCCGTGAGGCCAGCCCGCGCGCTCCGGCGCCCTCGCTGAGCCCGGCCTGAATGAACTCCCCCCTTCGCATTGCGCGCCTGGCCGCGCAAGACAAAGCCTTGTCCGCGCGCTGGGACGCCTTCGTCTTCGCCCACCCGCAAGCGACCTTCTTCCACCGCAGCGGCTGGCTGCGCATCATCCAGTCGGTGTTTGGCCACAAGGGATTCTTCCTCTACGCCGAGCGAGACGGTGTCATCGAGGGCGTGCTGCCGCTGGCCGAGGTCAAGAGCCGGCTGTTCGGCCACTCGGTCACGAGCCTGCCCTTTGGCGTCTACGGTGGCGTGGCCGCACTGAACGACGAGGCTACCGCAGCGCTGGAGGCCGAGGCCGAGAAGATCGCGCGAGGGCAGGGCGCCGAGCACCTCGAATACCGCAACCTCGGCCCCACGCGCCACGCCGACTGGCCGCGCCAGGATCTCTACGTGACCTTCCGCAAGGAGATCCTTGCGGAGGAGGAGGCCAACATGCTGGCCATCCCTCGCAAGCAACGAGCGATGGTGCGCAAGGGCATCAAGAACGAGCTCAAGGCCGAGATCGACGCGAATGTCGATCGCTTCTTCGACCTCTACGCCGACAACGTGCACCGCCACGGCACGCCGGCCATGCCCAAGAAGTACTTCCAGGCCTTGCTGGACGAATTTGGCGCGGATGCCGAGGTGCTGACCGTCACGAGCCCCAGCGGCAAGCCGCTGTCGACCGTGCTGACGTTCTACTTCCGCGACGAATGCCTGCCCTATTACGCCGGTGACGATGAAGCGGCACGCGACCTGGCGGCGAACGATTTCAAGTATTGGGAGCTGATGCGCCGGGCCTGCGCCCGGGGCCTCAAGGTCTTCGATTACGGCCGCAGCAAGCAGGGCACCGGCCCCTATGCGTTCAAGAAGAACTGGGGCTTCGAGCCGCAGCCGCTGAGCTACGAGTACCGGCTGTTCAAGCGCGACGCGATTCCCCAGAACAACCCGAACAACCCCAAGTACCAGCTGATGATCAAGGCCTGGCGCAAGCTGCCCATCGGCTTTGCGAACTGGCTCGGGCCCTTCATCGTGAAGAACCTCGGGTGAACGTCGGATCATGAAGATCCTCTACCTCGTCCACCGCCTGCCTTACCCGCCCAACAAGGGCGACAAGGTGCGCTCCTACCATCTGCTCAAGCACCTGGCGGCGCGGCACGAGGTCCATCTCGGCACCTTCCTCGACGACCCCGATGACGAGCAGCACCTGCCGCGCGTGCGCGCGCTGTGCAAGAACGTGCATGTGGCGCGCCTGAACCCGCGCTCGGCCAAGCTGCTGAGCCTGCGCGGCCTGCTCAGCGGCGAGGCGCTGAGCCTGCCGTACTACCGCGACGCCGGCCTGCAGGCCTGGGTGGACGACGCCGCGGCCCGTGTCGGCTTCGATGCCGTCGTCGTCTTCAGCGGCGTGATGGCGCAATACACGCACGGCCTGAAGGGCGTGAAGACGCTGGTGGACTTCGTCGACGTCGACTCCGCCAAGTGGCGCGATTACGCACCCGAGCATGCCTGGCCGATGTCCTGGCTCTACCGCCGCGAGTTCGCCAAGCTGCTTGGCTTCGAGCAGCGCGTGGCAGAAGGCGCCGCCTGCAGCTTCTTCGTCACCGACAACGAAGTCGCGCTGTTCCGCGCGTTGAGCCCCGGCCATGAGCTGCGCCTCGCGGCCCTGGGCAACGGCGTCGATGCCGATTTCTTCACGCCGGACGCGGCGCGCACCAACCCGTTTGCGTCCGGCGAGCTGCCGCTGGTGTTCACTGGCGCCATGGACTATTGGCCCAACGTCGACGCGGTGACCTGGTTCGCCAGCGACATCCTGCCCGCGCTGCGCGAGCGCTTTCCGGCACTGCGCTTTCACATCGTCGGTCGCAGCCCGGCGCCCGCCGTGCAGGCGCTCGCTGGCGACACCATCAACGTGACCGGCACTGTGCCCGACGTGCGACCGTATCTGCAATACGCGGCCGCGGTTGTTGCGCCGCTGCGGCTGGCACGTGGCATTCAGAACAAGGTGCTGGAGGCGATGGCCATGGCACGTCCGGTTGTCGCAGCCAGTACCTGCGTGCGTGCGATCGCGGCGGGTGTGCAGCCTGGGCTGCAGCCGGCCGATACCGAAGCGGACTACGCCGAACGCCTCGGCGCGCTGCTTTCCAATCACGAGGCTGCCAATGCGGCCGGCCGTACGGCGCGCGACTTCGTGCTCGGCGCCTACAGCTGGGACGCCCATCTGGCTGGCCTGGACCGCTACCTGGAGGTTGCTTGATCACCCTGCCCAAGCCCTGGCGACTGCCCCTGCTCGGCCTGGCCCTGGCCTGGGGGCTGCTCGCGATCCTGTATTTCGCGACCGGCGCCGCCATGGTCGAGATCTGGAACCGTTCCGAGACCTTTGCCCATGCCTGGGTGGTGCCGCCAATCTCGGCCTGGCTGGTCTGGCGTCGGCGCGCCGAGCTGGCGTCGATCACGCCGCGGCCAGCGCCCTGGTGGTTGCTGGCCTTGCTGCCCCTGGGCCTGCTGTGGCTGATCGGTGACCTTGCCGCCGCCAATGCCGCAACTCAATTCGCGTTGCTCGGCATGGCCGTGGCCCTGGTGCCTGCGCTGATCGGCACGCAGGCCGCCGGGCGCATTGCCTTCCCGTTGGGCTTCCTGTTCTTCGCCGTGCCTTTCGGCGACTTCCTGACGCCTTGGCTGATGGAGCGCACGGCCGACTTCACCATCGTTGCCCTGCGCGCCACCGGCATCCCGGTGTTCCGCGAGGCGCTGCAGTTCGTCATTCCGTCGGGCTCGTGGTCCGTGGTGCAAGCCTGCAGCGGCATCCGCTACCTGATGGCCTCGGTCATGGTGGGCACGCTGTTCGCCTACTTGAATTACCGCACGACCGGCAAGCGGTGGGCCTTTGTGGGCGTGGCCATTGTTACGCCGCTGGTGGCCAACTGGTTGCGCGCCTACATGATCGTCATGCTGGGCCATCTTTCGGGCAACAAGCTCGCCGTGGGCGTAGACCACATCATCTACGGCTGGGTCTTCTTCGGACTCATCATGCTGGCGATGTTCATGATCGGGGCGCGCTGGTCGGACCCCGACCCCGAGCCCGTGCTGGCCTCGCCGGATGCGGCCGGACTGGGGCTGTCGCCTACGCGCTTCGCGACGGTCCTGGTGGCGGCGCTGCTGCTGGCGGCCCTGCCTTCGGGCATGCGGGCCCAGGCCGCGCACTCGGGTGCCCATGGCGAGCCCAGCCTTGCAGCGCCTCAACTGGCGGGCTGGACCTGGTCGCCCGAAGCCCTGACCAACTGGAACCCCCATTTCAAGAACCCCAGAGCGGTCCTGCGTGGCCGGTTCGCGCCCGCCACCGGCGACGCGCCGGTGGGGGTCTATGTCGGCTATTACCGCGACCAGCGTTATGGTCGCCAGCTCGTCACCTCAGTCAACGACCTCGTCAATGACGAGGACGACAAGGAATGGTCGCGCACGGGCGCCGGCCAGGCACAGCTGGACGGCCTGACCTGGCGCACCGGGGAGCTGCGCGGCCAGGCCCTGAACCAGGTCAGCGGCGGCGGCAACATGGCGCCGCGGCTGCGCGTCTGGCAGATCTACTGGATCAACGGCCGGCCCTTCACCAGCGACTGGCAGGCCAAGCTTTATGGCGCCTGGCAGAGTCTGCTGGGCCACGGCGACGATGCGGCGGTCATCCTGGTCTATGCCGACAAGACCGTCGCCGGCGCTGATGACGCCCTGCTGCGCGAATTCCTGCACGCGCACTGGGGCAGCCTGGACACCGCTTTGCGCGGGGTGCGCGACCGCGACGCCGCGCGCCAGCAGTGACAATCACGCGCCTTCAAAAATCACAGCAACGAGAAACGATCCATGAATACGCTCGCAGTCATCGGCCTGGGCTACGTGGGCCTGCCCCTGGTGGTGGAGTTCGGCAAGCAGGTGCGCACCATCGGCTTCGATATCGCCAAGAACAAGGTGGAAGCCTGCCAACGCGGCACCGACCCGAGCCGCGAGCTGACGGACGAGGAAGTCCAGGCGGCCAAGCACGCCGTCTACACCGACGATCCCAAGATGCTGGCCGAGGCCGACGTCATCATCGTCGCCGTGCCCACGCCGGTTGACGAGGCCCACATCCCCGATTTCCGCCCGCTTATCGGCTCCTCCACCAGCGTCGGCCGCCACATGAAGAAGGGCGCCATCGTCGTCTACGAGAGCACGGTCTACCCCGGCGCTACCGAGGAGGTCTGCATCCCCGTGCTGGAGCGCGAATCGGGCCTGAAATGGAAGCAGGACTTCTTCGTCGGCTACAGCCCCGAGCGCATCAACCCGGGCGACAAGGAGCACACGCTCACCAAGATCCTGAAGATCGTCTCCGGCGACACACCCGAGACCCTCGACACGGTCGCCAAGGTCTACGAGATGATCGTCGAGCCCGGCGTGCACCGCGCGTCCAGCATCAAGGCCGCCGAGGCCGCCAAGGTCATCGAGAACACGCAGCGCGACCTCAACATCGCGCTGATGAACGAGCTGTCCATCATCTTCGACAAGCTCGGCATCGACACCTCCGAGGTGCTGGAGGCGGCCGGCACGAAGTGGAACTTCCTGAAGTTCAAGCCGGGCCTGGTCGGCGGCCACTGCATCGGCGTGGACCCCTACTACCTGACGCACAAGGCCGACATGCTGGGCTACCACCCGCAGGTCATCCTGGCTGGCCGTCGCATCAACGACGGCATGGGCAAGTTCATCGCCGAGCAGACCATCAAGCAGATGATCGCCAGCGGCAGCCCGGTGAAAGGCGCGCGCATCAACGTGCTGGGCCTGACCTTCAAGGAGAACTGCGGCGACCTGCGCAACTCCAAGGTCATCGACATCATCAACGAGCTCAAGACCTACGGCGTCGAGATCTTCGTCACCGATGCGCAGGCCGAGGCTGAGGAGGCCATGCACGAGTACGGTGTGCGGCTGATGAAGTTCGAGGACCTGCCGCAGGCCGATGCCATCGTGGCCGCCGTGTCGCACCGCGAGTACGCCGGCCTCAGCGCCGCGGACATTGGCAAGAAGCTCGTCAAGGGCGGCGCCTTCATCGACGTGAAGGCCGCCTTCGACGCCAAGGCGCTGGTGGACGCGGGCTTCCGCCTCTGGCGCCTGTAAGGATGGAGCCCCCACGCGTGCTTCGCACGCTGCCCCCCGAGGGGGCGCGTCAGCGCCTACGGGCGGCCGGGCGGCGCTGACCTGTGCAAGCGGACCTGCGACCCCTGGTCGTGCACCTACTGCACCGCTTCGACACCGGCGGGCTGGAGAACGGCGTCGTCAACGTCATCAACCACCTGCCGGCGTTCCGGCACGCGGTGGTGGCGGTGACCGAGATCACTGCGTTCAAGGAGCGGGTGAAAGCGCCCGGCACGCAGTTCATCGCCCTGCACAAGCCGCCTGGCCAGGGCTTCTGGCTCTATCCACGTGTCTACCGGCTGCTGCGCGAACTGCGCCCCGCCGTCGTGCACACGCGCAACCTCGGCGCGATGGAGTTTCAGCTGCCGGCCTGGGCCGCCCGTGTGCCACTGCGGGTTCACAGCGAGCACGGCTGGGACGTCAACGATCTCGGCGGCGTCAGCCGCACCAACCAGCGCCTGCGCCGTGTCTACGGTTCTGGCGTGCATCGCTTCGTGGCCTTGTCCAAGGCCATCGAAACCTATCTGACCGGCCCGGTCGGCTTTGCGGCCGAGCGCGTGCAGCGCATCTGCAACGGCGTGGACACGCAGCGGTTCATGCCCGCGGCCGTCCCGCCCGAGGCCTGGCCCTATCGCCGCGGCGAGCATCTTGTCATCGGCGCGGTGGGACGGATGCAGGCCGTGAAGGACCCGCTCAACCTCGTCAACGCCTTCCTGAGCCTGCGCGAGCTTTGCCCGGCCGACTGGCCGCGCTTGCGCCTGGTGATGCTTGGCGGCGGCCCGCTGTTCGACGCGGCGCGCACGCGGCTGGCCGAACGGAGCGCAGCCGATCAGGCCTGGCTGCCCGGCGACCGCAGCGATGTCGCGGCCCTGCTGCCGAACTTCGACATCTTTGCGCTGCCGTCGCAGGCCGAAGGCATCAGCAATACGCTGCTGGAGGCCATGGCCTGCGGCTGCGCGCCGGTCGCGACGGACGTGGGGGGCAACCCCGAACTGGTGGAGAACGACGCGAACGGCCTGCTCGTGCCGGTGCAGGACAGCGCTGCGCTCGCCGCGGCGCTGGCCCGGCTCGTCAACGATGCGGCGCTGCGCCAGCGTCTGGCCGAGGCGTCGCTGGCCCGCGTACGGGCGCAGTTCAGCCTGGACGGCATGATCGCCGCCTATGGGGCCTTGTACGCGTCGGCGGCGCGCGGCCGAAGCTCGTAGGCGGGGAACCCGCCGGCATCAACCGGGCCGCTGATCGCATAGCGCGCCGCCAGGTGTTCGCGCAGCTTGGCGCGCGGCAAGCCGGCCAGCGCCACCTGCATGACCGGGCCGCGCCAGTCCTGCTCGTCCAGCGCACGGAACACCAGCACGCGACCGCCGCGTGCCAGCGCGGCATCGACCTGCGCATCCAGGCGTGCCAGCAGCGCCGCCGTATCGGCCTTGGTGTCGTTCATCTGCACAAGGTCGATGTTGAAGCGCTCGACGCCCGGCGTGTCGAAGAGGCTGCTGTCCGGCTCACCCGGGTAGGCGGCAAAACCCACGTACAAGCCCTGCGGCCCCAGCGCCGCCTGCAGCGCCTGCTGGCGCTCGGCCAGCGCGAACCGCGCCTTGGGGATGCCGTAGCCGATGAGGTTGACGACCAGCAGCGCCGGCATCGCGACGCCCAGCAGCCACACGTCCAGCCAGCGCCGGCGCAACTGCAGCGCCAGCACCGCGACCGGCATCGTGAACTGGAACCAGTGCTCCGGGTCGTTGAGGTTGTAGTAGTACGAGAAGGCCGCCGCGCCCAGCACAAAGGCCCAGGGTGACAGCAGGCCGGGCTCGGCGCTGCGCAGCGCCTGGCGGGCGCCCACGACGGCGATGGCTGCCAGCAGCAGCCCCACCAGCGCCGCCAGCAAAGCCTGGCCCAGCAACGATGGCAGCACCGCATGCACATCGGGCAGCCAGCCCCACATATAGGCCCGGCCCAGCGTACCGAGGGACGGCAGGAAGGCGAAGTTGTTGATGAGGCTGAAGGCGAAGCGGACCGGCATCTCCTTCCAGGAGACCAGCCAGTTCTGCAAGGCCTGCTTCTCCTTCAGGCCACCCAGCGTGAAGCCCAGCAGGTCCTGCGCCTGCGTCGTGCCGGTCTGGCGTGCCATCACATAGGCGGCCAGCAGCAGCGCAAAGCCCACGACGGCCAGTGTGATCGCATAAGGCAGGGTCTGGCGAAGTGCCACCATGAAGCCCCGGCGGCGTGCACCGCGGATCAGCATGAAGAGGGCCAGCAGCAGGGCCTGGGGCAGTACGCTGACGAGCAGGTTCACGCCCACGCCCGACCAGGCCGCGCTTGCGATCATGTCGCGCGTGCCGGGCTGGCCGGCGGCCTCGGCGCGTTCCCAGCGCAGCGCATGGTGCAGGGCCAGCGCCAGCGGCGGGAACACCATCAGCTTGATGTGCGCCGTGGGGCCGAGGGTCAGGAGATTGAAGCTGACCGCGACAAAGACGACGGCGGCGACGCTCTTCAGCATCGAATGGCCGGCCTCCCGCAGCGTCGCGAAAAAGACCGCGCAGCCCCAGGCCACCGAGAGGACATTGATCGCCTCCAGGCTGTGGTTCACACCCAGCGCGCCGCCGCTGGCGCGATACAGCAGCATCGCCAGCGGCTGCATCCACAGGTGGCCCAGGTCCCAGAAGAAGCTGTTGGCGCCCAGTTCGTGCCAGTAGCGGTCGACGTCATCGACCTTCAGCGCCGAGCACAGCCAGGCGTAGGCCAGCGCGACCGCCAGGCCGACGCCCAGCAGCTGTAGCGGGCGGGCGCGTTGCGCCGTGCCGCTCACTTCTGGCCCCAGTGGCCCGAAATGGCCTCCACATGGAAGCGCGGGCGCTGCTTGCTGGCCTCGTAGACCTTGGCGAGGTACTCGCCGATGACGCCCAGGCTGAGCAACTGGATGCCGCCGAGCAGATACATCGGGATTACCGTGGACGCCCAGCCGGGCAGGGCGACCTCGGTGAACAGCCTGATGAACAACGCCCAAAGACCGAAGGCCACGCTGACGAGTGACACCATGGCGCCCAGGCCCGTGATGGCCCGCAGTGGTGCGGCGGAGAACGATGTGACGCCCCGCCAGGCCAGGCTGAGCATCTTGGATAACGGGTATTTGGATTCGCCGGCAAAGCGCTCGGCGCGGTCGAAGCTGACGACGCTGCTGGGGTAGCCGAGTTGGGGAATCATGCCGCGCAGGAAGAGGTGGGTTTCCTCATAGTTGCGCAGCGCCTCCAGCGGGCGGCGACCCATCAGCCGGTAGTCGGCGTGGTTGAAGACGACCTCGACGCCCATCATGGCCAGGACCTTGTAGTAGCCCTCCGCCGTGAAACGCTTGAAGAAGGTGTCGGTGTCGCGGCGGCGGCGCACGGCGTAGACCAGTTCGTCGCCATTGCGGAAGGCGCGGATCATGTCCGGAATGATGGACAGGTCGTCCTGCAGGTCGGCGTCAAGGCTGATCAGTGCGTCGCCGCTCACCGTCATCAACCCGCACAGCAGCGCGTTCTGGTGGCCGCGGTTGCGGCTGAGCTTGATGCCACAGGCGTCATCGCGCTCGCGGCCCAGCGTCTCGATGAGGGCCCAGGTGCCGTCGCGGCTGCCGTCGTCGATGTAGTAGGCCGAGCTGGCCGCGGCGATCAGGCCTTCGGCTTTGAGCTCGCTCAGCAAAAGCCCCAAGCGGCTGGCCGTCTCGCGCAACACGGCCTCTTCGTTGTAGCAGGGCAGCACGAAGTTGACGACCGGCGCTTGGGCGCCGGCCCAGCTGGCACGGTGGAATTGGGCGGGGTCGATCAGTTCCATGGCGGGATGGCAGTCAAGGTTTGCGGAACACCCAGAGGCGGCTGAGCGTGAAATTGCTGGCCAGCACGCCGGCGGTGGCGATGAGCTGGCTCAAGACGGGGTGCAGGCCCAGCGACACGGCGACGCGCAGCAGGCCGGCATTCAGCGCGCAGCCCAGGGCCACCATGGCGATGAAGCGCAACTGCTGGGGGCGATTGCGCGCAGCGCTGCCCTGGGCGGCGAAGGTCAGGCGTGCATTGGCCCAGTAATTGAACGTCGCGCTGACCAGGAAACCCACGGTGGATGCCGGCACCAGCGGCAGCCAGCCCGCCAGCACGAGGCCGGCCGTCAGCACGTACTGCAGGCCCGTGGCGAGCACGCCGACGGACAGAAAAGAGAACAGCTGAGCGATCAAGATGGCCGGCGCTTTGGGAGCAGGGCGGTGGAGGGCGCCGAAGTATCGGCGTTGCCGGCAGGCCGCAGCCCCCKTTGCCCGCGGGTCAAGCATCCCCCGGACAGGGGGATAACCCGTGCCTGACATCACACCAGGGACAGCGAACGCCCGGCGCGGTCACCAAGCTCGGTAAGAATCCGCCTTTCCCCGTGCCTTGCCGTTTCGGCAGGCGCGGCTTTACCCAATGATTGGCTGAACCAGGTCCAACCCATGTGCGGCATCACCGGTCTGTTCGATACCCGCGGCCAGCGCCTCCCCGAGCGCGAGCGTCTGCACCGGATGAACGAGTCCCAGCATCACCGCGGGCCGGATGAAGGCGACCTGCACATCGAGCCCGGCGTGGGCTTCGGCCACCGGCGCCTGTCGGTCATCGACATCGCGACCGGCCAGCAGCCCATCTTCAACGACGACAAGACGGTGGCCCTGGTCTTCAACGGCGAGGTCTACAACTACCTGGAGTTGATGGACGAGCTGCGCGGCCACGGCTATGTGTTCCGTACCAAGAGCGACTCCGAAGCCATCGTGCGCGCCTGGGAGCACTGGGGCGAGGACTGCGTGCACCACCTGCGCGGCATGTTCGCCTTCATGATCCACGACCGAAAGCGCGACTGCCTCTTCATGGCCCGCGACCGCCTGGGCGTGAAGCCGCTGCACTACGCAATGACCGAGGACGGCTGGCTGCTGTTCGGCTCCGAGCTGAAGAGCCTGATGGCCCACGGCGGCCTGCGCCAGGAGATCGACCCGCGCGCCGTCGAGGCCTATTTCGCGCTGGGCTATGTGCCCGACCCCTGGACCATCTACCGCCACGCGCAGAAGCTCGCCCCCGGCCACCGCCTGCTCGTCAAGCGCGGCCAGCCCATCGGCACGCCGCAGCGCTACTGGGACGTCAAGTTCACGCTCGACGCCAAGATCGGTGAGGAAGAGGCCGCCGAGGAGCTGCGCCGGCGCCTGTCCGAGTCGGTCAAGCTGCGCCTGAAGGCCGAGGTGCCGCTGGGCGCCTTCCTGTCCGGTGGCGTGGACTCCAGCGCCGTCGTCGCGGCCATGGCCCAGCTGGACGACCAACCCGTCAACACCTGCTCCATCGGCTTCGACGATCCCAAGTTCAACGAGACCGCGTTCGCGCAGCAGGTGGCGGACCGCTACCGCACCAACCACCGCGTCGAGGTCGTCAGCAGCGACGACTTCGGCCTCGTCGACCTGCTGGCCCACCTCTACGACGAGCCCTATGCCGACTCGTCGGCCATTCCCACTTACCGCGTCTGTGAGCTGGCGCGCAAGCACGTCACGGTGGCGCTGTCCGGCGACGGCGGCGACGAGAGCCTGGGCGGCTACCGCCGCTACAAGATGCACATGATGGAAGAGCGCATGCGCAGCGCCTTCCCGCTGGCCCTGCGCAAGGGCGTGTTCGGCCCGCTGGCCAAGCTCTACCCGAAAGCCGACTGGGCACCGCGCGTCTTCCGTGCCAAAACCACCTTCCAGGCCATCGCCCGCAACTCGGTCGATGCCTACTTCAACACCATGGGCCTGGTGCGCGACCCGCTGCGCCAGGAGCTGTTCAGCGACGCCTTCAAGCGCGACCTGCAGGGCTGGCATGCCAGCGAGGTCTTCCACCACCACGCCCAGCGCGCCAACACCGACGACCCGCTGGCGCTGATCCAGTACCTGGACATCCACACTTACCTGCCGGGCGACATCAACACCAAGGTCGACCGCGCCAGCATGGCCCACAGCCTGGAAGTGCGCGAGCCGCTGATGGATCACCAACTCGTCGAGTGGGTGGCGACGCTGCCCTCAGACCTGAAGCTGCGCGGTCAGGAGGGCAAGTACATCTTCAAGAAGGCGCTGGAGCCCATGCTGCCGAACGATGTGCTCTACCGGCCCAAGATGGGCTTCGCCGTGCCGCTGGCACGCTGGCTGCGCGGCCCGCTGCGCGAGCAGACCCGCCAGGCCCTGCAGCAGGGCGCGCTGGCCCAGACGGGCTGGTTCAACCCGACCGTCATCGGCCGCCTGCTGGACCAGCATGAGCGCGGCGTGATGGACCACGCCCAGCCGCTGTGGGTGCTGCTGATGTTCGATGCCTTCCTGCGCAATGCAGGCCTGGGCGCCGCAACCGCGCGCGCCGCGGCCTGAACGATTTCAAGAGATAAAGGGACGACATGAAGGTTTCGGTTTTCGGTCTCGGCTACGTCGGCGCGGTCTCCTGCGCCTGCCTGCCCGAACTCGGCCACGAAGTGGTGGGCGTGGACATCAACCCGCTCAAGGTCGAGCTGATCGCTTCCGGGCAGTCGCCGGTCGTCGAGGAAGGCATCGAGGAGCTGATTGGCGCCGCCGTGAAGGCCGGCAAGTTGACGGCCACGCGCGATGTGGCCGCCGCGGTGCGCGACACCGAGATCTCGCTGATCTCGGTGGCCACGCCCTCACTGCCTAACTACATGCCCGACCTGACCGCGCTGGACGCCGTCGTCGGCCAGATCGGCGCCGAGATCGCCAAGAAGGACGGCCAGCACACACTGGTGATCCGCAGCACGGTCGCCCCGGGCACCACGCGCGCCCGCATCGCGCCGCTGCTGGAGAAGGCCGCCGGCCGCAAGATCGGTGATCGGCTGTCGCTGGTCTTCAACCCCGAGTTCCTGCGTGAGGGCTCGTCGGTCTCGGACTTCCACAACCCGCCGCAGACCATCGTCRGCAGCCTGGATGACGCTGGCGTGGAGGTCATGAAGCGCCTGTATGCCGGCGTGCCGGGCAACTTCGTCGCGGCCGACGTGGGCGTGGCCGAGTCGGTCAAATACCTGTGCAACGTCTTCCACGCGCTGAAGATCGTCTTCGCCAACGAAGCCGGCGCCGTGCTGAAGGAAACCGGCCTGGACTCTCGCGACGTGCTGGAGCTGTTCTGCCGCGACACCCAGCTCAACATCTCCAAGGCCTATCTGCGCCCTGGCTTTGCCTTCGGCGGCTCCTGCCTGCCCAAGGAGGTCAAGGGCTTCCTGACCATCGCCCGCGAGCGCGGCGTGAACATCCCCGTGCTCGGCGCGCTGCTGGACAGCAATGACGCCCACATCGGCCGCGCCTATGAGCTGATCGCCGCCAACGGCCGCAAGCCCGTGGCCCTGTTCGGCCTGGCCTTCAAGCCCGGTACCGACGACCTGCGCGACTCGCCGCTGGTGGTGCTGGCCGAGAAGCTGCTGGGCAAGGGCTTCGATCTGACGATCTACGACAAGTTCGTCAAGATCGCGCGCCTGCTGGGCAAGAACAAGGAATACATCGACCGCGAGATTCCCCACCTCGACAAGCTGCTGCAGGAGACGCCCGACGCCGTGCTGGCGCGCGCCGAGATCATCGTCGTCGGCCATGCCGACGCCGAGACCCGCCAGCGCATCATCGCGCTGGGCAAGCGCGCGCGCGTTGTCGACCTGAACGGCTACGCCGACCTGCGCGACGCTGGATTCGCACAGTACGAGGGCATCTGCTGGTGAACCGACTTCGGGTCGCGTTCGTCTCGCCGGTCTTCCTGTTCCCGGCCGATGCCGGCGGCAAGATCCGCACGGGCAACATCCTGCGCGGCTTGAAGGAGAGCGACCGGTTCGATGTCACGCTGCTGTCGCCGGCCACGCCTGAGCAGCAGCGCGAATGGCAGGGCGAACTCGACCGTCTGTGCGAACGCTTCATCGGCTGGCAGCCGAGCGAGGCACGCCCCCGCTGGCAGCGCGCACCTGACCTGCTGTCTTCGCTACCGATCAACGTGGTCAACGACCGCACGCCGGCCGCGGTGGCCGCGGTCGAGCAGGCGCTGGCAGCCGAGCACTTCGACGTGGTCGTCTTCGACTTCGTCCACGCCGCCGTGCTGCGCCCAGAGAAGCTGAAAGGCGCGACGGTCTGCTTCACGCACAACGTCGAGGCCGAGATCTTCGAGCGCCATGCCAAGACAGCGGCGAGCGCGCCGCTGCGCTGGCTGTGGGCCTCGCAGGCGGCCAAGATGCGCCGCTTCGAACGCGAGGCGCTGGCCCGCTTCACGCGGGTGGTGGCTGTGTCCGAGCGCGACGCCAAGATGTTCGAGAAAAACGACGGGCTGAAGACGGCCCGCGCCATCCCCACCGGCGTGGACCTGGACTTCTTCTCCTGGCAGGCACCGGCTAACGGCAGCCCAACCGTCGTCTTCACCGGTTCGATGGACTGGGAAGCCAATGTCGACGGCATCCGCTTCTACATCGAAGAGGTGTGGCCGCGTGTGCGCGCCCAGGTACCGAATGCACAGCTGCGCGTCGTCGGCAAGAATCCGCCGGCGTCGTTGGTGCAGCGCAATGTTCCCGGCGTCAGCTTCACGGGTTTCGTCGACGACGTGCGTGACCATGCCCGTGATGCCCAGGCCTTCGTCATCCCGCTGCGTGTCGGCGGCGGCACCCGCATCAAGGCCTTCGAGGCCATGGCCATGGGCCTGCCGGTGGTGTCCACCAGCATCGGCATCGAGGGCCTGGACGTTGACGACGGCACCCACTTTCTGCGCGCCGACGGCGCCGAGGCGCTGGCCGAGGCGACGCTCAGGCTCATCCATGACGGCGCCCTGCGCCTGCAGCTGTCACAGGCGGCGCGTCGGTTGGTCGAGGCCCAATTCGGTCACCGCGTGGCCGCCGAAGTCTTCGGCCGCATCCTGATCGAAGCCGTGGAGGCCGTCGCGTGAGAAAGCTGAAGGTCCTCACCTTCTCGACGCTGTTCCCGAGCAGTGTTCGGCCCAGCCACGGCATCTTCGTGGAGACGCGGCTGCGCGAGCTGATGAAGAGCGGCGAGGTCGAATCTCGCGTCGTGGCCCCCGTGCCCTGGTTCCCGTCCACCAGCCCTCGCTGGGGCGACTACGCCAGGTTCGCCGCCACGCCGGCGCGTGAGCAGCGCAACGGCCTGGATGTGCTGCACCCGCGCTATCTGTTGCTGCCCAAAGTGGGCATGACGTTGGCGCCGCTGACGCTGGCTTTGGGCGCGCGTGGCGCGGTGCAGAAACTGATCGACGAAGGCTTCGATTTCGACCTCATCGACGCCCATTACTACTATCCCGACGGCGTTGCCGCCGCGCTGCTGTCCAGGTGGTTCAACAAGCCGCTGACCATCACCGCGCGCGGCACCGACCTGAACCTCATTCCCCAGTACGTCCTGCCCAAACGCATGATCGAGTGGGCGGCCGAGCGCGCATCAGGCTCCATCGGCGTCTGCGCCGCCTTGATGGACGTGCTGCGCGGCTGGGGCCATGACCCGGCGAAGCTGAATACCTTGCGCAATGGCGTAGACCTGGAGCGCTTCCGCCCCCTGCCGCAGGCCGACATGCGCGCGGAGCTCGGTGTGTCCGGCGAGCCGCTGCTGCTGTCCGTGGGGCACCTGATCGAACGCAAGGGCCATCACATCGCTATCGAGGCGCTGGCAGAGCTGGCGAAGCAACGGCCCGGAGCCCGTCTCGTCGTCATCGGCGAGGGCGAGGAGAGGGCGGCACTGACGGCGCTGRCAGCGCGTCTGGGCGTCGCCGACAAGGTGCGCCTGACGGGCTCGCTGCCCAACACCGAGCTGCTGAAGTGGTACAGCGCCGCCGACGTGCTGCTGCTGTGTTCCAGCCGCGAGGGCTGGGCCAATGTGCTGCTCGAGTCCATGGCCTGTGGCACGCCGGTCGCCGCCACCGATATCTGGGGCACGCCCGAGGTTGTTGCCGCACCCGAGGCGGGTGGGCTGGTGAGCGAACGCACGGGCAGCGCGTTCGCCGCGGCCATCGGGGCGTTGCTGGCCAAGGGTATAGACCGCGCGGCCACGCGCCGCTATGCCGAAAGCTTCAGCTGGCAGGCCACGACGGACGGTCAGATCGCTTTGTTCAAGTCCATCGCCGGAGTGGCCGCGCATGCGTGATCTGACATTGTTGGTGATCCTGGGCTGGATCTTCTTGCAGGCGTTCAGGCGGCCTTGGATTGGCATCCTCGGCTGGACTTGGCTGAGCATCATGAATCCCCACCAGCTGTCCTGGGCGCTGAAGACAATGCCCTTCGCCGCCGCCATCGGCGGAGCGACGCTGATCGGCCTCTTCATCACGAAGGACAGACGTGACTATTCGTTGAACCGCGAGAACGTCACGCTGATGGTCTTCATGCTGTGGATGTGCATCACCTTGCCGTTCTCGATGATCTTTGATCAGAGCTTCGAGTTGTGGAGCCGGGTCATGAAGATCGATCTGATGATCCTGGTCACCATGGTGTTGCTGCACAGCAAGCGCCACATGATGCTGCTGACCTGGGTGCTGGTCGCCTCCATCGGTTTCTTCGGTGTCAAGGGGGGCGCCTTCACGGTCCTGACCGGCGGCAGCTACAAAGTCTGGGGGCCCGAGAACACCTATATCGAAGGCAACAACGAGATCGCGCTGGCCATCGTCATCGTCATCCCGCTGATGCGCTTCCTGCAGATGCAGATGAAGGCCAAATGGGCCAAGACGACGATGACCATCTGCATGGTGCTGATGGCGATGGCGGCCCTGGGCAGCCATTCGCGCGGCGCTTTGCTGGCCATTGCCGCGATGGCGCTGGTGCTGTGGTGGCGCGGCAAGAACAAGATGGTGGGTGCGGTCACGATGGTCGTCGTCGCGGTGGCCCTGCTGTCGCTGATGCCGGCTGAATGGTGGGAACGCATGAACACCATCAAGACCTACCAGCAGGACGAGTCGGCCATGGGCCGCATCAATGCCTGGGGCATGGCCTGGAATCTGGCGAAATCCAACTTCTTCGGCGGCGGCTTCATGATCTGGACGGGGGTCATCTTTGCCGTCTATGGCCCGGACCCCAACGACGTGCACGCGGCCCACAGCATCTATTTCATGGTGCTGGGCGAACAGGGCTTCGTCGGCCTGTTCATCTTCCTGGCGCTGTTCACCATGGGCTGGTTCACGGCCGGCACCTTGCGCACGAAGGCGCGCGGCAAGCCCGAGACGCAATGGCTGTCGGACCTCGGCGGCATGCTGCAGGTGAGCCTGGCCGGCTATGCCGTGGGCGGCGCCTTCCTGAGCCTGAGCTACTGGGACCTGCCGTACAACGTGCTGGTGCTGGCCGTCGTCGGCCGGCGCTGGCTGGAGCGCAAGGAGTGGCTGCGGGAGAAGGAGGAGCCGGTCATCTACTGGCCCGAGTTCCTGAAGAAGCGCTTCGAGAAGAAGAAAAGCATCCCCCTGCCATGAAGCCTTTGTTCAGCCTGCTGTCCCCGGCCGGCGCGCGTGCGCGCCTGACCGTGTTGATCTTCCACCGCGTGCTGCGCGAGCCCGACCCGCTGTTCCCCGACGAGGTCGACGCGGCCCGCTTCGATGAACTGCTGGGCTGGGCCAAGTCCTGGTTCAACGTGCTGCCGCTGGACACGGCGATCCGGCAGCTGCACGAAGGCAGCCTGCCGGCACGTGCCGCGGCGCTGAGCTTCGACGACGGCTATGCCGACAATCATGACGTCGCGCTGCCGCTGCTGCAGAAGCACGGCCTGCCGTGCAGCTTCTTTGTCGCCACCGGCTTTCTGGATGGCGGCCGCATGTGGAACGACACGCTGATCGAATCGGTGCGGCTCAGCGCCAAGTCCATGCTGGACCTGCGCGGCCTGCAGGACGGTCGCGGCGAGGACCTGGGGCAACTGGCACTGGGCGATACCGCTGGCCGCCGCGCGATGCTGGGCAAGCTCATCGAACGCGTGAAATACCTGCCTCCCGAGCCGCGGCTGGCCTGCGTCAATGCCATCGCGGCGCGCGCCGAGGTCAACCCGCCGGACGACCTGATGATGAGCAGCGAGCAGGTGCGCAGCCTTCGTCGTGCCGGCATGCAGATCGGTGCTCACACGGTCAGCCATCCCATCCTGGCCACGCTCGACGCCAGCCAGGCCGCCGACGAGATCGGCCGCAGCCGCGATGTGCTGCAGCAGCTGCTGGGCGAGAAGGTCGGCCTGTTCGCCTATCCCAACGGCAAGCCGGGGACGGATTACCTGCCCGAGGTGCATCCCGCCCTCGTGCGCGAACTCGGCTTCGATGCGGCCGTGTCCACGCGCTGGGCCGCGGCGCGGCGCGGCGACGACGTGTTCCAGATCCCGCGCTTCACGCCCTGGGATCGCGACCGGCTGAAGTTCGGCCTGCGGCTGGCGCGCAACCTGCTCAGCTGATGCGCCGCGTCCTCTTCATCGCCTATCTGTTCCCGCCGATCACCAACTCCGGCACGCGGCGCAGCCTCGCTTTCGCCAACCATCTGCCCGATCTGGGCTGGGAGCCGCTGGTGCTGAGCCTGGAGCCCGACCCGCGCTCCCACGTCGACTCGGAGCTGCTGAGTGAGGTCAGGCCTGGCACGCGGGTCGAGCGCGTGCCGCTGCAGAGCCGCGTGCTGGCCCGCCGCTGGGCCGGCTGGCTGCCCGGGCGCCTGCGTGAGCGCGCCGTCGCGGCGCTGGCCTGGCGGCTGCGTGCGCGGTCCGAAGTGCCCGACCAGGCCGCGGGCTGGCTCAAGCCCGCCGTCGAGCGGGCCCTGTCCCTGCGCGACAGCGTGGGTTTTGACGCCATCTACGCCAGCGGCTGGCCCTGGACCGGTTTCCTCATCGCCCGCGAGGTGTCGCGCCGCACCGGCAAACCCTATGTGCTCGACTATCGCGACCAGTGGACGCCCAGCGGCGACATGGCCTGGGAGCAGGTGTCGGCCGAGCAGGCTCGCGAGAACCCGGCGCTGGAGCGGCTGGCGGCGCGCGATGCGGCGGCCGTCGTCACCGTGACCCACGCACTGGTGGACAGCATCGGCCGCGACTGCGGCCGCGGCGACCTGCACCTGATCACCAACGGCTTCGAGCCGGCCGACTTCGCTGGCGAGGCCTCGCCCGTCGCTGATGGCCTGCTGCGCATCGCCTACACCGGCGTCTGGCGCCCTGGCTACGGTTTGCAGGACCTGTATGCGGCCATCGCCTTGCTTCAGGCCCAAGGCTGCCCGGAGCTTTCGCGGCTGCGCGTGCAGGCCGCTGGCTTCAAACCAGGCCCGGCGGCTGAGGCTGGAGTCACCGCATGGGTGACGGAGCTGGGCCCCGTGCCGCACGGCCAGGCCGTCACACTGATGAAGCAGGCCGACCTGCTCTATCTGCCGGTGCCGACGGGCTACTACGCCACCGCGTCGCTGCCGGGCAAGCTGTTCGAATACCTGGGCTGCGGCCGCCCCATCCTGGCCGTCGTGCCCGAGGCCAGCGAGGTGGCTCAGGTGCTCAACGGCACCGGCGGCGGCGTGCGCGTCGAGCCGGGTGACGTGGCGGGTCTGGCCCAGACGCTGCAGCGCTGGCTGCGTGGCGAGGCCAGCGTGGACACGCCGCGCGATATCGAGCGCTACAGCCGCGCGGCGACAGCACGGCGTCTGGCCGGCGTGCTGGACGCGGCCGCCGACGGCCGGTGCCTGGAGCCACTGAGATGAGCGGCGTACGCAGTGCGCTGCTGTTCTCCTTCGCGGAGCGGTATGCGCTGATCGTCATCAACCTGGCGAGCAACCTGATCATTGCCCGGCTGCTGACGCCGGACCAGATTGGCGTCTACTCGGTGACGCTGGCTGTCATGAGCATCGCCCAGGTGCTGCGCGACTTTGGCGTCGCCAGCTACCTGATCCAGGAGAAGGACCTCACCGACGATCACATCCGCACGGCCCTGGGGGTCACGCTGATCATCGGCATCGGTCTGGGCTTCATCGTCTTTGCCGTGGCGCCCTGGGTGGCCGACTTCTACCGCGAGCCGCGCATGCGCGACCTGCTGTGGCTGGCCTCCATGAACTTTCTGCTGCTGCCGTTCTCGACGATCTCGCTGGCGCTGCTGCGCCGCCGCCTCGCCTTCAAGGCCCTGGCCGTCGCGAACCTGGTTGCGACGCTGGCCGGTGCCATCACCAGCGTCAGCCTGTCCTGGGCCGGCTGGGGGCCCATCGGCCTCGTGGCCGGCACGCTGGTCGTCAGTGCGACCACGGGCTTCGCCGCCTGGTGGGCCCAGGGCGAGCGGCGGTTGCTGCGGCCGGGGCTGTCGCAATGGCGCAGCCTGTTCAAGTTCGGCGCCCAGAGCTCGGTCGTGGGCGTCGTCACGTCGGTGTCCATGGACATCAACGACCTGGCCGTGGGCAAGCTGATGGGCTTCACGCCCGTCGCGCTGCTGAGCCGCGCCCAGGGCCTGATGAACCTCTTCCATCGCGACCTGATGGGCGCCGTGCGCAACGTGGCCTATCCCGCCTTCGCAAAGGCCGTGCGCGAGCAGCAGGCCATGGAGCCGCTCTACATCGCCAGCGTCACCTATGTCTGCGTGGTGGCCTGGCCCTTCTACGGCTTCGTCGCCCTCTACGGGCTGGAGACCTTGCGGCTGCTGTTCGGCCCGCAGTGGGACGCGGCGGCGCCGCTGGTGCCCATCTTCTGCCTGGCCGGCGCGCTGGCCGCGGCGATCAGCCTGATCGGCAACCTGATGGTGGCCATGGGCCGCATGGACCTGCTGACCCGCATGGAGGTGGTCTTCCAGCCGGCGCGCGCGGCGCTCATCGTCGCGGCGGCGGCGTATTGGCGCGAGCCCTGGGCCTGCGCCGCCGGGCTGGCGCTGGCCATGCTGCTGCAGCTGCCGCTGGTCTATGTCGTGAAGGGCAAGTTCCTGCCCAACGACTGGCGCGTGCTGCGTGGCCAGCTCGTGCGCAGCATGGCCGTGGCGCTGATCGCGCTGGCGCCGCCCGCGCTGCTGCTGGTGCTTCACCCGCGCGAGCCTGGCCAGACCATGCCTATCCTCTGGTTCGTGCTGGCCATCCTCAGCTGCTGCGTTTCGTGGCTGCTGGCGCTGGGCTGGTGCCGCCACCCGCTGGCCGCCGATCCGGCCTTTGCAAGACTGACGCGGTTCTGGCGGCGAGCTGCCGACAATGCCGCCTAGACCGACAAGACAGACCGAACCCTCACAGGTGAACCCTATGCAACAGTCCCGCCCTCCCGTCATCGGCCGCCTGGTCCGTTTCGCGCTGATCGGCTGCGGCCGCATCGCCCAGAACCATATGGAGGCGATCAAGAAGCACGCCGAGCGCGCCGAGCTCGTGGCGGTGTGCGACACCGACCCCGCGGCCTTGGCGGCCGCCGTCGCCAAGACGGGGGGCCGCGGCTTTGCGTCGTTGACCGAGCTGCTGGCTGCCAAGGCCGAACTCGGCATCGACTGCGTCGTGCTGACCACGCCCAGCGGCCTGCATCCCCGCCAGGCCATCGAGGTGGCCCGCGCCGGCATCGACGTGATGACGGAGAAGCCCATGGCCACGCGCTGGCAGGACGGCCTGGCCATGGTCAAGGCCTGCGACGACGCCGGCGTGCGCCTCTTCGTCGTCAAACAGAACCGCCGCAACCCCACGCTGCAACTGCTCAAGCGCGCGATGAGCGAGGGCCGCTTCGGGCGGCTCTACAACGTCGCCGTCAACGTCTTCTGGACCCGCCCCCAGGCCTATTACGACAGCGCCGAGTGGCGCGGCACGTGGGAGTTCGACGGCGGCGCGTTCATGAACCAGGCCAGCCATTACATCGACCTGCTCGACTGGGTCTGCGGCCCCGTGGAGAGTGTCATGGCCTACACCGGCACGCTGGCCCGCAACATCGAGGTCGAGGACAGCGGCGCGGCTGCGCTGAAGTGGCGCAGTGGCGCCATGGGCACCGTCAACGTCAGCATGCTGACCTATCCCAAGAACCTCGAAGGCTCCATCACCCTGCTGGGCGAGAAGGGCTCGGTGCGCGTCGGCGGCTTGGCGGTCAACGAGATCCAGCATTGGGAATTCGATGCCCCCCATGAGATGGACGCGCTGATCAAGGACGCGAGCTACCAGACCACCTCGGTCTACGGCTTCGGCCACCCGCTCTACTACGACAACGTCATCCAGACGCTGCGCGGCGAGGCCCACCCCGAGACCGACGGTCGCGAAGGCCTGAAGTCGCTGGAGCTGCTGATCGCGCTGTACATGAGCTCCCGCGACGGCAAGCGCATCAACCTGCCGCTGGCCTACTGAAATGGCCACCACCATCCACCCAAGCGCCATCGTCGACGAAGGCGCCCAGCTGGGCGCCGATTGCCGCGTCTGGCACTTCGTGCACATCAGCGCCGGCGCCCGCATCGGAGCCAAGTGCTCCTTCGGCCAGAACGTCTATGTCGGCAACGACGTGGCCATCGGCGACAACGTCAAGATCCAGAACAACGTCTCCGTCTACGACGCCGTGACGCTGGAGGACGACGTCTTCTGCGGCCCCAGCATGGTGTTCACCAACGTCTACAACCCGCGCTCGGCAGTCACGCGCAAGGACGAATACCGCCGCACCCTCGTGAAGCAGGGTGCGACGCTGGGCGCCAACAGCACGATCGTCTGCGGCACCACCATCGGCCGCTTCGCCTTCATCGGCGCCGGCGCCGTCATCAACCGTGACGTGCCCGATTTCGCGTTGATGGTGGGCGTGCCCGCCAAGCAGATCGGCTGGATGAGCCGCTTCGGCGAGCGCCTGGAATTGCCCGTCGCGAGCGAACAGCCCGTCGACGCCACCTGCCCCCACACCGGCGACCGTTACCGTCTGAGCGGCAACCGCCTGGAGATCATCTGATGGACTTCATCGACCTCAAGAGCCAGTACGCGGCCCTGCGCGACAACATCAACGCCCGCATCCAGAAGGTGCTGGACCACGGCCAGTACATCCTGGGCCCCGAGGTCAAGGAGATGGAGCAGGCCCTCGTCACCTACACCGGCGCCAAGCACTGCATTAGCGTCGCCAGCGGCACCGAGGCGCTGCTGATCTGCCTGATGGCCCTGGACCTGCAGCCCGGCGATGAAGTCATCACCAGCCCCTTCACCTTCGCGGCCACGGCCGAGATGATCGTGCTGGCCGGCGGCGTGCCGGTCTTCGTCGACATCGAGCCCGGTACGGCCAATATCGACGCCAAGCTCATCGAAGCCGCGATCACGTCGAAGACCAAGGCCATCATGCCGGTCAGCCTGTACGGCCAGGTGGCCGACATGGACGAGATCAACGCCATTGCCGGCAAGCATGGCCTGGCCGTCATCGAGGACGCCGCGCAGAGTTTCGGCGCGTCGTACAACGGCAAGAAGAGCTGCAACACCTCCACCTTCGGCTGCACCAGCTTCTTCCCGAGCAAGCCGCTGGGCTGCTATGGCGACGGTGGTGCCATCTTCACCAACGACGACGCGCTGGCCCAGGCCTGCCGCGAGATCCGCATCCATGGCCAGAGCCAGCGCTATCTGCACACTCGCGTCGGCGTGGGTGGCCGCATGGACACGCTGCAATGCGCCGTCGTGCTGGGCAAGCTGGATCGCTTCGAGTGGGAGGTCCGCCGCCGGCTCGAGCTCGGCGAGGCCTACCGCGCCAAGCTGCAGGCGGCCATCCCGAGCCTGCAGCTGCTGGAAGTCCGGCCCGACCGCGACTGCGTCTGGGCGCAATACACCGTCTTCGTGGACGACCGCGAGGCCGTGCAGGCCAAGCTCAAGGCCGCCGGCGTGCCGACCGCCGTGCATTACCCGCGCCCGCTGCATCACCAGCCGGCCTATGCCAAATACGGCCAGCCGGACGCCTGCCCGCACAGCATCGCCGCGGCGGCTCGCGTCATGAGCCTGCCCATGAGCGCCGACCTCACCGAGGAGCAGCAAGACCAGGTCGTCGCGGCTTTGGCCGCGGCACTGGCCTGACCATTCGCGGATGAAATTCCGGCCCGACATCGAGGGACTTCGGGCCCTGGCCATCGTGCCCGTCGTGGTCTTCCACGCCTGGCCCGCGGCCATGCCCGGCGGCTTTGTCGGGGTGGACATCTTCTTCGTGATCTCGGGCTATCTGATCACGACGCTGCTGCTGCAGCGCCTGGCCGCTGGCAGCTACAGCATCGCCTCCTTCTATGCGGCGCGCATCCGGCGCATCTTCCCGGCGCTGTTCGCGATGCTGGCCCTGGTCGCGCCGGCCTGCCTGCTGCTGCTGGAGCCGCAGGCGCTGCGCGAGTTTGCGCGACTGCTGGGGGCCACGGGGCTGTTCGTCTCCAACATCGAGCTGTACCGGACGACCGGGTATTTCGAAGGAGCCGCCGAGCTCAAGCCCCTGCTGCACACCTGGTCGCTGGCCGTCGAGGAGCAGTACTACATCGTCTTTCCGCCGCTGCTGGCCCTGTTGTGGCGCTTCGCGCGCCGGCATATCGGCATCGTGCTGCTGGGCGTGGGCCTCGTGTCGCTGGCCTGGTGCCTGCGGTTGATGCCTCATGACGCCGAGCTGGCCTTCTACGCGGCACCAGCGCGCACCTTCGAGCTGATGATCGGCTCGGGCCTGGCCTGGTGGTCCAGCCGCAGTGATTCACCGCCCGCGCGCCCGGCCTGGGTGGACTCGGGGCTGGGCTGGACGGCGCTCGCGGCCCTCGTCGCCTCGCTGTTGCTGATGCGGGCCGATCACGCTTTCCCGGGGCCGATGGCGCTGTGGCCCTGCCTCGCGACGGCGGCGTTGATCTGGGTCGGTGCCACGCAACGGGCGGTCGCGACGCGCTGGCTGTCGGCCGCGCCGCTGCGCTGGATCGGCGCGCATTCGTTTTCGCTCTACCTCTGGCACTGGCCGGTACTGGTGCTGACGCGGCATCTGGTGCTGGACCAGCCCTCGCCGGTGCAGGCCGCGCTGGCCGTGGCCTTGTCCGTCGCGCTGGCCTGGGCCTCGCTGCGCTGGGTGGAGGCACCGGTGCGGCGCTCCAAGGTGGCGCAGCCGGTCATGCTCGTGGCGGGGGCGTCCACCATCGTGGCCAGCCTGGCCGCGGCCTGGGCGCTGACGGCCGTGTCCGACCAGCGTGCCGCCCAGCCGGGCCGCGATGCGGTGCTGCGTGCCGGCGCGAGCGACTTCAGCCTCGACCGCAAGCGCTGCCACTCCAGCGGCAACCGCTGGTTGGACTACGACGCCCGCTGCCTGTTCGGGCCGGCCTCCGCCACGAAGACGCTGGCGGTCTGGGGTGACAGCCATGGCGTCGAGATCGCCCGTGCGTTGGGCGACCAGGCGACGGACCGGCGTGTGGCTCAGCTGACGGGCTCGACCTGCCCGCCGGCGTTGGGCTTCGAGCCCCCCGGCCGGCCACGCTGTGCGGCCGTCAACAGCGCGCTGCTGGAAAGGCTGGTGGCTGACACCAGTGTCGACAGCGTGCTGCTGGTGGCGCGCTACCAGTTCTATCTGGACGGCCCCGGCGCGACGGCCTTCGAGGCGGGCCTGGTGCAAAGCATCCAGCGCCTGCACGCTGCCGGCAAGCAGGTGTTGCTGCTGGACCCGGTGCCCACCTACCACTACCCGGTGCCGGCGGCTCTCGCCATGCGCTGGCGACGCGGAGACGAGCTGGCCGCGCAGGRCCAGATGGCAGCCGACTACCGCATCCGGCAGGCCGCGTCGCTGGCCCTGGTGCAGCGGCTGACCGCTGATGGGCAAGCCGAACGTGTCGGGCTGGACCAGCTGCTGTGCGGCGGCCCGCGTTGTAAGGTGTTGGAGGGGGATGCCAGCCTGTACTTCGACGACAACCACCTCAGCATGACTGGCGCCGCAATAGTCGCCCCCGCCGTGCTGCGGTTGCTGGAGGTCAAGACGACCGCAACTGCGGCTGGGCCTGGTCTTCTCTGATGACGGTGTGCAGGCCAAGGTCAGGCGGCGAGTGTGCCGACGGCGATGCGCAACACGTGCCTGCTGCACCCCCGAGCCGAGGGTTTGGGTTGCGGAATGTCGACGCCAGTGTCCATGTGTGATGTAAAAGTGGTCATTTGATGACGAGGCGAGTCCGCTATGCGCGCTCGCAAGGGAAGAGGGCTCCGTGAACCTCCGCTTCACGTTGAGGTMTTGATGGATTCTTTACACATCTCGATTTCGGTTCCTATGCGCGTCCTTCTCAACCGGCTAGTCGTGGTCTTGCTCGGCGCTTGCATCTGTTCCTTGGGACTTGCGGCGAACGACGCGSGCGCTGCGGAATTTATTGCTACATGGCGTCAGATTTCCACGACCAATGCGCCCCCATGGCGCGAGTGGAGCGCCATGACGTGGGTGGACTCGCTCAATCAGGCGGTTTTTTGGGGAGGGGCCGGCGGCGGAGCCTATCTCAACGATGTTTGGGCTTTTGATCCTCTTGCCAAGTCATGGACGCTGCTCGATCCCAATAACAGCTGCGCGGGCAATACTTCGTTCAATAAACCCAATGGCTCAGACGAAAGCGGCGTGGTATTTGATCCCATCAATAACTATTTCTGGCTTTGGAATGGTGGTAGTGGCTACAGATGTGCCAGCCAGCAGGGTTTTACGCGGTCTGCTGGTGCCGGTACGACGGGCACGAAGTTGGTAGATCCGACGCTGCCAGCCACGACGAATGACTTCTACAAGGATTGGCTCGTGCAAAACGGCGGTAGCCCGACTGCCGTGGTCCTGTCCTATGATGCGGCGCTCAAGACGCTGACGTTGGACCGCGATATCGGGATCGGCGCCGGTGCGGCCTATTCCGTATACGCGGACTTCGGAAGCGGTGCTTGGGCATACTCCCTGAGTACTGGGCAATACATCAGGCTGATGGAGCGTCACTGGGGCTATACCGGATTGGCGCCCACAGAGCGTCATAGCCCAGGGTTCGCTGGAGATGGCGCCAATGCCTATATGTTCGGAAGTGCCAGCAATGATAATTCATTGTATAAACTGAATTTTTCGACCAGAGAATTTACGCTTGCGATCCCTGCTGGCCAAGGGACTTCGCCTGAGCCCCGCGGCCAGATAGAGAACCAGTTTGTCTACGACTCCTTCAGTCGCCAATTCGTGCTGTTTGGAGGGGTATGCTTTGATCGACAGTCGGTGCGGTGCATCAACAATGCCTATTTAAACGACACGTGGCTGTACGACCCTGCAACCAACAGTTGGAGGGAAGTAATCGGAGCCGTTGGCCCGAGCGAACGCAGCTACGCGCAGATGTATTTCGACTCGAAAAATGGAGTTGTCGTTCTGTTTGGTGGCGTTTCGCCTTCCGGTTCGGCATTGGACGATCTGTGGACTTTCGACACGAGAACCCTCTTGTGGACCGAGGTGCACGTGCCGACGACAAACCCGGGGAACGTGTCTCTTGCGCTGACTACGTTTGCACCTTCCACGGGGTGCGGCTACTCGGTGTACGGCCACTCCAGGGGCTCGGCGCTGTTCGGCATCTGGGAGCTTTGCCTTCAGCCGAACACGCCCCCCGTGGCGGTCATTTCCGTGCCCTCGGTTAATTTGCAGGCCGGAATCTTCACTACCTTTTCCGGTTCTGCGAGTACAGATGCTGAAGCCAACATTGCAAGTTATGGGTGGGACTTCGGCGACGGCACGACCGCGGTTGGAGTTTCAGCTAGGAAGGTTTATGCAAACGCTGGAACCTACACCGTCCAGTTGACGGTTACCGACTCCGTGGGTGCGACATCTACTGCTACGCAGCAAGTTGTGGTTTCACAAGGGGCTTACCCGCCGCCAAGCGCGAATTTTGAAATACAGCCAGGTGTTGGAACTGCAGGGGCGGTTGCGCAGTTTTCCGCTGCGTTGAGCAGCGCCCCTGGTGGTTCCATTGCTTCTTATGTTTGGGATTTCGGCGATGGCACGACCGGAGTCGGAGTCAGCGTCGCCAAGACATACCAGTACATCGGCACGTATAAAGTCGCCTTGACGGTGGTGGATAATCATGGATTGAGTTCTGTGAAGACCGCTTTGTTTTCGGTTGGAGCGCCTCCAGGTGTTGCCACGAATGTGGCGTTGGCTGCCAATGGCGGTATTGCATCTGCCTCCAGCGTGTATGACGACCATTACCCGGTTAAATCGATCAATGACGGTGATAGAAAGGGTTTGAATTGGGGCGCCGGAGGGGGGTGGAACGATGCCACGTCGCGTGTCTATCCCGACTGGGTGCAGGTCGACTTCAACGGCATGCAGACGATCAGCGAAATTGACGTATTCACACTGCAGGATGATAAGGAATCGCCGTCGGCGCCTACGCTGGCGATGACCTTCGCAAAATATGGAATCACTCAGTACGACGTCCAGTATTGGGATGGCGGCGGATGGGTGACTGTAGAAGGCGGCAATGTCACCGGAAATGACAAGGTGTGGCGGCAATTTGTATTTGCATCGGTTAGTACGACCAGTATTCGAGTCCTGATAGCAGGTGCGATGAACAACTTCTCGCGCATCGTCGAAGTGGAGGCCTGGACGCCGGGAGGCATGGCCAACCAGGCGCCGGTGGCCAGCATCAGCGGCCCGACGAGTGGGCAGGTGGGCGCGAACCTGAGCTTCTCCGGCGCCGGCAGCACCGATGCGGAAGGCCCGATCGCCAGCTACGCGTGGACGTTCGGGGACGGCACGAGCGCCAGCGGGGTGTCGGCCACGAAGAGCTACAGCGCGGCAGGCAGCTACACG
>NZ_JBFUMN010000044.1:0-43396 GCF_054049335.1 Roseateles sp. P5_E1
CTGGCCACGCGCTCGAAGACTTCGGGCTCGTGCTTCTTCACCCACAGCAGCTTCGGGGCGGTGAAGCCGGGCATGGCGAGGTTGCCGGCGATGTCGTGCAGGCGCGGCGCGGTGGTTGTCAGCTCGTCGCACTCGGCGTGGCTGCGGCCGTCGTTCCACAGGATGGCCGGGCGCAGCACGGCGTCGTCAGCGCCCAGCAGCACCGCGCCATGCATCTGGCCGGACAGGCCGATGCCGCGCACGGCGGCGAACTCGGTCGGGTGGGTCGTGCGCAATTGGGCGACGGCGGTGCCGGTCGCGCGCCACCAGTCGGATGGATTCTGCTCGGACCACAGAGGTTCCGGTGCCGACAGCGTCAATGCGCTGCCTGCGGTACCAACGATGCGACCGCTGTCGTCAAGCAACAGCAGCTTGACTTCCGAGGTACCCAGATCAATGCCGAGAAACATCAAGCAGCCTCCGCTGTTTCAAGAAAAATGGTTCCACCGTCAGCCAGAGGTAACGCGGGGCGGGTCAGTCGATAACGTGCCAGCGCTGCAGCGCCGACAGCGACGGCGTTGACGCCGAAGCGCGACGTGCGCACGATCGGCGGTGGCAAACCGGCTGCAGCGGCATAGGCGTTCAGCGTATCCAGCGCCGGCTTAAGGAATGGTTCCCCCAGCTCGATCGCGGCACCACCGAGAACGATGCACGCGGGGTCGTAAGTGGCAGACAGGTTCTGCAGCAGCACGCCGAGGTAGCGTCCGGCGGAGGCGACGGCATTCTGGGTCTCAGGGTCGTTCCCCAACAGATGGCTGCGTATCCGAGACAGCGAGGTCATCTCCGTCCCCCTGCCGTAGCCCCGCTGCATGGCGCCCATCGAGATCAGCGCCTCCGCGCAGCCCCGGCGCCCGCAGGAACAACGCGGACCATCGAGTTGCAGCACGGTGTGCCCCACTTCGCCAGCGAAACCTCGGTTGCCGGTCAGCAGCCGGTCACCGACGATGACACCGGCACCGAGGCCCTCGCTGATGGAGACGTAGAGCAATGGGTCCGCTGCGGTCGAGGAGTTGAACTCCACTTCGCCAACCGCGGCGACAGCAGCTTCGTTCTGAAGGAAGAGCGGCACGTGCGCCAGCGGGGAGTCAGCCAGTCTTTCGGCCAGCAGTGCTGCGAATGGCACATCGCGCCAGCCCAGGTTGGGCGCGAATCGAAGCACGCCACGCGCTGCATCGACGCCGCCGGGCAAGCCGACACCGATACCCAGCGCCTGCTCGCTGGCGGCGAGCTGCCCGAAGACCTTCAGCAGCGATGCGGCAAGTACTCGAATGCACGACTTGGCCGAGCGAATGGCACCGTAGCTGGCGACAGTTTCTGCACGTATCTCGCCCGTGAGGGACGTGGCAACCACGCGCACGGAGTCGACGCCGACTTCGGCACCGAGCAGCAGCAGTCGGGTTGGATCGATGAACAAGGGCGTGGGGCGGCGACCCATGTCGCCTGTCGGGACGATTTCGCGCTCGACCAGCCAACCCTCGGTAATCAATTCACGGGCGAGCAGGCCGACGGTGGATTTAGTCAGGCCCACCACAGCAGCCAGATCGGCTCGTGACTGACCTGGTTTGGCGCACAGTTGCCTGACGAGCGCCATGCGATTGATGACTTTGAGGAGCTGTTGGCTCGCGGCGGCTTCGACCTGCAAGGCACTTCTCCCTGATGAACTTTCGTGGTCGGACCACAACTTGTCGTTGTGTTTTTGGTATGACCAATGTTAGTTGGGGCGATGGACAAAGTAAATAGGGGCGCGCGGCTTCGTCATCGCAGGCCGCGAGTCACGGCAGCAGCAGGAGATTTCACCGAGGCACTCCCGGAGCCTGTTGCCCGGTCCGGGAAGTGGTGGGAAGGGATCGGATCCTGATGTTCCGAAACCATACGGGCTGCGATTCCGCCTGCAGCGCGATATGGCCGAATGACAACTGCAGGGGAGCACCGGCATCCAGCAGGGCCTTTGCGCTGTCCTCCCTGGGATCAAGCTGGGGGTGCTGATAGCGCAGGACCTCGACGCCATTGACGCGATGGACGACTTCCTCGTTGCCTCGAACCTCGACCTCCACCGCTACCCACTCATCCAGGGGGAACAATTTCGAGGTCGACTCGATGATGTGGTCTGTCACCAGCCGGCCCTTCATCTCGAGGTTGGTGCCAGGCGTGCACACATTTCCCGYCTGGCGGCCCGCCGTTGCGCCCGCGCTGAGGAACTGGAATTCCATGCTGGCAGGCCAGGCCTGGTTGAGCCCCATCGTCCAGGGCGACTGTGAATGGATCATCACGCCGCTGTTGAGTTTGGCCCAGGGTGGGGCATCTGCAACGGCAGTGCCCGTGATCCGGTACTCGAGCCTAAGGATGTAGTTGGCGTAGGCCAGGTTGGAGTACAGATGGCCGAACTGTTCGTCGAACTTGCCGTAGCCGTCATAGCTGACCTTGATCACGCCGTCTTCCACCCGAAACGTGTTTGCGTAGTTGTCTCCAAGCGGATGCTTGTTGATCTTCACGGTCCATCCGGAAAGGTCGCGGCCATTGAACAGCGAATGCCATTCGCCCTCGTCCTGCGCACTCGCGTGGGCTGGGGCCAGGAGGGAGATGCACAGGCTGGCCAGCAGCGCTGACGGAGATCGGTTCTTCATGACGTGGACCTATCCGGGAAAAGGCAAAATCGCGCGGTCTCTTTCAAGGCCGCGCGTTGGTGCTGGAACGGTTCTGGCGAGTTATTGCCGACCGTCGGAAAAATCGATGCCGGACCGAGGGCGTACTTGAAGGCGCGATGAGTCCCTTCAGCCCGCGAACCGGTACTGCTCCAGCGAGGCCGGTTTCATCGTGATCGAAAAGCCAGGTGCTTCGGGCGGCATGTAGGCCGCGCCGCGCACGACACAGGGGTCGACGAAGTGCTCATGCAGGTGATCCACGTACTCGATGACACGGCCGTCACGCGTGCCGGCAATGCAGAGGTAGTCGATCATGGACAGGTGCTGCACGTACTCGCACAGGCCCACGCCACCGGCATGCGGGCAGACGGGCAGGCCGTGCTTGGCGGCCATCAGCATGACGGCCAGGATCTCGTTGACGCCGCCCAGGCGGCAGCTGTCGATCTGCACCACGTCGATGGCGCCGCGCATCATGAACTGCTTGAACAGGATGCGGTTCTGGCACATCTCGCCGGTGGCGACCTGCATGGGCGCGATGGCCTGCCGAATGGCACGGTGGCCTTCGACGTCGTCGGGGCTGGTCGGTTCCTCGATGAACCAGGGCTTGGCAAAGGCCAGGTCCTTGAGCCAGTCGATGGCCACGGGAACATCCCAGACCTGATTGGCGTCGATCATCAGCTTGCGGTCCGGCCCCAGCACCTCGCGAGCGATACGCAGGCGGCGGATGTCGTCCTCGCGGTCGCGGCCGACCTTGAGCTTGACGTGGTTGAAGCCCGCGTCCACAGCCTCCTGGCACAGCCGGCGCAGCTTGTCGTCGGGGTAGCCCAGCCAGCCGGCCGAGGTCGTGTAGCAGGGGTAGCCCTCGCGCTCCAGCGTGGCCAGGCGCTCGGCCTTGCCCTCTGCTGCGCGGGTCAGCAGCGCCAGCGCCTCGTCGGGTGTGATGCAGTCGGTGATGTAGCGGAAGTCGATGCAGCGCACCAGCTCGGCCGGGCTCATGTCGGCCACCAGGCGCCACACCGGCTTGCCCTCGGCCTTGGCCCACAAGTCCCATACGGCATTGACGACGGCGCCGGTGGCGAGGTGGATGGCGCCCTTGTCGGGCCCGATCCAGCGCAGTTGGCTGTCCGACGTGACGTGGCGCCAGAAGCGGCCCATGTCGGCGGCAATCCAGCTCAGCTCCAGGCCGACAACCAGGTGGCGCATGGCCTCAATGGCGCGGCAGCAGATATCGTTGCCACGGCCGATGGTGAAGGTCAGGCCATGGCCTTCCAGGCCCGGCGTGTCGGTTTCAAGGATGACGTAGGCGGCCGAGTAGTCCGGGTCGGGGTTCATCGCGTCCGAACCGTCGAGGTGCTGCGACGTCGGGAAGCGCACATCCACCGTGCGCAGGCCTGTGATGCGGGTGGTCATGCTGCGACGGTCTTCTGCGTTTGAACGCCCAGGCCCTGGATGCCCAGGCGCATGGTCTGGCCGGGCTTCAGGTACAGCGGCGGCTTCTGGCCCAGGCCGACGCCGGGCGGCGTGCCGGTGGAGATGATGTCGCCGGGCTGCAGGCTCATGAACTTGCTCAGGTAGCTGACGATCTGCGCAACGCCGAACACCATGGTGCGCGTGTTGCCGTTCTGGAAGCGCCGGCCGTCGATCTCCAGCCAGAGGTCGAGTTGCTGCGGGTCGGCCACCTCGTCGGCCGTGACGAGCCAGGGGCCGATGGGGCCGAAGGTGTCGCAACCCTTGCCCTTGTCCCACTGCGTGCCGCGCTCGAGCTGCCATTCGCGCTCTGACACGTCATTGACGACGCAGTAGCCGGCCACATGCTTCATCGCGTCGGCTTCCTCGATGTAGCGGCCACCTTCGCCGATGACGACGCCCAGCTCCACCTCCCAGTCGGTCTTGAGCGAGCCGCGCGGGATCTGCACCGCGTCATCGGGGCCGCAGATGGCGCTGGTCCACTTGGCGAAGACGACGGGCTCGGTCGGCACGGCCAAGCCGGACTCGGCAGCGTGATCGGCGTAGTTCAGGCCGATGCAGATGAACTTGCCGACGCGGCCGACGCAGGGGCCGAGGCGCAGGTCCTGCTGGGGTGTGCCTTCGACGAGCGGCAGCGAGCTGGCGTCGACGGCGCGCAGGCGCTCCAGCGCCGCGGGGGTCAGCACGTCGCCCGCGACATCGTCGACAAGGCCCGAGAGGTCGCGCACGCGGCCGTTGTCATCGAGCAGGCCGGGGCGTTCTTGGCCCACAGGGCCGTAGCGAAGGAGTTTCATGGGAAGTTCGTTATTGACGGATCGGGAGATATGCCGAAATGACGCGCGCCTTAGATCGTGACGCCACCATCCACGCAAACGGCCTGCCCGGTGATGAAGCGCGACGCGTCGCTGAGCAGGAAGACGACGAGCGGTGCGATGTCGTCGACTGTGGCCAGCCGGCCCATGGGCTGGCGGGCGATGAAGTCTTTCTCGGCCTGCACGGGATCGGCCGCCGCAGCGATCCGCCCGCGCAGGGACGGTGTGTCCACCGTGCCAGGGCAAAGGGCGTTGCAGCGCAAGCCTTGCTTGACGAAGTCCGCAGCGACTGCCTTGCTCAAGCCGATGACGGCCGCCTTGGTCGTGCCGTAGGCGAAGCGGTTCGCAAAGCCCTTCACCGAAGAGGCCATGGATGCCATGTTCAGCACCGAGGCGCCGCCGCCGTGGCGTGCGGCCTCTGCGAGCATGCCCGGCAGGAAGGCGCGCAGCGTGCGCAGCATGCTCTTCACGTTCAGGTCCATGCTGAAGTCCCAGGCCGCTTCGTCGCAGTCGAGCACCGTGCCGTGATGCACGAAGCCGGCGCAGTTGAACAGCCCGTGCAGAGCAGGGAGCCGACCGGCCAGGCTCTGCACCGACAGGGTGTCGCGGACATCGAGAACCTCGGTACGCAGCGCCGAAGACGCCGCTTCCCGGGCCAGCGCGGCCAAGCCGCTCTCCTGGATGTCCGTGGCGATCACCTCGGCACCCGCCGCAAGGCAGGCCAGGGCGCTTGCACGTCCGATTCCCTGTGCTGCTGCGGTGATCAGAACGGTCTTGCCCGTCAGGCAGGCGGAAGGGGCGTGGAAGTCACTCACGATGGTCAGGGTATTGAAGGTCTGACCAGTGTAGGCGAACATGGCATAAATCGTTAAATTGGCCTTACCAATTTCAATTATCGAAGGCGCTGGCGCCCATCGAACCGATTCGCGGCAGTTGGCCAGGCCGCGTTTTTCATGGATTGCCGTCGACGGCGATTTGCCCCGTGAGGCGAGCGCTTCGTTGTGCCGGCGCCCGCCTTTGGATCTAGAGTGCACAGGACGCGAATGCCGAAGTTTGATGGCGTGCAATCTGACCTGACCAGCATCAGATTCCTCATGGGAGGGATCGTGCTCACCGTGGCCGTGCTGGGTGTTCACATGATGCTGCCCGCGCGAACTCTGGATCTGCTGGAGCCGGGCGTGAGCAAGCATTTCCTGGAAGCCCCCCCTCAGGCCGGCGAGGAAGCCGCGGTGCAGTGGGTGGACGCCGGGCGGTTGCGATGGCGTTGCCAATACGTCGTCTCCGGGAAGTACCAGCCGTGCGTCCTGACCTATCTGCTGACCGGCGACGATCTCAGCCGCGGCCGGGATCTGAGCGGTTTTGACCACATCGAGCTGGAACTGGACTACCAAGGGCCGGCGCCATTCCTGCATCTTGATATCCGGAATTTCGATCCGCGCTTCTCCAGGCTCGAGGACGCCAACAGCTCGCGGATGCACGCGGTCACGCTTCGAAGGCGAGACGTTGAGCAACCGGTGCGCATCAAGTTGAGCGAACTCAACGTGCCCGACTGGTGGGTCCAGATGTTCAATCTGCCTCGCGAGTACAACCAGCCGAGCCTGGACAACGCGACGTCGTTGTCCATCGGCATTCCCGGAGAGCTGACCGGCCAGCACCATGAACTGCAGCTTCGCCGCCTGGTGCTGAAGGGCGAATGGATCGGCGACGACCGCGTCTACCTGGGCATCCTGCTTGCCTGGCTTTTTGGTGCTTGCGCCATGGTGTTGCGTGGCTGGCAGCGACTGCGCCTGAGCCATCGCCGCCAGCAGCGGGAGATCGATGCCTTGACCGCGCGCACGCGTCAGTTGCGCATCGAGCAGGAGAACCTGCGCCGCCTGGCTACGGTCGATGAACTGACCGGTGTGTTGAACCGGCGCGGCCTGGAGCAATCGCTGGGTGACATGGAAGAGGCGGCACAGGGGATGTCGCTCGTGCTGCTGGACATCGACCACTTCAAGCATGTCAACGACCGCCATGGCCATGATTGCGGCGACGAGGTATTGCGCCGCGTTGCGGCCATCGTCGCGGCCAACCTGCGCGCGAGCGATGTCATCGGTCGCTGGGGCGGCGAGGAGTTCCTGATCGCCTGCCAGGGCACGCGTGTGCGTGATGCCGCCCGCCTGGCCGAGAAGCTTCGCGAACGCGTGCAGCAGAGCGAGGTCAGCTGTACTGCGGGCCGCCTCGCAATCACCGCCAGCTTCGGCGTGGCGCTGTCGCCGCCGGGAGGGTCGGCTGCGAACGCCCTCAAGCGGGCCGACGAGGCCCTGTATCGCGCCAAGGAGGCCGGCCGGAACCGCGTCGAGATAGACAGGACGCTGCAGAGCGACTCACCGACCACGGTCTGATTTGTTGGACCCTCAATAAAACCGCAATCCCCAGGCGGCGGCGAGCGAAACGGCTGCAAGCCACAAGCTCGTCGCCACCATCAGCAGGATGGGCCGCCAACCTGCGCTGGCGAGGTGCGGGAACGACGTCTTCATGCCGAGCCCGGCCACCCCCAGCATGAGGCAGGCGCGCGAGGCGAGATTGAGCTGCTCCTGCACTGGCCGCAGGCATCCCAGCGAGTTGAGCGTCGCCAGCGCGACGAACAGCCACAGAAAGCCCGGCACCAGCCCGCCGAGTCGCATCACCATCGGTCGTGCCGTGGGCGGCGGCTCGTCGGCCGAAGTGCGGCAGGCGATGGACACGCCCAGCACGACGATGAAGAGCAGGCTGACGCGCAACAGTTTGACGATGGAGGCCGCGTCGCCGGCGGCCGCAGAGATCGAATAGCCCGCTACCACCACCTGCGCCACGTCATGGATGCTTCCGCCGATGAAGAGGCCAGCACCAGCCGGCGACAGCTGCAACTGCCGCGCGATCAGTGGGTAGGCCACCATCGCCGCCGTCGACAGCAGCGTGGCCAAGACGGCCACGACGAGCGCGTGGCGTTCGTTCGGCGTCTCCCCCTCACCGGCACGCGGCAGCACCGCACCAATCGCCAGCGCCGCCGAGGCGCCGCAGATGGCCGTGGCGCCGCCCGCCAGCACGCCGAGCGCCCACGGCAGGCGCAGTGCCTTAGCCAGCCACCGACCGCACAGGAGGGTGCTGGCGACCGCGAACAACACGACAAGCAAGGTCGGCCAACCGAGCCCGGCGACCTGCTCCCAGCTGATGCGCGCACCCAGCAGCCCCACGCCCAGGCGCAGCAGCGTGCGGCCGCAGAAGTCCACACCAGCGGCCGTGCGGTCCTGCGGGCTCTGGCTGTGCAGCGCCGCGCCGAACAGCAGCGCATACAACATCGGCGGCCCCTGATACAGCGCGGCAACGAATGACGCAGCCAAAGCGATCAGCACGCAGGTCGCCCAACCCGGCCAGACTCGCCGCAGGGCCTGGCCATGAGCGTCGAAGAAGGCAGCCCGTGCCAGCATGGCCGTTCACTTCTCGACGAAGGCCCGCTCGATGACGAAATGCCCGGGATGGCTCATATTGCCCTCGGTCATGCCCATCTCGTCGAACACCGCGCGCGTGTCGCGCAACATCTCGGGGCTGCCGCACAGCATGAAGCGGTCGTTCTCCTTGCACAGTGGCGGCAGGCCGATGTCGCTGGGCAGCTTGCCGTTGGCCATCAGCGTCGGGATGCGCCCCTGGTTGCGGAAGGGCTCGCGCGTGACGGTCGGGTAGTAGATGAGCTTGTCGCGCACCTGGTCGCCGAAGAATTCGTTGTCGGGCAGCTCGCGCGTGATGATGTCCTCGTAGGCCAGCTCGCTCACCTGGCGGCAGCCATGCACGAGGATGACCTTCTCGTAGAGCTCATAGACGTCGGGGTCGCGCACGATGGCCATGAAGGGCGCCAGGCCCGTGCCGGTGGCCAGCAGGTAGAGATGCCGACCGGCCAGCAGGTTCTGCGTGACGAGGGTGCCCGAGGCCTTGCGGCCGATGTGCACCGTGTCGCCGACCTGGATGTGCTGCAGGCGCGAGGTCAGAGGGCCGTCGGGCACCTTGATGCTGAGGAACTCCAGCGTGTCGTCCCAGTGCGGGCTGACGACGCTGTAGGCGCGCAGCAGCGGCTTGCCGTCGACCATCAGGCCGATCATCGTGAACTGCCCGCTCCGGAAGCGAAAGCCCGGGTCGCGGGTGCAGGTGAAGGAGAACTGGCGGTCGGTCCAGTGGCGGACGTCCAGCACCTTGGCGTCGAAAAGAATGCTCATGCGCAAGGCTCCAGGCAGAGTTGATGCAGATAGGGCCAGGGGTAGATGCCGCGGTCGTGGCCGTCGCTGAAGACGAGCTGCAGGCCCTGCGGCCCGACCGGGTGAAGGCCGGTGAGCTGTGTGTCGACGGGCGCCTGCACGGGCTCGCCGCTGCGCCGGCGCTGCTCGCAACCGGCACATTTGCAGGCGGCGCGCAGCACCGGGCCACTGAGGCGGGCGGCGCGGCCGTCGGCCCAGGCCAGCGCCAGCACGCCGCTGGCCTGGTGCCAGACGACTTCGGTGGGAACGGCGTCCATCAGACGAGGTGCTCCACGCCCTGCGGGCCGATCTCGGTGCACAGGCCCGCCAGCCCGCCTTCGCTCAGTTCGCCCCCCATGGCCGCGATGCTTTCCTCGCGGATCAGGCCCTTGATCTGGCGCACCATGGCGACGAACTCGGGCTCGGAGGTCATGTCCGGCGTGCGCGGCCGCGGCAGCGGCACGTCCAGCTCGGCCTTGATGCGTCCGGGCCTTGCCGTCATCACGTAGATGCGGTCGGACAGGAACACCGCCTCCTCGATGTCGTGCGTGATGAAGAGCACCGAGATGCGCAGGCGCTGCCACATATTGGTCAGGATCTCCTGCATCACCACGCGGGTCTGAGAGTCGAGGGCGCCGAAGGGCTCGTCCATCAGCAGCACCTGCGGGCTGGTGGCCAGCGCGCGGACGATGCCCACGCGCTGCTTCATGCCGCCGGAGAGTTGGTCGGGGTAGTGGTTCTCGAAGGACAGCAGGCCGGCCAGCCCCAGCAGCGTGCGCGCCTGCGCCTCGCGGTCGCTGGCCGACGCACCCTTCATGCGCAGCCCGAACTCCACGTTCGCACGCACCGTCATCCATGGGAAGAGCGAGTACTGCTGGAACACGACGCCGCGGTCCGAGCCCGGGCCCGTGATGGGTTGACCGTCCAGCAGCACCTGACCGCCACTGGGCTTGAGGAAGCCTGCCACCGCGTTCAGCAGCGTGGACTTGCCGCAGCCGGACGGCCCGATCAGCGACACGAACTCGCCGGGCCGCACATGCACGTTGGCGGCGCGCACGGCTTCGAAATCCTGGCCTTTTGAGTGGAAGCGGATGTCCAGCTCGCGCACGTCCACGCGGCCACGGGATGCTGTCGCCATGTCCATCAACGTCCTCCTTGCGAATGGGCCTGCCAGGGCATGGCGAGCTTGGCCAGCAGCCGGATGGCGCCGCTGCACAGCAGCCCCAGCACGCCGATCGTGATCATCCCGAGCGCGATCTCGGCATAGCTGATCAGCGAGTAGGCCTCCCACGTGAAGTAGCCGATGCCGAACTGCCCCGAGATCATCTCGGCGGCGATCAGCGACACCCAGGCCACGCCCATGCCTACCGCCAGGCCCGTGAAGATGTGGGGCAGGGCGCCGGGCAGCACCACGTGCCTGAGCAGGCTGGCCTCGCCCGCGCCCAGCGTGCGGGCGGCGCGCAGCAGCACCGGGTCGATCGCCTCGACACCATGCACGGTGTTGAGCAGGATGGGGAAGAAGGCGCCCAGGAAGGTGATGAAGACGATGCTCACCTCGTTGTCGGGCCACAGCATGATGGACATGGGCACCCAGGCGATGGCCGGGATGGGCCGGAAAACCTCCATCGCCGGCATGGCCAGCCCGCGCACGATGCGGTAGCGGCCGATCAGGATGCCCAGGCCGACGCCCAGGCCCGTGGCCACCAGGAAGCCGAGCAGGATGCGCCGCACGCTGATGCCGATGTTGGTGACGAACTTCGGGCTGGCGTTGACCTCCACCACCTTCTCCAGCACTTGGGCCGGCGTGGGGATGTTGTTGAAGCGGATGTAGGCGTCGAGCTTGTAGCGCGTGGCCAGGTGCCAGAAGAGCAGCACGCTGGCGATGGACAGCGCACCCATCAGCACCGCCGCGCCACGGCCCCGCCAGAAGCGCTGCCGCAGGCTGGGCGCAGCAGCCGCGGGCAACGGCAGGGGCAGCGGCGTGATGCCCTGGCCCACGTGGGCGGGCGGGGCCGCCTTGGGCGCCGCCGCAGGCATTGCAGCAGGCGGCGCCAGGGGCGGCGTGTAGGTTTGGATGCGGGGCAGCGCGCTCATGGTGTTCACTTCACGCTGACCGCGACGACAGTGGCGTTGGCCTGCCCCAGGGCCTCCGCAAAGGTGGCGAGCTTGCCGTGCGTCCTGGCGGCGTAGGCCTCGGCGTCTTTCTTCAGCAGGAAGGGCACGGCCAGCGGCGCCTTGGGGTTGCTGGCGTCGACCGCGTAGAAAGCCTTGTCGGCGACGACCTTGATGCCCAGCTCCTTGTCGTAGAGGTAGGCGACGTTGACCTTCTTGCCCGCCGCCTCGTACTGCTTCACGCCAGCCAGCAGGCAGGCGGGCGAGCTGGCCACGACGATCTCGCCGCTGGACAGCCAGATCTCGCCGGCCTCCTTGGGCCGCGTGACCGGCACCTTGCAGATGGGGTCGTTGCCGGCGATGTCGTAGTTGGCGAGCGTCTGCTTCTGGGCCTCGTAGTCCTGGCCGCGCTGCTTGAAGGCTTCGCGCAGATAGCTCTCGTTGACCCAGGCGACGGCGTCGAACTCCTTCACGCGGCCCAGCTTGGCCAGCACGCCGTGTGCGATCTTGATCGTCTCGACCCAGCGCGGCTTGATGCTCGGGTCCAGCGTGTGGATGCCGCCCGGGCCGAGGAAGAGGTAGACGACCTCCTTCTCGATCTTGGTCCACTCTTCGATCTTGGCGGCGGCCAGCTTGGGGTCCTTGCGCACCCAGTCGTTGGCCTCCATCAAGGCCTTGATGTAGGCCACGACGGCCTCGGGGTATTTGTCGGCGAACTCCTTGCGCACGACGACGCCGTGGAAGGTCGGAACCTTGGTCTGTGCGCCGTCGAAGATCTTGCGGGCAAAGCCCCGCTGCGGCAGCAGGTCGGCGAAGGGCACGAAGTCGCCGTGGGCGTCGATCTTCTTTTCCTGCAGATTGGTGGTGCCCACCTCGGGGCTCTGGCTGACGAGGTTCCAGTAGTCCGCCGGCCAGCCGCGCTCCTGCATCGCCTGCAGCATCATGCCGTGCGCCGCCGAGCCGAAGGGCACCGACACCGTCTTGCCCTTGAGGTCGGCCAGCTCGTAGTAGGGGCTGTCCTTGTGCACCACGACGCCGTTGCCCGAGCCGAAGGCGTTGTAGGCGATGACGGCGACGAGCTGGGTCTCGTTGCCCTTGTTGAGCTGCCCGGTGGCGCCGTTCACCAGCAGCGGGTAGTCGCCCATCATGCCGATCTGCAGCTTGCCGGCGACCATGCCGTTGGTGATGGGCGGGCCGGAGGTGAAGTTCTGCCAGTCGAGCTTCCACTCGATGTTGGCGTACTTGCCCGTCTTGGGCAGGTGCTTCTCCAGCAGCTTGAGCTCCTTGAGCACCACACCGCCGGTGACGGTGTTGGTGGTGGTGTTCTGGGTGCCGATGCCTATCGTCACCACCTCCTTGGCGGCGTGGGCCTGCGGGGCCAGGAAGGCCGCGCAGAGCGCGAGGCACTTCGCGAGGGTGGCGGAAACATGCGAGAGCTGGGGCAACTTCATCTCAATCTCCTGGCAGTCGGGTAGGTTCAGAAGCAGCGGCGCAAGATCGGTGCCTGCGTCGCGCCGGGTCTCAGGCGGGCGCGGCGGTCTCCGTCAGCAGGGCGCGCTTGTGCGTCTGGTTGGCCCAGTGCTCGGCATCGGGCAGCGGTTCCTGTGCGGCAGTGATGAGCGGCCATTGCGCGGCCAGGCGCCGGTTCAGTTCGGCGTATTCGCGCTGTTCGGGGGGCAGGTCCTTCTCGTCGAAGATGGCCTCGACCGGGCACTCCGGTACGCAGACGCCGCAGTCGATGCAGGCGCTGGGGTCGATGACGAGAAAGTCAGGGCCTTCGTGGAAGCACTCCACGGGGCAGGCGGCGACGCAGTCGGTGTACTTGCAGCGGATGCAAGCCTCGGTGACGACGAAGGTCATGCCGCACCTCCATTCATCTGGATGGTGGTGAGTGCGAGCTTGGAGAGCTTGCGCACGTCCGGGTCGGGGTCGCGCAGCGTGCGTTCCAGCGGCGTGATGGCGCGCGGGTCGCCGATCTCGCCCAGCGCGATGACGGCTTCTTTGCGCAGGTTGCTGACCGGGTGGATCAGCGCCTCCACCAGCGCCATCACACCGTCGCGCGCCTTCAGCTTGCCCAAGGACCGAGCGGCCTTCACCCGCACCTGCCAGTACTCGTCGTCCATGGCGCGCACGAGGTTGGGCACGCCCAGCGCCGAGCCCGTCTTGGCGAAGGTCGTGGCGGCTTCCTCACGCACCTGCCAGACCGGGTCGTTGAGGGCACGGCTGAGGGCCGGATGCACGCTGACCTCGGCATCGTTGGCAAAGCTCAGCGCGCCGACCGCGACGCGGCGGACTTCGGCATCTGTGTCGTGTGCCGCCACCTCGGTCAGCGCCGAAATGGCTTGCGGCTTCTTCAGATAGCCCAGCACGCTGACGGCAGCGCGGCGCACCTTGGCGTCGGCATGGGCGAGCGCGGCCATAGCGGGGTCGAAGGCGGCGTCCACGCGCAGGGCTTTTACGGCCTGCAGCGCGGCGGCCTGCACTTCGGGGTCCGCGTCGCCCAGGTAGGGCAGCAGCGCCGTGGCGGAGGCTGAGTCTTTCAGCTCTGCGAGCGTGTAGGCAACGGCCTCGCGCACCTCGGCGTCCGGGTCCTTCAGCAGGGGGGCGAGCGCCGCCAGCACCTCGGGCTCCTCGAAGCCCTCGAGCGCCTTCGCCGCTTCAAGCCGCACGGTGGCGTCGGTATCGGCGAGGGCTGCAACGAGCAGCGGCGCGATGTCGTCTTCCTCGTCGGTGTAGGGCAGGTCGATGACGGCGATGCGGCGCACGCCTGCATCGCTGTTGCGCAGCCGGTCATGGATGGTGGCAAGCATGATCACCTCACCAGGTAGGGGATGTCGACGCGCACGGCGCCGGTGGGGCAGTCCTTCTCGCAGGGCATGCAGTACCAGCATTCATCGAACTTCATGAACGCCTTGTTCTTCGTCAGATCGATGGCCAGCACGTCGAGCGGGCAAACGTCGACGCAGACGGTGCAGCCCTTGTCAGCGATGCACTTGTCCTCGTCGATGACGACGGGAGCCTGGGTTCGGGTCAGGGCGATGGTCATGGTGGTTTCTCCGTTAGGCAGCGGCAGGTGTTGCCACGCGCAGGCGCTGGTAGGCGGACTTCTCTTCCTCGTTCAGCTCCACGACGTAGGGCTCCACCTCGCGCTTGCGGAACACCGCGTTGCCATTGGCATCGCTGGTCACGTTGGTGTGGCAGAACCAGTCGGCGTCGTTCTTCTCGGGGTGGTCCACACGCAGGTGGTACAGGCCCCAGCGGCTCTCGGTGCGGAACAGCGAAGCGCGTGCCGCCAGCTCGGCGCAGTCACGGATGGTGTGGGCCTCCATCGCACGCATCAGCTCGTGCGGGTCGGCCGCGCCCATGTGCTGCAAGTCCTCGCGGATCTCGTCGAAGCGCTGCAGGCCGATCTCCATCTTGCGGGTGACCTTGGGCGGCTGCAGGTAGTCGTTGACGATGCGGCGCGTCTTGTACTCAACCTGGAATGGCGTCAGGCCGTCGACCTTGCCCAGCGGCGCGTAGACGCGGGCCTTTTCCTTTTCCACCTGGCCCGCGTCGAAGGCGAGCTGGGAGACACCGCTGACGTAGTCCGCCGCGTTCTCGCCGCAGAACTTGCCGTAGACGAAGGCGCCCAGCATGTAGTTGTGCGGGATGCTGGCGCAGTCGCCGGCCGCGTACAGGCCGGGGATGGAGCATTCGCCGCGCTCGTTGGTCCAGATGCCCGAGGCGCTGTGGCCGCTGCAGAAGCCGATCTCCGAGATGTGCATCTCAATCATCTGCTTGCGGTAGTCGGTGCCGCGGCCCTCGTGGAAGCGGCCGCGGCTGGGGCGCTCGTTGGTGTGCAGGATGTGCTCGATCTCGCTGATCGTTTCTTCAGCCAGGTGATCGAGCTTCAGGAACACCGGGCCCTTGCCGCCTTCGAGTTCGTTGAAGAACTCCATCATCATCTGGCCGCTCCAGTAGTCGCACTCGATGAAGCGCTGGCCGGCGTTGTTGGAGGTGTAGCCGCCGAAGGGGCCGGTCACGTAGGCGCAGGCCGGACCGTTGTAGTCCTTGATCAGCGGGTTGATCTGGAAGCACTCGAGGTTGGTCAACTCGGCGCCGGCGTGATAGGCCATCACGTGCCCCTCACCGCAGTTGGTCGGGTTTTCGTAGGTGCCAAACAGATAGCCACTGGCGGGCAGGCCCAGACGCCCGGCCGCACCCGTGCAGATGACCACTGCCTTGGCCTTGATGACGTGGAAGTCTGCCGTGCGGCAGTCAAAGCCCATGACGCCGGCAATCTCGCCGTCCGGGCCGGTCAGCAGGCGGGTCGCGACGACGCGGTTGGTGATCTCCACGCGCGCCCGCTTGAGCTGCCGGTACAGCACCCGCTTCATGTGGTGGCCCTCGGGCATGGGCAGCACATAGCTGCCCAGGTGGTGGACCTTGCGCACCGAGTAGTCGCCGGTCTCGTCCTTCTCGAACTTGATGCCCCAGCGGTCCAGCTCCTCGATCATCGGGAAGCTGTTGGCCGCGTAGGCGTACACCCCCTTCTGGTCGACGATGCCGTCGTTGGCGACGGTGATCTCCTTGGTGTACTGCTCGGGCGTCGCGTGGCCGGGGATGACGGCGTTGTTCAGGCCGTCCATGCCCATGCTGATGGCGCCGCTGCGCTTGACGTTGGCCTTGTCCAGCAGCAGCACGCGCAGCTTGGGGTTCTTCTCCTTGGCCTTGACTGCGGCCATCGGGCCGCCGGTGCCACCGCCAACGATGACGATGTCGTATTCGGTTTCGATCGTGTTCATGTGCAGGCTCTCCTCAAGAGGCTCGTTCTGAAACAGGCACGCGATCGACGCGCACCTTGTACTGGAAGGCGTCACCGCGGTAATAGAGGTGTTCGTAGTCGATGGGCGCGCCGTCGGCGGTGTGCGTCGTGCGCTCGATGAAGAGCACGGGCGAGCCCTCCTCGACCTTGAGCTGCCCGGCCAGCGTCTCGTCCGCCAGCGTCGAGCCGATCTGCAGCTCGGCGTGGCCGAGGGCCAGGCCGTAGTCGTTCTCCAGGATGGCGAAGATGTCGCGCGCGGCCAGGTCTTCCTTGGCCAGGCGCTGGCCGATGGCCGCGGGCACGTAGGTGACATCCAGCGAGATCGGCTCGCGGTTCAGGAAGCGCAGGCGGTGCAGCTCCGTGACCTTGGCGCGTTTGGCCAGCTGCAGCTTCTCGGCCACCTGCTGCGACGGCAGCACCGTCTTGATCGACAGCACGCGGGCAAAGGTCTCGTAGCCCATCTGCCGCATCGCCTCGCCGAAGCCCTGCAGGCGCCCCAGATCCTGGAAGGCCTTGGGCTTGGAGACGAAGCTGCCCTTGCCGTGGATGCGGAAGATCAGGCCTTCGTTCTGCAGGTCATTGAGCGCCTGGCGCACGGTGATGCGGCTGACGTCGAACGCGGCCATCATCTCGCTCTCCGACGGCATCTGCTGATGCGGTTGGTAGCTGCCGTCGAGGATGCGGGCGCGCAGGATCTCCTTGATCTGCGTGTACAGCGGCAGCGGTGACGACAGCTTGATGCGATGAGCGCCGTCCGCCTCGGGGGCAGGGACCAGCGTCAAGGATTTCCTAGCTGCAAGAGCGCCTTTGCTCATGGCCGTCCAACTCGTTATGACAAGTCATCACGAGCAGGAGCCGTGCCAGCTTTTCCAGGCTGGGTTTGCACGCGGCTGGTGCCGCAGGGCGGCTGGTGCTGCAGGGGCTGTTTCCAGTGTCTGACGCCCGGGACGGCGGCGTCAGGAAGGTCTCATCGAGACCGCCCGCTGCCCCTCACGCCATGTGTTCTGGCAATGCACCGAAGCGGGTCCATGCCCCAATTTGAATGCGCCAAATGTGTGAATGACCCGCCGCTGGCGGAGCCCTGAAAACCGGACATCGATCCGCCGTCAATGCTCCAGAGGCTGGCGTCGCATGGGCAGCGCGATCCTTTCGCCGGCCGCCCCCGTGCCAGGGGCGGCCGCGGTCATTGCCAACTGCCGGCCCTCCAGCAGCATGCGGGCGTATTCCTCGGCCGGCACCGGGCGGCTGAAGTGGTAGCCCTGGATCTGGTCGCAGCCGCTGGCCCTCAGGAACTCCAGCTGCGCGGGGGTCTCGACGCCTTCCGCAATGACGTGCATGCGCATGCTGTGAGCCATGGCGATGATGGCCAGCGAGATGGCGGCGTCTTCTGGGCTGCGTGTGATATCGGTGATGAAGGACCGGTCGATCTTCACCGAGTTGAAAGGAAAGAGCTTCAGGTAAGCGAGCGAGGAGTAGCCGGTGCCAAAGTCGTCCAGAGACAGGTGCAGGCCGAACTGGCGGAGGTCATGCATGGTGCGCTCGGCCGCGATGGGGTCCTGCATGACCAGGGTTTCGGTCAGCTCGAGTTCGATGGCGTCGGCGCCCAGCCCGTTGTCGCGCAGGGCCTGCTCGACGCACTGGCGTACCCGGCCCTCGCGGAACTGCAGGGTCGACAGGTTCACCGCGACCGGCCGCGTCGCGATGCCTCGCGACCGCCAGACCGCCTGCTGGGCGCAGACGGCCTGGATGACCCATTCGCCGATGGGCACGATGAGGCCAGTCTCTTCGGCGATTGGAATGAAATCGCCCGGCGGCACCAGGCCGCGCTTGGGATGCTGCCAGCGGATCAGGGCTTCGGCCGCGGTGATCTGGCCATCGGCCAGATTGACCTTGGGCTGGAAATGCAACACGAACTGCTGCTGGGCCAATGCTTCGCGCAGCTGCCCCTCCATCTCCAGCTTCTCGGCCATGCGGGCATTCATCTCTGGCGAATAGGTGGCATGCTTCTCGCCAGCCAAACGGGCCTGCTTGAGGGCGGACTCGGCATTGCGGAACAGCGATTCGGCACTGGCGCCGTCCTCCGGATACACGGACACGCCCAGGTGGGCGGACAGGCTGACGTCGCTGCCATCGACTGACGTGGGTCGGCCGATGACTTCGTCCAGCACGCGCAGCAGCGTCGCGACGTCCTCGTCGCCCTTGTAGCTGCCGGCGACGGCGAAGTTGTCGCCCGCCAGCCGGGCCACGTTGTGGCTGCGCGCGAATTCGGTGGCCAGGCGCTGCCCCAGTTGTCTCAGCAACTGGTCCCCCACGTGCCGGCCCAGGGTGTCGTTCAGCCGTTTGAACCGGTGGAGGTTGGCAATGACGGCCACCACGCCGGTGCCGGCCGCAGCCGCGGACTGGATTGCGAGGTCAAGGCGGTCCAGGAAGACAAGGTTGTTGGGCAGGCCGGTCAGTGCGTCATAGCGGGACAGGTAATGGACCTTTTCCTCCTGCTCGATGTGCCTGAGCGCAAACGAGATATCGCCGGCCAGCTCGCCGAGCAGCTTGAGCTCGTCCTCGTCGAAGAGATGGGCCTCCGTGGCGTACAGCGCGATGACGCCGACGAGCCGGTCACCGGAAGTCAACGGCAGCGCAATCGCGGAGCCGACCCCCTTCGCCGGCGCAACGGCGTGGACAGCCGCACCCATGTCCTCCTGCGAGAGGTCGTTGCAGTACACGACGCCGCCGCCATCGAGCGCCCGGTAGGGAAGTGAGCGTCGACCTGGCGCACCGGTTGCGCCCAGAGCGCCGCGCAACTCGTCGAGCTGCCCGGCATCCAGGCCTCGCGCGGCAATGGGGTCGAGCCTCTTCAAAGGGCCGTGGGCGAGGCCGATCCAGGCACTCGCGAAGCCGCCATCCTCGGCGGCGATGCGGCAGGTTTCATCGAACAGCGCCTGCCGGTCGCGCAGCCTGACGATGGCCGAGTTGATGCCGCTCAGGACGCTCTTGATGCGGCTGAGCCGGCTGATCTTCAGCTGCTGGGCCTCGAGCTCCTTGACGTAGCGCTCCAGCATGGAGGTATGCACCAGCGACAGGTGGGTGCGCACCCGTGCCAGCACCAGGGCCGGCGACACGGGCTTGACGATGTAGTCGACCGCGCCGCAGTCGAATCCCGCGGCCTCGTCGCCGACGTCGGCCAGCGCCGTCACGAAGATGACGGCGATGTGCTGGGTCTGGGGGGCGGCCTTGAGCCGGCGGCAGACCTCATAGCCGTCCAGGTCGGGCATCTGGACGTCCAGCAGGATCAACGAAGGCTGGTGCTTCTGCGCGGCGGCGAGGCATTCACCGCCACTGCGCGCGAACGCCAGCGGATAGTACGGCGCGAGGATCTGCTTCAAGGTTGCGAGGTTGATCGGCTCGTCGTCGACGATGAGGATGGGTCCGTTCGGCATGCCTACTTCCTTTGCTCTTCCAGTTCGGCGACGAGGTCCCGGGCCATCTGTTCCGCACGCCGGAAATCGAACTCCTCGACGCTGGCAAGCAAGGCGGCCAGCGTGGCCTGCGGCAGCAGCCCGTCCAGACGCTGGAGCACGGGTGCGGCCAGGTCCGGGTTGTCGCTGTCCAGTGCGTCCAGCAGCTCATGAAGCAGGGCCGCCACCCGTGCCCTGTCGACGGACGGGCTGGCCGGCGCCGGCTGCGGTTCATTCGCGGCGGCGTCAGCCGTGAACGCCGCAATCGATCGGAGCGCCTGGGCGAAGGCGGCCTCGAACGGCGCCCATTCGTCGAAGGGGTCCCTGCCTTCGATCAGCCGATGCTCCAGGCGGCCGGCAGCGCGTGTCAGCTGGGGAAGAGCCAGGTTGCCCGCAGAGCCCTTGAGCTTGTGCAGCAGGGCGGTGGCTTCCTTTTCTTGCCCTTGGTTGAGCAGCTTGCGCAGCTGCGCCGCGCTGTCGGCGTTGTCGCGGGCAAACTTGGCCAGGAACTTCCGGTAGACGGCGAGGTCCTGCCAGACCTTGCGCGCGTCGGCCACCGAGATGCCTTCAAAGGGAACGCCGTCCTCGGCCTGCGGGCCGACCGGCGCCACGGCCTCGACGGATGCGATGTCGGCCGGCTCGCGCTGCGCGGTCAGGCGCTGAATGGCCGCGATCAGCTCATCGACGGCAAAGGGCTTGGCCACGAAGGCATTCATGCCGGCTTCCCGCGCCTCTTCCTGCTGGATCTTGAACGCGCCGGCCGTCAGCGCGATGACCGGGAGGTCTGCCAGGCCTGGCGTGCCGCGCAGCACGCGCGTTGCCTGGTAGCCGTCCATCACCGGCATCTGGACGTCCATCAGCACGATGTCGACCTCGCCGACATGGGCCGTCAGCCAATCCAGGGCCTGCAGGCCGTTCTCGGCCAGCTGCACGGTGGCGCCTTCGGACTCGAGGATGCGCAGCGCAACCTCGCGGTTGATGTCGCTGTCGTCAACGACGAGGGCGCGCAGGCCAACAAGGCGCTGCGTCGCCTCGGCTTGCGGGCTGTCGGACATGGCCGCAACCCCCCGGCGTCGCATGGCCTGGGCCACGCTGTTGTACAGCGAAGAGCTGGTCACGGGCTTGTTGAGCACGCCGTCGATCAGCTCGCTGCCCTCGCTCTTGAGGAGCTCGTCCCGGGAGTAGGCCGTCACCATCAGCACGATGGGCGCTTGCTGTCCCTCCATCGTGCTGCGGATGGCCCGCGCGGTCGCCAGCCCGTCCAGGCCGGGCATCTTCCAGTCCAGCAGGAGCACGTCATAGGCCGCGGTGCCCTGGAGTCGATTGCGCACCTTGCCGAGGGCGGCTTCGCCGGAATCGGTCAGCGTGGGTGCCCAGCCCATGGCCCGAGCGGTCAGCGCAAGGTTTTCGCGCGCCACGTCGCTGTCGTCCGCTACCAGGACTTCCAGTTTTGACAGCGCCGCGGGCTGGTAGTTCTGGATCGGGACCCATTTGAAAGGCAGGCTGAACCAGAATTCGCTGCCTTTGCCAGGCGTGCTGATGACGCCGATCTCTCCGCCCATCTTGGTGACGAGCTGGCGGCAGATCGCCAATCCCAGCCCGGTACCTCCGAAGCGGCGCGTCGTTGACATGTCCGCCTGGGCAAAGGCCGAGAAGATGTGGCTCTGCTTCTCCAGCGGAATGCCGATGCCCGTGTCGCTGACCGAAAAACGAAGGCGAGCCGAGCCGTCGGTGCGCTCCAGCAGCGCGATGCCGACCTTGACGACACCGCTGGAGGTGAACTTGATGGCGTTGCTGGTCAGGTTGATCAGGATCTGTTCGAGCCGCAGCGCATCGCCGTGCAGTTCGCCACCAACATCGGGCGCCGGCGAGATGACAAGCTCCAGATCCTTGTCGCCCGCATTGGCGCTCATGATGTTGGCCAGGTTGTCCAGCACGCCGTCCAGGTGCAGGGGGGCCTCTTCGATCTCCAGCTGGCCGGCCTCGATCTTGGAGAAGTCCAGGATGTCGTTGATGATGGTCTGCAGCGACCGGCCGGCATTGCGGATCTTCTTGACCAGGTCCAGCGCATCGGGCTCCAGCGGCTTGTTCGCGAGCAGGTAGGCCAGCCCGAGCACGGCATTCATCGGSGTGCGRATCTCGTGGCTCATGTTGGCGAGGAAGTCGGCCTTGGCGCGGCTCGCGGCCTCGGCCTCCTGGGTGCGAACGACCAGCTCCGCGGTGCGCCGCTCGACGCGCTGCTCCAGCTCCGCGTTCAGCGTGCGTACGGCCACCTCGGCCGTGCTGCGCTCGGCGATCTCATGCTCGAGCGTCTGCAGCATGCCGTTGAAGGATTCGGCCAGCTCTCCGATCTCGTCCTCGGTCGTCTTGCGGGCACGCAGGCTGAAGTCGCGCTGCTGCATGACCTGCTGCGCCACTTCGCTGACAGCCAGCATGGGCCGGGTGATGCGGCGCTGCAGCCGAAAGGACACCAGCAGGCCCAGGGCGAGGCTGCCGCCGAGCACGACGCCGAAGATCAGGAGATAGTCCCGAAGCCATTGGGCGACGTCGTAGCGGCCATCGATGTAGACCGCTCCCAGGCGGCCATTGGCGCCATTGACCGGCAGCATCACGATCAGATTGCTGCGCAGGACCTGCACCCCCGCGGATGGCGGCTCGGCAGGCAGGGCCGCGCCGGGGGTGGCGGCGTTCACGTAGCGCGCAAACAGCTTGCCGCCTGCCGTGTAGATTGCCGCGGCATTGATGTTGGGGTCACCGCGCAACTGGCCGAGGGTGTCGGTGGCAACCTTGGAATCATCGAACTCCAGGGCTGTCGCGCTGCCCTGGCCGAGGATGTCGGCAAGCGTTGTCAGTTCGCGCACCGAGCGGTCGCGGTTCTCCACCATGTCGTGATAGAAGAAGGCGGCGCTGGCCCCGAGCAGCGTGCAAGCGTTGACGGCCAGCACCATCAGCAGCAGCTTGTTGCTTATCGAGCGCAAGCGGATCCTCATTCAGAGGCTCCCGGGTTCCCGCGCTGTGCGACAGCCAACAGGCGCGAGCTGATCTTGAGCCCGTGTCGCTCCGCGTTGCGGACCGAGATCTCGAAGCGCACCCGGTTGTCCACCAGCATGAAGTTGATGACGCAGCCCGCGTCGATGCCGCCTGGGATGTCCGAGACCGTCAGTGTCGGCAGGGCCTTGTAGGGCTCGAGCGTGCGCCTGAGTTGCGGGGTGTCGGCGCCGCTCACAAAGATGAGCTGGACACTGCGGGGCAGGTCTCCGGCCTTGAGAAGGCGCACCTCGACGGGGTGGTCGCTCAGTGAACGGCCCGACGTGAGCTTGTTGAGCTCGGTGGCGATGTCCCCGGCGCCGATGATGCCGATGGTGAAAGGCATCGTGGCGTCCATGAAGGCATTCGGCGGCCACTCCACATAGCCGGCGAACTTGTACAGATAGGCGGCCTTGATCTGGGCTTCCAGCGCACGGCTGTCGTTGTCGGCGGCGCCGCTCTGCGCGGCGGCGAAGAAGAGAAGACCTGCGATCGCCATGCGCCGCAGCACTGGCACATTGCCGCGCCATTGCAGGAGGCACCCGAGAAATAGGCTCAGGCGCGGCATCAGAATCTCGCCGTGGCGGTGATCTGGGCGGTGCGCCCGACCATGATCGGGTCGGCCCCGGTTGCGCCGCCCTGCGCGAACTCGCGGTGATTTGCATGCAGGAGATTGCGCGCTGAGACGGCGAAGGCCAGCCTGTCGGAGTACCGCCAGCCGACACGCGCATCGGCCTCGTTGTAGCCGGGCACGGTGGTGAAGCGCAGCTTGGCGACCCGCCGCAGCGTGACATCGATGTCCACGCCCGCCGCCAGCGACCAAGAGGACTGCAGCCGAACCTGGTAGCGGGGATCGTTTCCGGGCGCGATGGCGGCCACGTTGGCGCCGCTGAAGCGCTCGTGCATCGAGGTCAGTCCCGCATGAACAGCCCAGCTCCTGCTGACCTGGTAGCGGCCCCAGGCCTCGACGCCATAGACCTCCGCTTTGGATGCATTGATCAGTACGAAAGTGCGGTCGCTCAGGCGCCGGTAATTGCGCAGGCTCGAGTAGCGGCTGCCGAATACCGTGACCGAGTAGGACAGGTTCTCGCTGGGTTGAGCTCGCGCGCCAACCTCCAGCGTGTTGGCAATCTCCGAGCGGAAGTTGGGGCCGCCCGCCAGCTGGTAGGGAGGCTGCGCTGGTACGAAGAACTCGACGTCGATGCGGGAGGGCGTGCGCACTGCACGGGACGCTGCGCTCCACAGCAGCAGTTGGGGCGACAGTTTCCAGCCCAGCCGCGCACTTGGCATCCATTCCGTGCCCGTGTAACTGTTGTGCTCGGCCTTGGTGCCCAGTGTCAGCGTCGCGGCCGGCGAAAGCTGGCGCTCATGCTGGACGAAGGCATTCGTCCAGTGCAGGCGCCGGGATGCAGGCAGAAAGGCCAGGCTGCCGTAGTTGCCGACTTCGTCCTCGGCCATGCGGTGGCCGCCGCCAAAGATCCACTGGCTGCCCTCGCTGGCAGCCAGCAGGTACTGCAGGTCGACATCGACGACCTGCAGGTTCTCGTTGTAGGAGCCAGGGACATCGCGCCAGGAGCGGTCGACGTAGGTCTGCAGATTCAGCGTTGCGCCGTCGTCCATCGGTCGTACCCAACGCGCCAGCAGGTTGCCACCATGGTGGCGCTGGTCGGCGGCATTGGGCTGGCTGATCGACTCCTTGTAGGCATCGCCCTGCAGCGTCAGCGCGCCGCCGCCGGCGTCGATGCCCGCCCGAAAACCCAGCTGGAGCTTCTCGAAGCCATCGTCGGCATCAATGCCGCTGGCTCGCTCGCTGTCCTGGCGGCGGTTGTACTTGGCATAGGCGCGCACGGCGCCGCCGCCATCGAAGCGCCAGCCATGGCGCAGCGACAGGCCCTGGCTGAGATTGCCAGCCGCCGCCGAAGCGAGCGTCCCGAGACTGCCTTCGGCGGGCGTGGTGATGACATTGATGACGCCGTTGACGGCATTGGCGCCCCACAGCGTGCCGCCCGGGCCGCTGACGACCTCGATGCGCTCCACGTCACCCAAAGGCACGTCCTGGGATTCCCAGAACACGCCGGAATACAGCGGCGTGTAGACGCTGCGGCCATCGATCAGCACCAGCAGCTTGTTCGCCGTGGCCGAATTGAAGCCGCGCGCGCTGATGGCGTACTGGCTGGCATTGATGCGTGCAACCTGCAGGTTGGGTGCCAGGCGCAGAGCCTCGGCCAGCGTATTGACGCCGGCGCGCTGGATGGCCTCCTTGGTGATGACGTAGATTGAGGCCGGCGCGTCGGCCAGGCGCTGCTCCCGTTTCGACACCGAAGTGATCTCGATGTCGCCGAGCTGTTCCAGCGACAGGTCTGCCAGGTTCGTGTTGCCAGCCGCGCTGGCCACGCCCTGTGCCATCACCAGAAGCGAAAAGAGCAGGCCCAGGCCATGAACGCAGCGCGGCGCGCGCGGCCACCGTTCAACTCTCCCACCTGTCTCCTGTCTCGGCCGGCTGCGCAGCGTCTCAGACATGGCCGCCTCGTTCATTTGATTTGTAGGTCAGCTCATTCTGTGAGTCATGTGCTACAGAGGCAACGCAAACACAATGGCCGCACCGTCGTTATGGTTTTTCGGCCGTTGGTGGGGGAGTCTGAAGTTAGGCCCCGATGCCGGTTGCGCCGCAAGTGTGTCAGTTTATTTGATAAGTTAGCTTTAGGATCGACCGGACGACTTCAGACCGCTCTGTGGCGGATGGCGTCGTCGATCGCAGACAGCAGATCACCCTGGTCAAAAGGTTTGGCAACCCGGCGGAACCAGAGGATCGGCTCGCCGTCCCCCTCGGGCATGGTGTCGGCCCCCGCGCTGATGGCGATCACCGGAATGCTGGCGGTACGCGGATCCTGCGACAGCAGTTGAAAGGCCTGGCGCCCGGTGAGTTCCGGCATCCGGTTGTCCATCAGGATGACGGCGGGCGCGTGGGCAAGGGCCAGCGCCACACCCTCGCGGCCGTTGCTTGCCGTGATGAGGCGCAGGTCCGGCCGATGCAACAGCTGCGCGCGCACGAGGTCGTGGCTGGGCAGGTCGTCTTCAACCAGCAGTACGGTGAGCTGCGGCTGGATGTCGCTCACGCCGCCGGGGCGCTCCTGCGGGCCGACGCCGATCTCCGGCTTTCGCGACACGGCTTCACCGCCAGCCAGCTCGAACCAGAAGCAGCTGCCCGTTCCGGGCGTGCTGTCCACGCCGATTCGGCCGCCCATCAATTCGACCAGGTGCCGGGTCACGACCAAGCCGAGGCCCGTGCCTTCCACGGCGCCCGGGCCTTCGCCGGAATGCCCCAGCCGATTGAAGGCCTCGAAGAGCTGGGCCAGCTCCTGCGGGCGCAGTCCGGAGCCGCCGTCTTGTACTTCGATGCGCACACGCTCGGCGCCGGAGGGTCGCACCCGCAGTTCAAGCGCACCGCCCGGCCGGTTGTACTTGATGGCGTTGGACAGCAGGTTCAGCAGCACCTGCTTGAGTCGCGTTCGGTCCGCCACCACGGCCAGCGCGTCTGGCGGCGCCTCGAAATTCGTTTGCAGGCCGCGGGCCTGGGCTTGCGGCATGACCATGGCTTCGCACTCGGCCAGCAACTGGCGCAGCGGCAGTACCTGCATGTCGAGCTTCAGCTTGCCGGCTTCGATCTGCGACAAGTTGAGCAGTTCACCGATCAGCGTCAGCAGGTGCTCGCCGGCCTTCTGGATATGGGCGTTGAAGGCCGCTTGCCTTTCCGCGGGCAAGCCGTGGCCCGGGGAGGCAAGCATTTGCGAGAAGCCGATGATGGCGTTCAGCGGCGTCCGCAGCTCATGGCTCATGCGGCTCAGGAACTCGCTCTTGGCCTGGTTGGCGCGCTCGGCGGCGCGAGTGGCAGCGACGAGCTCGCGGTTGGATGCTTCCAGTTGTTCGGTCCGCAGGGCCACCCGGTGCTCGAGCTGCTCGTTGAGGTCGCGCATGGTGGCTTCCGCCGCCTTCTGGACCGTCACATCCTGCAGGGTGCTGAACCATCGCAGGCCGCCGACCTCGGCCACTTCCTCGAGGGGCTCGATCACCTGGGCCACCTGCACGACTTCGCCATCGGCGCGCACCAGGCGGTACTCCACTTCGACTTTGGCCCGCGTGCGCGCCGCTTCGAGGCTCGCACTGCGGTAGCTGGCCCGATCGTCGGCATGCACCCGTTGATTCATCCAGTCACGTGTCGTGCGCGGCATGTCCTGCGGCGCGCAGCCGACGAGCTGGGGCAGGGTGTCGGACCAGCGCTCGAAGGAGCCGTCCGGGCGGGTCACCACATGGCTGAGTTTGGCCACCCCCTGGGCGCGCCGAAGGCCAGCCTCGCGCTCTCGCAGTGCCGCTTCCGCCTGCATGCGCAGGGTCACGTCCAGCGGCGCGACGAAGCGGGCAGGCCGGCCTTCATAGAGCAACTCATGAGAGGTGATTTCGACGTAGATCAGCCGCCCGTCCTTGAGCCGATGCCGCCAGACGCCGCTGTTGAACACCCCAGCGGGCGTGAGGCGTACTGACGTCTCCACGGCGCCCACGTCTTCCGGTGGGCGGATGTCGCGGATGGACATCGAAAGGAATTCCTCGCGCGTGTAGCCGTATTTCTGGCAGGCCACCTCGTTGACGTCGAGAAAGCGCAGCGTCTGCAGGTCATAGACCCACATGGGCAAGGGGTTGGCCGCGAAGAGCTGTTGATACCGGCGTGCGTGCGAACCGCTCATTTGCCTCAACTCAAGCGTTGACCGGCGCTTGCTGCGCAAAACCTTCCTGCCTCGGTGAGCTGATTTTCCGGATCTGGCGACCATTCGTTCGCTCCTGCAAGCGTGGCCATGGTTCCGCAGCGCAACGGCGCGCCGTTCTGACTCTAAGTCCAATCTGCCATGGCACGCCGTAAGTAACACTTTGCTTGCCTGCATGGGCTTGAAAGCTCAGGCAGTTGTCCGACACGCGAACCGTCCCGACCGGTCTACCGTCGTCACCAGAACCATTGGCTGGAGCGACCATGGCGTCGATGCCGTTGCTGCTGTTGCCTGGGCTTCTGAACGATGCCCGGGTGTGGGGGCCCATTCTTCAAGCGATCTCCCAGGAGCGCATCGTGGAAAAGGGGCAGACCCACATCGCCGACAACGTCGGCGCGCTCGCCGCTGCGTCGCTGGCTCGCATGCCTGCGGGGCGCTTTGCTGTCGCCGGGTTCTCGCTGGGCGGCTATGTTGCGCTGGAGCTCTGCCGCCAGGCGCGGGACCGGATCGCGGGCATCGCACTGATCGACACCAGCGCGCGCGCCGACACGGCCGAGGCTAGGTTGAACCGCCAGCGCATCCTCGATCGCCTCAAGGCGGGCACCGCGACGTTCGAGCAGGTTGTTGCAGAGCTTTCCGCTCGCCTGCTGCATCCGGCGCATGCCGCCGATGAAAAACTGCTCGACCTGCTGCGCGACATGGCGCGTGCCGTCGGGGTCGGCGGCTTCGTCCGTCAGCAGACGGCGGCGATGAATCGCGCCGACCGCCGCGACGTGCTGCAGACGCTGGAGTGTCCGGCGCTGGTGGTCTGTGGCCGCGAGGACCAGGTCACGCCGCCCGAGCGCAGTGAGCAGATGGCCCACTTGCTCAAGGGTGACGTCGAGTTGTTGCTGGTGCCGCAGGCGGGCCACCTGACGACGCTGGAGCAGCCGGAGGCGGTCGGCGGGGCCGTCCTGCGTTGGCTGGCGAAGGTGGATGCCTCGTCATCAACGCGTTCAACCTTGGGCTCCGGCGCCTGAGCCGAAGTTCAGCGATGGTGAAACCGGTCAAGCGGGCAGTGTTGTACCGGATGGTCATGCCGGAGCATGTCTGCCCGTTCGGGCTGAAGTCCTTGGATCTGCTGAAGCGCCACGGCTACGAGGTCGAGGATCACCCGCTCACCAGCCACGCCGAGACCGAGGCATTCAAGAAGGCGCAAGGCGTGCAGACCACGCCTCAGACCTTCATCGATGGCAGGCGCATAGGTGGGCACGATGACCTGCGCGCGTTCTTCGGCCACCCGGTGAAGGACGAGGGCGCTGCCACCTACCTGCCGGTCGTCATGTTGTTCGCAATGGCCGCGGCGATGTCGTTGGCCATCGGCTGGGACGACTACGGCGGCTTGCGCATCGTCCAGGCCATGGAGCGTTTCGTGGCCCTCTCGATGTGCCTGCTGGCCCTTCAGAAGCTGCGTGACGTCGAGGCCTTTTCCACCATGTTCCTCAACTACGACCTTCTGGCCAGGAGGTGGGTTCGCTACGCCTACATCTATCCGTTCGCAGAAGGACTGGCCGGCATCCTGATGCTGGCAGATGCGCTCAGGTGGCTGGCGATTGCCCTGGCGCTTTTCATAGCGGTGGTGGGTGCGGTGTCCGTCTTCAAGGCGGTGTATGTCGACAAGCGCGAGCTGAAGTGTGCCTGCGTGGGTGGTGACAGCGGCGTGCCGCTGGGCTTTGTCTCGCTGACCGAGAACCTGATGATGGTCGCCATGGCTTGCTGGATGGCGGTGAAGCCCGCCGGCCTTGGAGTCCCTTGACACGGCTCACGCGAGCGGCATTCCTCACCGGCCGCTGTGGTGACGAGGCCAGCGCCGCGCAGGCACAGGTGCTTCTTCCCGTGGCGAGGCAGCGGCCCGCTTTCCAGCAGCAGCGATCAAGCCTGACTTTCGGCCTGCAGGGCCGCCTGGACCGCAGGGCGCTGGCGCGTTCGCGCCTGGTGGGCCGCCAGGTTCTCCAGGCCCGCGATGTCCACGCCGACGCGGCCGGCCCAGCCGGTGATCACGAACAGGTAGGCGTCGGCCACGGTGAAGGTCTCGCCCATCAGGTAGGACTTGCCGGCCAGTTGCTGGTTCACCCAGCCAAAGCGATCGAGCAGTTTCTTCTTGAAGATCGGCCTGGCCTCTTCGGGCAGGGCCGGATTGAACAGCGGCGAGAAGCCTTTGTGCAGTTCGCTGCCGACGAAGGCCAGCCATTCCTGCACGCGCGTGCGTGCCAGGGTGCCGGCCGGTGGCAGCAGGCCTCGGTCGGGCGCGCGTTCGGCCAGGTACTGCACGATGGCTGCGTTCTCAGTGATGCGCTGGCCGTCGTCCAGCTCCAGCAGCGGCACGTAGCCGCGCGGGTTGATGGCGTAGTAGTCACTGCCATCGAGCAGTTGGTGGGCCTTCAAATTGACCTGCACGGTTTCGGCGGTCAGGCCTGCTTCCAGCACCACGATGTGTGGGCACAGCGAACAGGCACCAGGGGCGAAGTAGAGCTTCATGGAAAGGTCTCCTTGCGAGCGAGCGTGAGCCATGCAGGCTAATCCAATCGCTTCAGTCGTTCAAACCTCGAGGATTGCCGGGTGAGGGCAGGGCGCGCAACGCGCCCGCCCGGACCATGCCGCCGCTCAATCAGTCAGCGCCTGCCGTGGGCGGCCATTGCAGGCCGAGCTGCTCTCCGATATGGGCCCGCAGCGCTTCCAGGGACACAGGCTTGGTCAGGAACACGTTGACGCCGGCCTGCAGGCAGGCGGCACGGTGCTCGGCGGTGGCCGAGGCCGAGACCGCGATCACGGGCACGGTGGCCAGATCGGCCTCCCGCCGCAGTCGGCGCGTGGCTTCCACGCCGCCGACAGACGGCATCACGCTGTCCATCAAGATCAGGTCCGGCCGGAAGCTCCTCGCCGCTGCCAGCAGTTCGCTGCCATCGCTGGCCTGCGCCACTTCGAAGCCGGCGTTGGTGAGGAAATCGCACATCAGCGTGCGGTTCGCCGCCACGTCGTCGACCACCAGCACGCGTCGCGGCGGCCCCGTGTAGCGCGCCACGCCGGGCATCCTGCGAGGCGCGGCCTCCGCCGGCTGCGCTATTGGCAACGGCAGCTCCACGCGAAACCGGGAGCCGCGCCCGAACTCACTGCTCACCTGCACTTGTCCGCCCATGTCGTTCACCAACGCGCGGGTGATCGCGAGCCCCAGCCCCGTGCCAGCACTGCGGTGCTGCACGTCGCCCACCTGCTCAAAGGGCTTGAAGATGCGCTCCATGTCGTCGGGGCGCATGCCGACACCGGTGTCCTCGATATCCAGCCGCAGCAACACCTGCCCGGGGCCAGTCGGCTCGGCACGGGCGCGCAGCGCGACCGTCCCGTGGTCGGTGAACTTGATCGCGTTGCCCAGCAGGTTCAGCAGCACCTGGCGCAACCGGCGCTCGTCGGCCAGCACGGCCTCGGGCAAGCCCTCACCGGCCTCGAACACGAAGGCCAGACGCTTCTCGTCTGCCTTCACCCGCATGAGGTTCACGACCGTCTGCAGCAGGCCGGTCAGGTGTACCGGCTCCGGGTTCAGGTCCGTGCGACCGGCCTCGATGCGCGCCAGGTCGAGGATGTCGTTGATCAGCGCCAGCAGGTGCTGCCCGCTCTGGTGGATGGTGTCCAGGCCGCGCGCCTGGCGCGCGCTCAGGCCGCCCTCCATGGTCAGCAGTTGCGCGTAGCCGAGGACGGCATTCAGCGGCGTGCGCAGCTCGTGGCTCATGCCGGCGAGGAACTCGCTCTTCGCGCGGTTGGCCGCCTCGGCGGCGTGCCGGGCAGCGCGCTCGGTCTGGAGCATCCCGCGCTCGAGTTCGAGCGTCGCGGCATGCGCGCGATCCCGGGCATCCAGCTTCGACAGGGTGTTCCGCACCTGGCTTTCGACCGCCTCCTCGCTGAGCGCGAGCGCCCGGGCGATCTCGGTGTAGGCGTTGCCCTGAGCGATGAATCGCAGGACGCTGATCTCCGCCGGCGTGAGGTTGTCGTCGATGATCTGCTCGGCCAGTTCAAATGACCCTTCCGACGGAAGCGCGTGGCGGCCGGCGTGCACGGCGCGGATGGCGTCGAGCAGCTCCTTGTGCAAGGCGTTCTTCAGAAGGTAGCCGCGCGCGCCGGCTTGCAAGGCGCGCTGCGCCTGAGCGTCGCCGGCATAGGTGGTGAGCACGATGATCCGGGCTTCGGGAAACTCGGCCCGGATCGCGCCGATCGCGTCAAGCCCGCTCATGCCGGGCATCTGCAAGTCCATCAGCGTGACGTCGGGGCGGTGCGCGCGGAATTGCTGAATCGCTTCGCGTCCGTTCGCTGCTTCCGCCACGAGGGCCATGTCCGGCTCCACGGAAAGCAGCATCGCGATGCCCTGCCGCACGATCGGGTGATCGTCGACGCAGAGAACCTGGATGCGGGTCAGATCTTCGGTCATTCGCCGACCTCGCTGGGTGCGAACTTCTTGTGGAGGAACCATGATCGGGCCGGTACCGGCCGACTGTACGCCTGCGACGCCGGCGCACTGAATGCCACTTCCGTTCCTGTTCCGGGGCCGCTGCGAACCGTCAGCTTGCCACCGACGAGCTCGGCGCGCTCCCGCATGCCGCTCAACCCGAAGTGCCCTTGTTTTTCGCCCGCGTGCAGCACTTCCGGGTCGATCCCCTTGCCGTCGTCGCGAACCCGTACGCACAGCTGCCGCTCGTCGTAGCCAATCTCGACCTGGATCTGCTTTGCATCAGCGTGGTGGAAGGCGTTGCGCAGCGCCTCGCCGGCGATGCGGAAGGTCTCGTCGCGCACCAGCGGATGCAGAGCTTGCGGCGTTCCCTGCACTTCGACATGCGCCGATGCCGCGTGACCGCTCTCGTTCGCCAGATCCTCGGCGAGCGCCCGCAAGGCGTCCGCCAGGTTGTTGGTCTCCAGCGCCGAGGTCCGCAAGCCCTGCACGGTGTCGCGGCCCTCCGTGATCGCCTCGGCTGCATGGTCGATGGCGCCCGCAAGGATCTGCCTCGACTCGCGCGGGCGATCAGGCAGCAGGTTGAGCGCGGCCTGGAACTGCAGCAGCAGCCCGTGAAAACGCTGCAACAGGGTGTCGTGCAGGTCGCGAGCGATGCGCGTGCGTTCGGCAATACGCGCCTCCAGCGTCGCCTCCAACTGCCGATGCAGCCGCCGGATGCGCATGTGCAGCCGGAGTTGGAAAGCGCTCCATGCCAGGCCGATGAGCAGGACGGCGCCGGCCAGGCGGAACCAGGTGGTTTGGTAGAAGGCCGGTGGAATGGCGAATTCGAGCTGCGCGCCATCCTCGTTCCACACGCCGCTGTTGTTGGACGCCTTCACGCGAAAGCGATAGTTGCCGGGCGGCAGATTGGTATAGGTGGCCTGGCGCCTGTCGATGGCCTCCTGCCAATCGTGGTCGTGCCCCTCCAGCCTGTAGCGAAAGCGCGTGCTCTTCGGGTCGACCAGGCTCAGCGCGGTGAACTCGATCGTCATGTCGCGGACCAGCGGGGGCAGACGAAGGCCGTTCTCGACCGCATAGGGCTTGTGGTCGGCGAGCAGAGCTTCGATGTGAACCGGCGGAGGCAGCGGGTTGAAGGGCAGGTGGTCGGGGGCGATCACCTGGACGTCTGCGCCCGACACGAACCAGAGCTTGCCGTCCGGCCCTTTCGCCACGGGAGGGTTGAAGTAGGCCGGCGTGAGCGCCAGCAGCGGCACGCCATCCGCGGCCCCCCAGACCTTCGTGGCGACCCGGCGGCTCGGGTCGGCGATCCAGGCAGCCAGGTCATCACGCAGAACCCGCACGAGTCCGCAGGACGCATACATCCACAGCGACCCATCGTCGTCCAGCGTCGACCAGTGCACCGTGTTGCAGGGCAGGCCGTTGCCGACCGTGAGCGTGGCGACGCGGCCATCCTTGATCCGGCTGAGGCCTCCTTCTTCGGTGGCAGCCCAGACCGCTCCGTCGGCATCGAGCCGGAGACCGGCGACGTGGCCCGCGCCCAGCCCTTCGGCGGGCGTGTAGGCGGCCTGGACCTTGCCGTCCTTGAAATACAACACCCCACCGTCTTGCCAGAAGGACAGCCACAAGCCACCTCGGTCGGCGACGACGACCTTGGCCTGTTGCCGGCGACCGAGCGCGGCCCATGGGATGTTCTCGGCGAATCGGCCCTTGTGCAGCCGTGCAAGGCCATCGTTGCCTGAAAGCCAGAGGTCGCCCGCCCCGTCCCCCGTGATGGAATAGATCTCCTTGCTGGGCACACCGCTGACGGCGACGAAGCGGTCGTTCGCAAAGTAGGCGAGGCCACGGCCCGTGCTCACCCAGAGTCGCCCCTCGGCGTCCTGGTGCAGGGACTGCACCCTGGCGTCGGGCAGGCCGTCGCGTTCCCTGTAGACGGTCGGTCTCGCGCCCTTCCACCGGGCCAGTCCATCGCCGGTTGCCACCCAGACGCTGCCGTCCGTCGTGGCCAGCACAGACTTCGTGCCGTCATTGGGCAGCCCTTGTTGCAAGGAGAGGGTGGTGACAGGCAGCTTTCGGAAGCGGTCTATTCCCTTCTCGCTGCCGAACCAGATGTTGCCCTCGCGGTCTTGGAAGAGACTGCAGGCGATGTTCCCGGAGAGGCCGTCTGCCCGGGTGAACGCGTCGGCCTGGCCCTCCTGCAAATGGAGGATCCCGTGGCCTTCGGTTCCGATCCAGAGCCCGCCATCGCGGTCCCGCAACAACTTGTTGGCCTTGACGTCGCGGTCAGAGAGCCATTCATCGGGCTTGGCAGCGCTTCGCATCGGAGCAGGCACCAACCTGTCGCCGTCGATGCGCTGGATTCCTGCGCCACGGATGCCAATCAGGAGCTGTCCATCGGCGGTCGTGCTCAGGTCGCCCACTCGCACGCCTGGCGTCTCGAATCGTTGCGGCGTCCCGGGCTTCCATCGCCAGAGGCCCGAGTCCGCACCCACCCACAGCGCCCCGGATTTGTCTTCGGCCAGGCTCCAGACGAACTGGCCAAACCCGCCTTCGGGCATGGAACATTGGGCCTGACCTGCGCGGATGGCGCACAGCCGTCCCTGTTCGCCCAGCAGGCCGGCCCAGACCGTTCCGTCGCGGTCCTCGAACAACGACGTCACGAACCCGTTGGGGATCTGCGGATAACGGGTCAGCTCGATGCCATTCCAGCTGACCAGGCCATTGAAGGTGCCAATCCAGAGCGTCCCGTCGCGGGAAACCAGCAGGGCGTAGGGATTGCTTGGCAGCGACTGGCCTCTCGGTGGTTGCCAGGGAACGAACCGAAGGCCGTCGAAGCGAAACATGCCAAATGACCCACCGACCCAGAGATAGCCGTCGGGGGTTTGTGCCATCGCAAAGACGAGGCCCAGCAAGGCGCCGTCCCGAGCAGTCCACGAGGTGTGCGCGTACTGGGATACCTGCAGGGGAGGATCGAGCGCGAGGGCAGGGGATGGCGAGGTGAGCAGAGCCGACACCAGGAGCAGACCCGGCAGGAGGTGTCTCTGACTCTGGCCTTCCAGTTGACCCACTGAATTCCTTTGCCTTCGCTTGCCGCTGGCAGCATGCGAGCAGCGTATCGCGAAAGGCCCGCTGCGGGGCGGTTCAGATCCTCATCGTCGATTGGAAAGCACCGAAGACGGCTGCAGGCGCAACAGGCACACAACGCACAGCAGAGAGAAAACCGTTCCTGCAAGCAGCGTGTAGCGATAGTCGTGTTCGGACAGGTCGAGCATGGGCCCTTGGACGCTGCTGACCAGGATCGTGCCGAAGATCACCATCAGATCTTTGGTCGAGTTGAACTGCACGAATCTGTCGCGCGGGAAAAGCGCCATCGGCATTGATGCGGCAGCCGTGAACCATGCGCCGGAAATCACCACGTGGGCAAAGTAGAAGACGCGGAAGCTGGCGGCGTCCGACACCAAGGCGAAGCCGGCCGCCGAGATGGCGCAATACACCGTCATGATGGCTACCGAGACCCGCACCGCACCCAAGCGATCAGCCATCGATCCAATGGCAAAGGCCGATACGATGGACACCGCATAGCCTGCTGCCGTCAACGCGCCCAGCGTGGCCTTCTGGATGCCGGCCGCGTGCGCGTAGTGCAGATAGAAGGTGTTGAAGGGGCTGAAGGTGACGCTCGCCAGCACGAAGGCGGCGACGGCCCACCCATAGGAGCGATGGCGAAAGCAGGCCAGCACGTGGTCGAGGGGAAATCTCAGCCGGGGCTCCGTCTTGTCAGCGGGCGCGGCGTCGGGCGGCAAGGGTGTCTCCTTCAGCATCAACGCCATCGCGAGGATAGGCAGGCAGAAGAAGAGGCCGACGCCCAACAGGACCTCGCGCAGATGGTGATCCGTGAGCGCGAAGATCCAGTTGTGATACGCGATGCCGATCGTCAGGCTGACGATGCGGAACACCGCAAAGAAGCGACCGAGCAGGCCCGCGGGCACGAGGTCATTGACGAGGCCGTTGAACAGCGAGAAAGCGCTGATGGCGGCACAGTCGAATGCGGCCCAGAACAGGCTGAACAGCGCGAGTCGGCAGTTGTGCAGGCCGGGTGACCAGCCGCCCAGTGCCGCATCGAGCCAGCCCGCCAGCGTGGGTGAGGCAGCCAGGCCCACCATGGCCACGAGGCCGGTGGGCGCTGCAACCATCAGAAAGGGCTTGCGCCTGCCAAGGCGGCTGCGGCAGCGGTCCGAGTGATAGCCGGCCAGCGGGACCAACAGCAAGCTCAAGGCGGCGGGCACCGTGGACAGCAGCAGCGAGATCGTCGTGTCGGACGCCGCGTGCCGGCGCAGCAGCTCCAGCGCGCTGGGCACGGCAGCGCGGTCGCGCATCGAGACGCCGAAATCGCCGCACAGCAGCCAGAGCAGCAGGGCGCCCAGCCCGACAAGGCTGAGCGGCACAGCCGCCCCAGCTCTCGCAGCCAGTGCGCGATTCATGTCAGCCGCGCTGCGCCACGGGGCCGGTCGATTTGCGGACGACCAGTTCCAGCGGGAGGGCGATCTTCTTCGCTGCGATGCCCTGGCCCTCGATCAGCGCCACAAGTTCCCGTACCGCGCAGGCGCTGAGTTCGACCAGCGGCTGGCGCATCGTCGTCAGGGGTGGGTGGATGTGGCTGGAGATGGCGATGTCGTCGAAACCCACGACCGAGATGTCTTCGGGAACGCGCAGCCCCTTGCTGTGGATGGCGTCGATGGCGCCGAACGCCATCTCGTCGTTGGCCGCGAAGATGGCGGTGGGCGGCTCCGGCAGGTCCAGCAGCTGCACGGTGGCCGCGTAGCCGCCGGTCTGGACGAAACGCCCCGGAACGATCAGCGCCGGGTCTGCGGCGATGCCGGCTTCGTTCAAGGCTTCGACATAGGCGGCCTGCCGCTCGGTGCTTTGGCCCGTGTAGTGGGAGCCGGCAATGAACGCGATGCGGCGGTGCCCCAGCGATAGCAAGTGCTCGACTGCCGTGCGGGCGCCCTTGCGGTTTTCGACCACGACGACGGGCAGCCCCATGGCGCGCGCATCGAAGTTGACGAACACACAGGGCAACTGGCGGTGTTCAAGGTCGCCGAGGTAGGCATCTTCCACATTCGGCATGGGCAGGATCAGGCCGGCGCACAGGTTGGCCAGCATGTCGCGCGTGTCTGCGCGGCCTGGGGCGTCGAAACGGTCGGCGTTGAACAGCAGGATGTCGTAGCCGCGGGCACGCGCTTCGTTGCTGATCTCCTTCGTGATCTCATGCAGCACCAGTGAGCCGAAGTTGTTCACGAAGATACCGATGAGCCGGCTTTTCTCGCCGCGCATGCGTCGCGCCACCATGTCGGGCGAGTAGTTCAGCTTGGCCGCAGCCTCCATGACGCGTGCGCGTGCATCTTCCGAGACGTAGCCCGTGCCGCGGATTGCACGCGATGCGGTGATGGGCGCGACACCGGCCAACTTCGCTACTTCACTGAGCCTGCTGGGTTTTGGCATAGATCGACGCAGAGATGGAATACCAGAATGTGGTGACGATACCACATTCGTTGGCGCGGCCGGCAAAGCGTGCCGGTCGCGCAAATTTCTTTGTGATTTCGGCTTGATATGCTAACGTAACCATACTCTATGGCCGCAGCAGCCAACCGGCGGGCTGCGCCGACCAGGCCGACGCATTGGAATTGCTCCGTGCGTTCAACGGATCGATGCTGATGAAACTGAAGAATTGCGTGAGCGGCTTGTTATTGACGCTGGGCATTGCTCTGGGTGGATGTGCGGGCGCGCCCGCTCAGAACGGCAGCAATCGCGGTGAAGTGATTGCGGCGATCGACAAGGTCAATTCCTACTGGCAAGCGCGCGCACCTGCTCAAGACAGCCCGTTCTGGAATGTGGCGGCCTATCACACCGGCAATATCGAAGCCTACCGGGTGACCGGCAATGAAGGTTATCGGCGCTATACCGAGACCTGGGCCGAATACAACCAATGGGCGGGCGCGCGGTCCAAGGATAAATCGACCTGGAAATACACCTACGGCGAAACGCCGGAGCACGTGCTATTCGGTGATTGGCAGATCTGCTTTCAGGTTTACGCGGATCTTTATCAACTGGAGAAGGACCCGCGCAAGATTGCCCGCGCCCGCGAGGTGATGGAATATCAGATGAGCACCCCCGACAAGGACTATTGGTGGTGGGTGGATGGGTTGTATATGGCCATGCCGGTCATGACAAAGATGTACGAGGCCACCGGCAATCGCCAGTATCTCGACAAGATGTACGAGTATTACAGCCACGCCAACAGCATCATGTACGACGCGCAGGAGAAGCTCTATTACCGGGACGCGAGATACGTGTTCCCGCAGCACAAGAGCGTCAACGGCAAGAAGGACTTCTGGTCCCGCGGCGATGGGTGGGCATTTGCGGCGCTTGCCAGGGTCCTGTCGGAATTGCCGCAGGACGATCCGCACCGCGGTGAGTACGTGCAGCGCCTTCAGGACATGGCTGCGGCGCTGATGCCGCTGCAGCAGCCCGAGGGTTACTGGACGCGCAGCCTCATGGACCCGGCCCATGCGCCGGGCCCCGAGACCAGCGGGACGGCCTTCTTCACCTACGGGCTGCTGTGGGGTATCAACAATGGCCTGCTGCCGCGTGACCGGTATCTGCCTGCGGCGCAGCGCGGCTGGCATTACCTGACAACCGTGGCCCTGCAGCCTGACGGCAAGCTGGGGTATGTGCAGCCGATCGGCGACCGCGCGATTCCGGGGCAGGTGGTAGACCAGAATTCCACGTCGCACTTCGGCGTCGGCGCCTTCCTGCTGGCGGGGGCTGAAATGGTCCGTCTGCTCGACAAATAACGGCGCAGCCAGGAGACAAAGTGCAACGTCGAAATTTCATGCGCGCTGCGGCCTTGGGGCCGTCCGTGCCGGCCCTGTTGGCCACCAGCGAGGCGGCAGCTGCGGCGACTGCCTCAACTGCCGCAGCGCCTGGACAGGAGCGTGCCTACATGCTCAACCTGCTGCGCCAGATGGCGGAGCCGGTGCTGGGCCTGATGTCCAAAGGCGAGCTGAAAAAGAAGTTCGCGCTCGAACTGAGCCCCACCTGGGATGGCCGCGACCCTTCCGTCGCCTACCTCGAATGTTTCGGTCGCTTGATTTCGGGCATCTCGCCGTGGCTCGCGCTGCCGGCGGATGACACTGCCGAGGGCAAGCTGCGCCAGCGCCTGCAACAACAGGCGCTGCAGAGCTACGTCAACGCGGTCGACCCCAAGAACCCCGACTACCTGACCTGGAAGGGGCATGGCCAGGCGCTGGTGGATTCGGCCTATTTCACCAACGCGCTGATGCGCGCACCCAAGGTGTTGTGGGAGCCGCTGGACGCGGCCACGAAAGGCCGCATCGTGGCCGAGATCAAGGGCCTGCGCCGCATCGAGGTGCCCTCCATCAACTGGCTGCTGTTCGCGGCGATGAACGAGGCCTGGCTGCTGTCCATCGGCGAGGAATCCGACCCGATGCGCATGAACGGGGCCATCCGCAAGATCAACGAGTGGTATGTCGGCGACGGCTGGATCAAGGACGGCCAGGACTTCCATTTCGACTACTACTGCTCTTACGTCATGTACCCCATGCTGCTTGAGATCCTCGAGGTGCTGGTGGCCAGGAAGGGGCCGTTCTGGAACGCCAAACCCGAGGACCTGCTGGCGCAGGCCACGAAGCGCGCGCAGCGCTATTGCGAACACCTGGAGCGTTTCGTCGGCCCGCAAGGCAGCTACCCGCCGATCGGCCGCTCGCTGACCTACCGCACCGCGGTGTTCCAGCCGCTGGCCTTGCTGGCCTGGCGCAAGCAGCTGCCGGCATCGTTGCCCGAGGGGCAGGTGCGCTCGGCCTTGCACGCCGCGCACGTGGCGATCTGGGACGGCCCCGGAAACTTCACGAAGGACGGCTTCCTGACCATCGGGTTCCGCGGCCATCAGCCTGAACTGGGGGACTGGTACTCCAACAACGGCAGCATGTACATCGCCGCGGCGGGCCTGCTCGCGCTGGGCCTGCCCGCGACCGACTCCTACTGGACGGCGCCGGCGCAGGACTGGACGCAGAAGAAGGCGTTCAGCAGCAACCGCTTTCCCAAAGACTACGCCGTGGGCTACTGATGAAGCGGGCGTTCCTCGCCGTTTGGCTGGCCTTGAACGCGCTGGGCGCCGGCGCGGCGGAGCGCCTGGTCGTCACTGTCCGGCACGAGCTGAAGGCCGCGCGGCCGGCCGAGACGATCGCGGTCCCCTGGTCCGAAGTGGCCCGGCGCCTGCCCGGGGCACTGCTGCATCAGCTCGCTGTGCGCGATGCCGGTGGCAACCTGCTGCCCTACCAAGTCACCAACGTGGCGCCGTTGGCGAAAGACCCGAAGAACGAAGGCATCGCCTACGGGGAGCTGATCTTCCAGCATGACTTCGCCATGGACGAGCAGAGCGCGCGCTTCACCGTCGAGAAGACGACGACGGTTGCGCCGCCGTTTCCCGTCAAGGCCTTCGCCCGCTATGTCCCCGAGCGCCTCGACGACTTCGCGTGGGAGAACGACAGGATCGGGCACCGCACCTACGGCCAGGCGCTGGCCGCGCCGGCGCCGCCCGGGAGCGACAAGGAAGTCCTCGTCACGAGCGGCGTCGACATCTGGTTCAAGCGGCCGTCCTATCTCATCGTCGACCGTTGGTACAACAAGGGCCACGACCACTATCACAAGGACGAGGGCGAAGGGCTCGACATGTACGCCGTCGGCCGCACCCGCGGCGCGGGCGGCACGGGCATCTGGAATGGCAGCCGGCTGTTCGTCAGCCGCAACTATTCGGCGTGGCGCGTCGTCACGAACGGGCCCGTCCGTGCCGTTTTCGAGTTGACCTACGACAAGTGGGACGCGGGCGGTGTGGCGGTCAGCGAAGTCAAGCGGTTCACCGTCGACGCGGGCCATCTTTTCGACACGGTCGAAAGCACTTTCAGCACTGCCACGCCGCAGACGCTCACGGTCGCGCTGGGTCTCAACAAGAAGCCGGCCTATCCCGAGCAGGCGCCGACGGTCGCTGCTTACCGTGCCCCGGACACGCTGATGCAATGGGTGCGCCAGCGCAGTGCGGGTGACTTTGGTGTCGCCATCCTGCTGCCGGGTGCAGACGGCTACGCGGCCGATCCCGACAACGAACTGATCCTCGTCAAGGCCAAGACCGGCCAGCCGCTGCGCTACTACCTTGGCGCCGCGGTCGACTGGTCGGGTGAGATCCCCACGGCGCAAGCCTGGCAGGGCTATGTGGAGGCCTACCGCAAGCGCGTCGCATCGCCGATCCGGGTCGAATTCGGCGCGGAGTAGCCATGTTTTCCCGGTGGCATCCTGCGATGTGCTTTGACTCTGAAATTTTGTATATCTCGCGGCGCCTTATTCATAGCTCCTTTCGCGCCGTGGAGACTAAGCTGAACGGAGCGAGGCCGTGACACCCCTAGTTTGATAGTCACCAAGATTGCCAAGCATCCCTGACTGTCTTCAAGAACATTGGTGATGATCCTGCAATGTCGCACCAAAGCAACTTTCAAGATCGATGAGGCAACGTTACCATACCGTAACTAAGGGTCGAGGAAGCGTGATCACATGCTGCGCTGTAAGCGCCTTGGAGGGTTTCATGAGCCTATTTTTTTGGGGCTCGCATGGTAACGTTGTCACATATTGCTGTTATCGAAATGAATCTGCGATGAGCAAGCTGATCCAGCCATCGCCGATATAAAAACAACTTGTAGTCACATTGATGACAAAAGCCCTTGAGGCATGGAGAGAGACATGAAACAAACCCTGATTTGCTCGGCCGTGTCGATGGCGCTTGCCGCCGCCTACGGCCACGCCGCGGCTCAGGCTGCGGCGCCCGCCCAAGCGGCCGAAAAAGCGCCCGACGCCGCAGACGCCGCCGCCAAGCCCGACGGCCAGAAACTCGAGACCGTGGTCGTGACCGGTTTCCGCGCCAGTCTCGAGAAGTCGATGGCGTTGAAGCAGCAGGCCATCGGCGTGCGCGATTCCATCGTGGCCGAGGACATCGGCAAGTTCCCCGAGGCCAACGTGGCCGAATCGCTGCAGCGCGTGCCGGGCATCATCCTGAACCGTGACGAGAGTTCGGGTGAGGGGCAGCGCATCTCCATCCGCGGCCTGCCGACCGAGTACACGGTCACCACGCTGAATGGCGCGCTCGTCAATACCGTGTCCACTTCCACCATCGGCTCGGCGGTGCGGGGTTTCAACTACGACGTGTTCGCGTCCGAACTGTTCGGCCGTGTGGACTTCTACAAGTCGCCGCTGGCGGAACTGAACGAAGGCGGCATGGGCGGCGTGGTGGACCTGCAGACGCCACGCCCCTTCGACAACCCCAAGCGCACCATCCGCTATGGCGTGACGGCGTCGTACAACACCACGTCCGGCAAGACGGACCCGATGGGCTTCGCGCTGTACTCCAACACCTGGGGCGACTGGGGCGCGCTGATTGGCGTGTCGCACGCCGCCGCCGTGAACAACCGCTCAGGCTTTGAGGCGACCGGTGGCTATAACAGCTCGGCCCGCGCCAGCCAGAGTCCCGTGAAGGGCAACTTCGCCTTCGCGCTGGACTACGACAGCCCGCGCGCCAACCTCGGCAGCTACACCCGCGCCCAAGTCGACAACGCACTGCTGCCCCGCATCTACCGCTTCTACGGTTCGGCCAATGACCGGACCCGCGACGGCCTGGTGGGCTCGCTGCAGTTCAAGACCCCGACGCTGAACTTCAGCCTGGACACGCTCTATTCCAAGCTGAAGAACACCCGCGACGAGATCTACTTCGGCCTGCTGATCCGCAACAGCCGTACCACCGACCGCACCAAGCCGGCGGGCCAGAGCGGCAACAACGGCTTCATTCCGCTGAACGTCAAGATCGACCCCGCGTCCAACCTGCTGACCGGCACCTTCGGCAATACGTCCTACAGCAGCGGAGCGACCTACAGCGAAGACGAAACCAAGTTCGGCTACGTGGCCGCCAATGCCCGCTGGAGCGTCAGCGACAAACTGGTGCTGACTGGCCAGCTGAGCACCAACAACAGCAAGGCGCTGAGCTACCAGGACACCCTGTCCGGCCAGATCTTCGGTGTCGACTCCACCATCGACTACGGCAGCGACCACGTCTACCCGTCGCTGTCCTCGCCGACCAGCTACACCGACCCCGCCAACTTCCAGGGTTTCGGCATCGGTACCGGCTGGACTCGTGAGACAGACAAGAGCAACCAGGGCCGCGTCGTCGCCGACTGGGACTACGCCCTCGCCGGCGACTGGACCGGTCACCTGAAGGCCGGCCTGGCCTATTCCGAGACCTCCAAGGAGATCAACAAGCGCAACGGCACATCCGCCGCTACCGCCAAGCTCAACACGCTGGGCACGGCGGGCCTGCGTTCGGGCATGACCTCCGTGCTGCCGATCGGCAACCTTGACATGGGTGCCGGCTGGCCGCACGCCTGGGGCACCTTCACCCGCGCCTACACCTACTCCACCTTCGACCCGCTGGCCCTCAACTCGGAGG
>NZ_JBFUMN010000045.1:0-42497 GCF_054049335.1 Roseateles sp. P5_E1
ATGCTGGGCTCACTCTGAAGATGCGGAATTCTCGCAGCCTAAACTTGAGGCTTATGTCTCCCCTGCTGTTGTCCCTTGCTTTTGCGGCCGCGCTCGCCGCCTCGACCCTCGTCAAGTTCTGGCTGTCCTCTCGCCAGATCCGCCATGTCGCCGCCCATCGCGGCCAGGTCCCGGCAGCCTTCGCAGGCAGCGTGACGCTGGTGGCTCATCAGAAGGCGGCGGACTACACGGTCGCCCGCTCCCGCTTCGGCCTGCTGGCCCTGGCCTTCAATGCGGCCGTGCTGCTCGGTTGGACGTTGCTGGGCGGCCTGAACGCTCTGAACAGCTGGGCGCTGGAAGCCAGCCGCATGCTGCCCGAAGCTTGGCAAGGCATGGGCTACCAGCTCGGCCTGGTCGCCGTCTTCGTGCTGGCGGGGTCGCTGCTGGACCTGCCCTGGGAGCTGTGGTCCACCTTCCGCATCGAGCAGGCCTTCGGCTTCAACCGCACGACGCTCAAGCTCTTCTTCGCCGACATGGCCAAGGGCCTCGCCGTGGGGGTGCTGATGGGCATGCCCATCGTCGCCCTCATTCTTTGGCTGATGGGCGCGGCCGGCCCGCTCTGGTGGCTGTGGGCCTGGGGCGCGTGGATGGGCTTCAACCTGCTCATCATGGTCATCTACCCGACCGTCATCGCACCGCTGTTCAACAAGTTTGAGCCGCTGACCGATTTGGCGCTGAAGGATCGCGTCGAGAAGCTGATGGCGCGTTGCGGCTTTGCGGCCAAGGGCTTGTTCGTCATGGACGGCAGCCGACGCTCGGCGCACGGCAATGCCTATTTCAGCGGCTTCGGCCCGGCCAAGCGCGTGGTCTTCTTCGACACGCTGCTGACCAAGCTCAACGSCRGCGAGGTGGAGGCCGTGCTGGCCCATGAGTTGGGCCACTTCAAGCACAAGCACATCACCAAGCGCATCGTGTTGATGTTCGCTATGAGCCTGGCCGGCTTTGCGCTGCTGGGCTGGCTGGCGCAACAGCCGGCCTTTTACCTGGGCCTGGGTGCGACGCCGAATCTCGACGCACCCAATGACGCGCTGGCGCTGATCCTCTTCCTGCTCGCCGGCCCGGTGTTCGGCTTCTTCGTGACGCCGCTGGCGAGCCACTTCTCGCGCCGCGACGAGTTCCAGGCCGACGCCTATGCCCGCGCCCAGGCCAGTGGCGCCGACCTGTCCTCGGCCCTACTCAAGCTGCACGAGGACAATGCCGGCACGCTGACGCCGGACCCGGTCTACGCGCGCTTCTACTACTCCCACCCACCGGCCGCTGAGAGGCTTGCAGCGCTTGGGGCCTCTTGAGGGCTCGGAGGTCGGATGCGTTGTCACTCAAAAGCCCGCGAGCAAGGCGCGATGCCGAAGCTGGGGTCGCCCCCAGCGAGGCTTCGCAACGCCGCGCGCGGGTTTTTGAGTGCCAACCCTTCGGGAGAGGGTCTGCGCGGGCGCATGGCGTCGTTGCGCGCCTGGCCTGGGCACGAGCCCAGGCGGCGTCGCACGCCTAGCCCTGCACCCGCGCAGACCCTCTCGCACCGATCTCCGAGCCCTCAAGAGGCCCCTCTCATGAACGATCTGCTGCTTGCCCAATGTGACCCCAAGGCCCCGCTGATGGATGCCGACACGCGCAACCGCGTGCTGGCCGCCCTGCCCGGCTGGCTGCCCGACCCCGAGAACAAGCTGATCGGCCGACGCTTTGGCTTCGCGAACTTTTACCAGACCATGGCCTTCGTCGACGCGGTCGCCGAGATCGCCCATGCGCAGGACCATCACCCCGAGATGCTGGTCGGCTACGACGCCTGCACGGTCAGCTTCACGACGCATTCGCGCGGCGGGCTGACCTTGAATGACGCGATCTGTGCGGCACAAGTGAGCGCCTTGCCCGAAGCGACCGGTACATGAGTAAATTCCAGGCGCTGGACCTGGGACTTGTCGTGCGCGGCCATGGCCGCCACTACATCGTCGAGGACTCGGAGGGCAAGCGTTTCGTCTGCCACCCGCGCGGCAAGAAGAGCGAGGCTGTCGTTGGTGACCAGGTGCGCTTCGCCGATTCCGGCGATGAGGGAGTCATCGAAGCCGTCGAGCCTCGGCGCAATCTGCTGTTCCGCCAGGACGAGTGGAAGACCAAGAGCTTCGCAGCCAACCTGGACCAGCTGCTTGTCCTCGTCGCTGTCGAGCCGGTGTTCAGTGAGAGCCAGCTCACGCGCTCCCTGATCGCCGCCGAGTCCGCCGGCATCAGCATGGCCATCGCGCTGAACAAGACCGACCTGCCGGGCACCGATTCGGCCCGCGAGCGCCTGGCGCCTTATCGCGCCATGGGCCTGAAGATGTTCGAGGTCGCGCTGAAGGCCGACCCCGAAGGCTCCCGCGCGACGCTGGACCCCTGGCTGGCCGGCCAACGCACCTTCGCCCTCGGCCCCAGTGGCACGGGCAAGAGCACGCTGATCAACCTGCTCGTGAAAGACGCCAAGGCCCAGATCGGCGAGATCTCGCAGGCGCTGAACTCCGGCCGCCACACGACGACGACGACGCAGTGGTACTGGACCGACGAGACACGCACGACGGCGCTGATCGACTCGCCCGGCTTCCAGGAATTCGGCTTGCGCCAGATCGACGCCGCCGAGCTGTGGCGCTACATGCCCGACCTGCGCGAGCACGCCAACTGCCGCTTCGCCAACTGCAGCCACATCCACGAGCCCGACTGCGGCGTGCGCGCGGCGGTTCAAGCGGGGCTGATCAGCGCCAGCCGCTATCGCATCTACGGCGAGATCCTCGAAGAGCTGCAGCGCAAGACCTGGTGATGCGCGGCGCACTCGCCTTCAGCGCCCTGGCCTTGCTGGCCGGCTGCGCCACGACCGTCGCCCCGCCTCCAGCCGCCGAAGGCTGGCAGCCGCTGGCCCTGCCCGGCAAGAAGCTCACCCAGTACAGCTGGACGGAGAAGGACGGCCGCCCCGCGCTGGAAGCTGCTTCGGACCGCTCGGCCAGCATCTGGCGCAAGCGGCTGGAGCCGGCGCCGCCCAACGTCGGCGAGGTCAGCTTCTCGTGGTGGGTGCAAAGCCTGATCCCGGGTGCCAATGTCTCGGACATCGACCACGAGGACGCCGTCGCCCGCGTCATCTTCGGCTTCGCCGGCGACATCGACAAACTGCCGCTGCGCACGCGCATGAAGTTCGAACTCGCGCAGGCCCTGACCGGCGAGCTGCCGCCCTATGCGACGCTGATGTATGTCTGGGACAGCAAGCTGCCGGTCGGCACCGTCGTCATCAACCCACGCAGCGACCGCATCCGCAAGATCGTCGTCGACTCCGGCCCGGCCGAGCTGCGCCGCTGGCGCGAGCATCGGCGCGACCTGGCCGCCGACTTCCGCCTGGCCTTCGGCGAGGCGCCGGGCCCGTTGACGTCGATGGCCGTCATGACCGACAGCGATAACAGCCGTGCGTCGGCCCGCACCTGGTACGGACCCGTGGAACTGAAATAGCTCAGCGCTGGTCGGGTGAGCGCAACGATAGTGGCGCGGCGTCGTGCACTTCACGCGCTTCGACGTCCACCACTTCTCCCGCCGGCTGGCGGCGCTGCGCCCACGGGTTCTTGTTGACACGGAACTGCAGATTCGGCTTGCGGCCGGTCAGCAAGCTGACGAGCAGGAAGGCCAGGAAGGCCAGCACGGCGATCAGGAAGAGGCCCAGGCCGATAAAGGCGCCGACGACGAGCATCAGCAGGCGAAGCAGCAAACGGAACAGCGACATGACCCCTATTCTGAACGCTGAGCGCCCGCTGGGGCCGTGACGATCGTCACCCCTCAGCCCCGCCCGACAAACGGCATGCTCGTCGCCATCACCGTCATCGTCTGCACATTGGCCGACAGCGGCAGGCCGGCCATGTAGACGACGGCGCGGGCCACATCCTCGACGTCCATGCGCGGCTCCACTGCAACGGAGCCGTTGGCCTGGGGCACGCCGCGCGTCATCTTCTCGGTCATCTCGGTGGCGGCATTGCCGATGTCGATCTGGCCGGCTGCAATGTCGAAGGCGCGGCCGTCCAGGCTCAGCGACTTGGTCAGGCCGGTGATGGCGTGCTTGGTGGACGTGTAGGGCACCGTGTTCGGCCGCGGCGCGTGGGCCGAGATGGAGCCGTTGTTGATGATGCGGCCGCCGCGCGGCGACTGCGCCTTCATCAGCGCGAAGGCCGCGCGGGCGCAGAGGAAGCTGCCGGTCAGGTTGGTGTCGACGACTGCGCGCCATTGCGCCACCGTCAGCTCATCGATGGGCACGGCCGGCGCGGAGATGCCGGCGTTGTTGAACAGCAGGTCCAGCCGGCCGAAGCGCTCGCGCAGCGTCGCGAAGGCGGCGTCGACCTGGGCCTCGACACAGACATCGGTCTGCAGGGCCAGCGCATCCGGCAGGGTCTCGCGCAGGGCCGCCTCGCGACGACCCATCAACGCCAGCGTCCAGCCCTCGGCGGCCAGAGCGCGGGCCACGGCCCTGCCGATGCCGGAGCCAGCACCGGTGACGAGAGCGACCTTCATCAACGACCGCTCGGCGACACCAGGGTGCGCTGTACCCAGCCGCTGAAGTTGGCGGCGTCGACCTTGACGAAGCCGTCCTTGACCTCGCCGGTGGCAACGAGTTCATCGCTGCGGTTCAGCGTGGCGACGACCTTGCTGTCGCGCGACGGGGCGGCGTAGGCCTTCACGTTGGAGATCTTGGCCACGAGCATCTGGCCCGCCGGAACGGGTGCGCCCGCCTGCGTGGAGGCGCCCGCATTCGCGTCGCCGGCGGCGCTGCCGGTGCGGATCAGGCTCTGCTGGTCGCGGATGCCCAGCACGATCTTGTTGTAGTTGTCGAGCAGGCTGGCAGCGATGAGCTTGCCTTCGGGCGTGCTGGTGTAGCCGCCCGCGGCGCCCAGCGCGCCGCCGCCGTAGCCCCAGCCGCCGATGGAGAAGTCGGTCTTGGTGGCCTTGCCTTCAGCGGCAGCGACCTGGATGCTGGAGCGCACGTCGGCGATCAGCAGGCTGGTGCTGGCCTCCTTGAATTTCAACCCGCCGGCGATGGCGCCAATGCCACCCAGCCGGTTGCCCAGCAGCCCACCAATGGCGCCGCCGACACCGCCGGTGTTGCTGGCAGCCACCAGCACATTGGGCGTCATGACGAAGTCGGCCGCCTGCATCTGGCCCTTGCCGACGTTGGATTCCTGGCGCATCTCGCCGGCGGCGGCGAGGTTGCGCTCCTGCTGCAGGTTCTGCATGGCCACGCCGCGCTCGACGACGTCAAAGCAGCCTGACTGCTGCACCATCATGCGCAGCAGCGATGCAGGGGAGCCAAGGCCGTAGTGCGACAGGTGGTTCCAGCCGTGCTGGGGCTCGGCCACGGCCAGCACGCCGAGCTTCTTGGGGCACTTCTCGACATTGGAGCCTGCCTCCTGGGCCTGCGCGGCCACCGCGGCAAAAGCCAGAGAAGCCAGCACGGCCCTGCTGAGCGTCTTGTTGTTCATCGTGATCCTCGCTTCGTTATCGGGTGACAGGGATTGTGCCCAGCGGGCGGTTCGGCTGGCGTCCCCATTCCGCGGGAATAGGGTCGCCTGGATCAGGGGCGCAGCACGAGTCGGTGCACGGTCTCGCCGGGCAGGAAAGGCAGGGCCTCGCCGGCCAGCCAGGCGGCATGGTCGCCCCGGTAGAAGGGCGACATCGGGTGGCCGCTCTGGCCACCCGGGATGACGAGGATGCCGCTTTCCTCATGGCCGGGCGACACCACCATGCGCTCGCTCTGGCCATGGCCGTGGTTGTGCACGCGTGGCATGTGGCTGTCGCCGGCCATGCCCTGGGAGGCCTGGTCCAGCCAGCTTGTGAGCGCCGGCACGGCGACGCTCAGCGGGTGGCGCACGCTGGTGGGGTTGTCGGCGCCCCAGGTGGCTGCGGCGAGGCTGCCGTATTTGCTCAGCAGCTCCTTGCGGCTGTCGAGCGCGGCGCGCTGCAGGAGCTCGGGCCAGGTCTTGAAGCTGCCTGGAAGGGTGTCAGGCCGCGCCGCCTGGATCAGCGCCCAGCCGGGCGTCTCGGGCACCAGTTTCAGGTCGGACAGCTTCGCGCCTTGCGCTTCCAGCAAGCCAGCCAGCGGGTCGAAGACGTTTTTCAGCGCCTGCAACCGGAAGGAGCGCACGAGCAGATAACCGACCGCGTCCGGGCGGGCTGCGTCGGCGCCCTTCTCGACCTCGGCGCGATAGTCCGCCAGGCCGTTGTTGGCCACGAAGTCGGGCGTCAGCACCTGCTCCAGCAGCAGCTTGCGCCAGCGCTGATGGAAGAGCGCGCGGTGGTCGAGCTGGATGGCGTGCAGGCCGGCCTCGTCGAACTTGTCCTGGGCGCGCAGGTCATCGCGGATCTGCTGGGCGCGGGCGCCGAGATCCCAGCCACCGTTGCCGAGCAGCTTCATCGCCTCGCCACCGACCATGCGCGAATTGGCCGTCCACAGCCGCCCGTCGGCCGGGTCGACGATGCGCGGCTGCTCGGCCGCGCCAAGATAGCCCTGCCAGCGCGAGCGACCGTCGCTCCAGTCCTGGGGGCGGTCCATATCCTCGGCGCCGACGCGTTTGGGCATCGCGCCGATGACGGTCCAGGCGATGCGCCCGCCGGCGTCGGCCACCAGCAGGTTCTGGGCCGGCATGCCGGCGCCCGCGGCCAGTTGCACGGCCTCGTCGACATTGGCGGCTGTCTCCATGTGCATCAGGCGCAAATTCATGCCCTCGTGGTCATGGGCCACCCAGCGCAGCGCATAGGCCTGCCCGCTCGCTGCCTTTTGAGGCATGACGGGGCCCCATTCGCTTTCCAGCACGACATGGTCGACCGGGGCCTCGCCCGCGATCTCGATGCGCTCGACGGCACGTTGCAGCGGCTTCTCAGCGCCGCCAGCCAGGTAGTGCGTGCCAGCCGCGTTGAGCTTCAACGCGACGACATCGGCCCAGTCGGAGGTCGTGTTCGTGAAACCSCAGGCCACGTGGCCATTGCTGCCGACGACCAGCAGCGGCGCGCCGGGCAGGGTCACCCCAGCCACGTCATGGCTGCCGGCCGCGTCCTTCCACTTCATGCGCGCCTTGAACCAGGTGCCGGGCGAGCGCAGGCCCAGGTGCATGTCGTCGGCCAGGATGGCCCRCCCGCCGGTGCCATGCGCGGCCGCGACGGCGAAGTTGTTGCTGCCGATGTCACGGGCGTCACGCAGGCTGCAGTCGCTGCAGGCCGTCTTGGCAGCGCGCAATGCGGCCGGCAGCGGCCCCGCTGGCAGGGGCACGGCAGTCACGCGGCTGTCGTCCATGGCGGCCTGCCAGTCGGCGCTGTGCTGAGTCAGGAAGGCATACCAGTCGTCCGGCACGGCCTCGCGCAGCAAGCCCGTGGCGACGTCGTCGCGGCCCTGGGCGCCCTGCAGGTCGAGGTACATGCCATAGGCGACGAGGACGGTGTCGGCCGCGACCCAGGGCTGGGGTTGCTGGCGCAGCAGCAGGTATTCGGGCGGGCGTGCGCCGAGGCCGGCCAGGCCAGCGTTGACGCCGCTCACGTAGGCGTCCAGCAGCGCGCGCTCATCTGCGGCCAAGGCCGCGATGCCGGCTTCAGCACGGTGGCGGAAGCGATGCAGGCGGCGCGACTTGTCCAGCGGCAGCGCCTTCGCGCCCACCAGCGCGGACAGCTCGCCAGCCGCGTTGCGGCGCATCAGGTCCATCTGGAAGAAGCGCTCCTGAGCGTGTGCGAAGCCCAGGGCCCGGGCCACGTCCAGGCGGTTCTCGGCCGTGATGGTCAGGTAGCCGCGCGCGTCGCGCTGCAACTCGGCCGGCGCACTCAGGGCGGCGATGGCACGTTCACCGTCGAGCTGGGCCAGGCTGCCACGCAGCGTCAGCCACAGCGCCAGAGCGAGCAGCAGCATGAGGGCCAGCAGGGCAAGGAGGATGCGCTTGAGCCACCTCATCAGAATGTCCCCGGGTAGCCGCCGCCGTCGAGCAAGATGTTCTGGCCCGTCAGGTAGGCGGCTTGGGCGCTGCACAGCATGGCGCAGATGGCGCCGAACTCGGCGGCGTTGCCGAAGCGCCGCGCCGGAATGGCCGCGCGGCGCCTGGCCGCCAGTTCATCCGCGCTGACGCCCGCCTTGGCGGCGCCGGCGGCGAAGCCCTTCTTCAGCCGGTCGGTATCGAAGGCACCCGGCAGCAGGTTGTTGATCGTCACGTTGGCGCCGGCCAGGCGCGGTTGGCGGGCCACGCCGGCGACGAAACCCGTCAGGCCGGAACGCGCGCCGTTGGACAGACCCAGCGTGTCGATGGGCGCTTTAACCGCGCCCGAGGTGATGTTGACGATGCGACCGAAGCCGCGCGCCGCCATCGCGTCCACCGTCGCCTTGATGAGCTCGATGGGTGCCAGCATGTTGGCGTCCAGCGCGGCGATCCACTGCTCGCGGCCCCAGTCGCGGAAATCCCCGGGCGGCGGGCCGCCGGCGTTGTTGATGAGGATGTCCACCCGCGGGCAGGCCGCGAGCGCCGCTGCTCGGCCTTCGGGAGTGGCAATGTCGCCGGCCACCGCGCGCACCTCGGCGTCAGGGTTCAGGGCCCGCAGCGCATCAGCTGTCGCCAGCAGCTCGGCTTCGCCGCGCGCCGTGATGACGACGTTGACGCCCTCACCCACCAACGCCTCGGCACAGCCTCGGCCCAAGCCCTTGCTCGCCGCACAGACCAGCGCCCAGTGGCCTTTCAAACCCAGATCCATGTCAGCTCCTCGATCGCCATGCGCCGCCTTGACAGGCCCGCATCATCGCGCGGTCGAGGGTGCTGCGCGCCGAGTTCAGCGCTTGAACTTGCCGTCCTCGCCCACGATGGACACGTCGGTGTACTCCAGGCCGCTGTGCTCCTTCTCGGAGTAGTGCACCTGCAGACCGCCCAGGTCGATGCGGGCGCCGTCCAGCGCCTTGGCCAGGCTGTCGCGGCTGATCTCCTTGCCCGGTGTGCGCTTGAGGGCTTCGACGATCAGTTTCGCCGCGGCAAAGCCTTCAACATGGGCCGGCGTCAGCTCGTTGCGGCCGGCGGACTTGGCCAGGCTCAGCGCCTCCCGCACCATCAGGTTGGCCGTCGAGCGCTCGTAGGGGAAGAGCTGGGTCACGATGACCCCACGGCTGTCATTGCCCAGCGCCTTCACGAAATCGGCCGAGGCGTTGTTGGACAGCGTGGCCACGTGCGCCGTGGAGCCGGCCGCGCGCAGCGCCTGCACGCCCTCCACAACCGCATAGGCCGGCCCGATCAGCACGACGGCCTCGATGCCGGCCTTGGCGATGGCCTGCATCGTCGGTGCGAGATCGGGCTTGTTGCGGTCAAAGCGCAGGTTGGACATGGCGCGCAGCTTGATGTCGTCCAGGCCCTTGATGGCGCCCTTGCCGGCGTCATTGCCGAAGGGGTCGTTGACCTGCACGATGGTGATGCGCTTGACGCCAATGCCGGCCAGGTGCTTGACCGCGCGTTCGGCCTCCTTCTGGTAGCTGGCGCGCAAGTGGTAGACCCAGGGCTGGACCGGCTCGCGCAGGCTGATGGCGCCAGTGGCGGGCGCGATCAGCGGCAGCTTGTTCTCCTTCAGCACGGGCAGCAGAGCCTCGGTCGGGCCGGTGCCACGGCTCAGCATCAGCGCCAGCACACCCTGGCTGGCCAGGGACTTGGCAGCGGCCACGGCGGTCGCCGGGTCGTATTTGTCGTCCTGCGTGACGAGCTCGATGTTCTGGCCCTTGATGCCGCCCTGCGCATTGACCGAGTCGAAGTACAGCTTCGCCCCCTCGGCGCTCTCCTGCACGATGCCGGCCACGGGCCCTGAAAAGCCCGCCACCATGCCGATGCGCAGGGTGCTTTGCGCGAATGCGCCATTCATACCAATACAGGCAGCGAACAAGGCCGCCAGGCCAACCCAACGCTTCACTGTTTTTCTCCAGGACAAGCGCCACCGGGGCGCGTTTATGGCCGCGGATTGTGGGGCCAGCCCCCCCGCCCCCAGCAGCCCCTCTCCCCCAGGAAAAACCCGCCCTCCACCGGGTCTGAATGCGCATTTGCACCGCTTTTGGCGGGCCTACACTCTGGCCGCCTCGGTGCCGTGTTCGCGCTGCCAGCGCTCGTCTCCGCGCCGCCCATGCCGGAAAGCCCCTTGCCGCCTATCGCCTTGCCCCGCACGCCCGCACCTGCATACGGTTGGCAGCGCAGTTCCCTGACCTTCGCCGTCGTGCTGGCCCTGCTGCTGGGGCTGCTGCTGCCGACAACGGCCGTGTTGCTCTATGACGGCCAGAAGACCCGCGCCACCGCGATGGAGGACTTGAAGCGCGACCTGTCACGCGCCACCGAGGTGATGGCCCTGTCGCTGGCCGAGCCGGTCTGGCAGGTCTCGCCGGACCTGGCTGACCCCATGGTCAAGGCGCAGATGGACGATCCACGCTTCGTGTCGGTGCAGGTCGTCGAGCCGGCGTCATCGGCCCCCTTCCTGTCGCAGCAGCGCGCTGGCGAGCAGGGCGACAGCGATCTGGTGCTGAGCCAGACCCGGCCCATCCAGCGCGACGGCCGCGAGATCGCCAAGCTGACCGTTCGCATGAGCGCCGCGCCGCTGCTGCAGGCCAAGCAGGCCGAGGTCTGGCGCACGGTCTGGCGCAGCATGCTGACGCTGACACTGTCGCTGGCACTGATGCTGTGGGTGCTGCAGCGCTATGTGATGCGGCCCATGACCGAGTTGACCGGCTCAGCCGAGGCGCTGGCGGCCGGGCGGTTGGACCAGCCTTTGCGTGTGGCCGGCGCCGACGAGATCGCACGCGTGGGCGTGGCGATGGAGCGCATGCGCCAGGCCTTGCTGTCGGCCTTCGAGGCGCTGCGCCAGCACAACGTGAACCTGGAAGAGACCGTGGCCCAGCGCACGGCCGAGCTGACGACCAGCAATGCCGAACTGTCCGAGGCGCTGGAAACGCTGCAGAAGGCGCAGCGCGAGCTGGTCGAGTCGGAGAAGCTCGCGTCGCTAGGCCGCCTGGTGGCGGGCGTTGCCCATGAGCTGAACACGCCGCTGGGCAATGCACTGACCGTGGTGTCGGCCCTGGACGACCGCTACAAGCAGCTCGAGGCCATGCTGTCGGGCAGCGTGCAGATGCGCCGCAGCACACTGGAGGAACTGGCGCGCGACACGCGGCGCGGCCAGGACATCCTGCAGCGCAACGTGCAGAAGGCCGCCGACCTGGTGCGCGACTTCAAGCAGGTGGCCATCGACCAGACGGCCGACCTCAGGCGCGACTTCGACCTGGCCAAGGTCGTCGAGGACGTGCTCGTCATGGTCGAGCCCAGCTTCAAGCACACGCCCTTCGTCATCGACACCGAGCTCTGCCATGGCCTGGTGATGAACAGCTATCCCGGCGCGCTCGGCCAGGTGCTGACCAATCTGCTGATGAACGCGCTGCTGCACGGCTTCGACAGCGCGGCACAGGGGCACGTCAAGGTCTATTGCGCGGCGCTGGACGAAGAGCAGGTCGAGCTCAGCGTGACGGACGATGGCCGCGGCATGGACGAGTCCGTGCGGCGGCGCATCTTCGACCCCTTCTTCACCACCAAGCTGGGCACCGGCGGCTCGGGTCTGGGCATGCACATCGTGCACAGCATCGTGACCAATGTGCTGGGCGGCCAGATCGAGGTGCGCTCCTCGCCGGGCGAAGGCACGCAGATGCTGATGCGGCTGCCGCTCAACGCACCGCAACGCGCCAGCGGCGAGCCGGCATAGGCTTACTGCGACGCGCCAGAGGCCGGGGCGGACGCCGCCTCGACCGCAGCGGCGACGGCGGCCGAAGCCGCTGCAGAAGCGGCAGGCTCGTGTCCACCCGTCACGTCATGCTTCTCACCGCTCAGGTCGATGTTGCCGCCGCTCTTGGTCAGGATGAAAAGCGCCAGCGCGGCAAAAGCGATAAAGCCGACGATCAACTTCCACATGCTCGGGTCTCCACAGGTTTGTACTGCGGCGCATTCTGGCGGCCGAGGCTGACGCTCAACTGAAGGCGAAGGTCTCCCGGCGACCGCCCTCGCCGCTGTAGCTCAACTCGTGGGTGAGGTCGCGAAAGTTGACGCGCAGCGCCGCCCACTCGCCGTGCTGCTGCCAGCGCAGGTGCAACTCGTCGTCGCCACTGGGCTCGACGCGGAACTCGCCGCAGAACGCCGGGTGCTGGTTGCGCAGCCTGATCAACTCGATGAGCCGGCGCACCACGGGGCGTTCGCAGTCGCGCGCGATCTCACCTTCGCTGTAGTGATGGCGGTTGATGTCGCGGCCGACCTGCGTGCGTGCCAGCAGGGCCATGTCGTTGTGGCCGGCCAGCAGGCCGACGTAATAGACCTGCGGCACGCCGGGCAGGAAGAACTGGATGGCACGGGCCAGCAGATAGGCCGTCTCGTTGCGGCCCATCGCGTCGAAGAAGCTGCAGTTGACCTGGTAGAGGTCGAGATTGCTGGCCGCGGCCCCGGTGGCGCGCCGACTCTCGCCGCCGCTGGCCGCGTGGATGCGCTCCACCAGCGCGTCCAGCTCCGCGGGCGGCACGAGGCCGGGGTGGGCCGCGCGGTCGCTCGCGTCGGCACCGATGTCGATGATGCCGATGCCGTCGTGGGTGTCGAGCACGGTCAGCGCGTTGGTCGGGCGGATGTCGATCCAGCGCTTCAGCGCGGCGGCGGTGTGGAAGTTGAAGGCGTGCAGCACCAGTGGCGGCAGCGCGAAGTCGTAGACCCAGTCGACCCTGGCAGCGATCTCGATCTGGCGCTGGTGATAGGCGTGGATCTCGACGAGCACCTCGATGCCCAGCGCCCTCGCTTCGCCCGCGAACTCGGCGATGAAGTCGAAGGTCTCGGCCATCATGAAGCAGCTGCCGCCGGCCTTCTTGATGGCGTAGCCGACGGCGTCCAGCCGCACCATGCGAATGCCGTTGCTGGCAAAGGTGCGCAGGATGCCAGCGAGGTAGGCGCGGCCCTGGGGGTGGCGCACGGCGATGTCCACCTGCGCGGCAGTGAAGGTCGTCCACAGGATGCGGCGCTCACCGTTCTTCAGCGTGGCATAGGTAAGCGGCAGGCCGGGGCGGGGGCGGTAGACGGCCAGCAGGTCTCGCTCGCTGGCGCCCTCCGGGAAGACGGCGTCCAGCGTCAGGAACAGGCCCGCGTAGGCCGAGACCTCGCCCTTCTCGGCGTAGTCGAGGAACTGCGGCGACTCGCTGGACATGTGGTTGACGATGACGTCGGCCATCACGTCCAGATCCTTGGTCAGCGCCTTGATGTCATCCCAGTTGCCCAGGCGCGGGTCAACCTGCGTGTGGTCGATGGGGTCGAAGCCGGCGTCGGCGCCATCGATGGCATGGAAGAACGGCAGCAGGTGCACGCCACCGAACACGCCGTGCAGCGGCGAGCCCGGCTCACAGAGCAGCTTGCGCAGCCGTGCCAGGTCGGCGCCGTCGCGCTCGCCGCCGAGGCGGTCGACATAGGTGATGAGCTGGACTTGGTTCTTCATGGGGACTTGGGACTTTTGACCGCCAGCACGCACAGCGCGGCGAGCGCCAGCAGCACGCCGGCGAGGCGGATGACGTTCTCGGGCCGGCCGCCCAGCAGGCTGTCGTAGAACAAGGGCAGGGTCACCGCCTGGATCAGCATGGGGATGACGATGAACATGTTGAAGATGCCCATGTAGACACCGGCGCGCTCGGGCGGGATGCTGCCGGCCAGCAGCACATAGGGGTTGCCCATGATGGAACCCCAGGCGAGGCCAATGCCGACCATGGGCAGGAAGAGCCAGGTCTTGTCATGGATGCCGGGCAGCGCCCACATGCCGGCGGCCGCACAGGCGAGTGCGAAGGCATGGACCCATTTCGCGCCAAGTCGTTTGGTGAACGGCACCATCGCGAAGGCGGCAACGAAGGCGACGGCGTTGTAGAAGCCGCCGACCTGTCCGTTGAGCAACGCCGCGTCGCGAAAGCCGGCGCTGTGCGGGTCGTCCGTGCCGAAGACCGTCGCGGCCAGCGTCGGCACGATGTAGATCCAGTAGCACATCATTCCGTACCACTGGAACAGCGCCATCCACCACAGCCGCCGCATCGTGGCGGGCATGCCGCGCAGCGCGGCCCATATCTCGGTGAGCGTCGCGCCCAGGCCATGGGGCAGCGCACGCAGGCGGGCGATCTCTTCAGCCGGCAATGGCAGCTCCGGCACCCGGCGCACCGACCACCACACCGTCGTGAACGACAGCAGCGCGCCGATGACGAAGGCCAGCGTCGTGACGACCGGGATGCCGTTGGCGCCCAAGGCGTCCTTGTTCATGCCGAAGAAGACCAGCAGGCTGGGCGTCAGATAGGCCAGCGTCTGCGCCAGGCCGGTGAACGAGGCCTGCGTGAGAAAGCCGCTGGCGTGCTGCTCTTCGCGAAGCCGGTCGCTGACGTAGGCGCGGTAGGGCTCCATCGTCACGTTGTTGGCGGCGTCCAGGATCCACAGCAGGCCGGCCGCGAACCACAGCGCAGGGCTGAAGGGCATGGCCAGCAGGCCCAGCGAGCAGATCAGCGCGCCGATGAGGAAATAAGGCGTGCGCCGGCCCAGGCGGTGGGTCGTGCGGTCGCTCATGGCGCCAATGACGGGCTGCACCAGCAGGCCGGTGATAGGGCCTGCCAGCCAGAGGTAGGGCAGGCTCTTGCCGTCAGCGCCCAGCATCTGGTAGATCGGGCTCATGTTGGCCTGCTGCAGGCCGAAGCTGAACTGGATGCCGAGGAAGCCGATGTTCATGTTCACGATCTGCGTGAACGACAAATGCGGCGACAGGTGGGGCTTGTTCATCTCATTCCTCGGCCGGCAGCGCGTGCAAGGCCTCGCGCCAGGGGGCCAGCGCTGCCGGGTCTGGCGGCAGCGGACCGCGCACGCCGCAGATCATCGCGGCGTAACGGTTGGCCAGGTGCAGGGTCGCACCCAGGTCACGACCCAGCGCCAGCCCGGCCAGCAACACCGCCGTGAAGCCGTCGCCGGCGCCGACGCTGTCGACGAAAGCCGGCTGGGCCACGCCCTCGCCTGTCGCCAGCACGCGGCCGTGCTCGCCGTGCAGCACGTAGCCGGCGGCGCCGCGCGTCAGCACCAGGCCTTGCAGCGCAAAGCGGGCCATCAGCGCCGGCAGCGTGGGCTCGAACCAGGTGAGCAGGCAGCCGAGTTCGTCCTCGTTGAGCTTGACCCAGTCGGCCAGCATCAACACTTCAGCGGCCAGTTCGGGCGTGTCGGTGCCGGGGCGCAGATTGAGATCCAGCAGACGCGGGCCGGCCATGCGCTTGACCGTGGCGCGGATGGCTGCACGCGAGACGGCGTGGCGCTGGGCCAGGCTGCCGAAGTAGACGATGCCGGCGTCACCCACGGCCGGCGCTTCGAGGTGGTCCCAGGCCGCGTCGGTATGGATCTCGAAGCGGTGGCCGCCGCCCGCATCCTCATGCACGCTGACGCGTCCAGTCGCACGGGTCGTATCGCGCTGGATGCCGTCGATGGCGAGGCCGTAGCGCGCTGCACTTTCCAGCACGAGGCGGCCGGCCGCATCATCGGCACCGACGCGACTGACGAAGCGCAGCGGCACATCCAACGCGGCCAGCGAGCGCGCCACGTTGAAGGGCGCGCCCCCGGCGACCGGGCCGTCGTGGAACTCGTCCACGAGGGCCTCGCCCAGTACCAGGATGGGACTCATCGCGCTCAGAAGCTGTAGCGCAGCGAGGCCTTCACGGTGCGGCCCGTGTAGGCACGCGCGGCGCCGCGGCCGTCGTTGCTCTCGGTGTAGGCCAGCTCGTTGAAGAGGTTGTTGGCCGCCAGCGAGAGCGTCGCGCGGTCGGTGAGCGCGTAGCTGGCAAACGCGTTGACGACGGTGTAGGCCGGCAGCGTGATGGTCAGCGCACCGGTGGGGCCATCGTCCAGGCTCTTGGACGTGCCGACGATGCTGACGCCGAAGCTCAGTGCATCGTTGAGGTTGACCGTGGGCGTGAGCTGGTAGACGACCTTGGCCTGGCGCTTGGGAGCCCGGCCGTCGGCCTGCTTCGCGTCGGTGTAAGTCAGGCCGCCCAGCACGCTGACGACGCCGAAACGGGCCGAGCCTTCCAGCTCCAGGCCATTGCTGCGGTAGCTGTTGGCCTTGGCAACGATGGGGTTGGTCGTCACGTCGACGTTGACCTCGTCGGTCTTGGCGTGGAAGAGCGTGGCGAACAGGCTCATGCCACCGCCGCGGATCTTCACGCCGGCTTCCGCCTGCTTGACCTTGTTGGTCGGGATGGTCGGGCTCTTGCCGTTGACGAGGTTGGGGTTGTTGAAGAAGGTGATGCGGTCGGCGTTGTAGGCAGCGCCGTCGGAATAGCGGGCGAAGACGGACAGATCCTTGCTCAGCGCATAGTTGCCACCCAGCGAATACGAGGTGTGGCCGAAGTCGTAATCAATGGCGTTGGGCTTGGTCAGGTCGTAGCTGACGCCGGCGTTGGACTGGTAGTAGGCGCCGCTGGCCTTCTGGTTGTCGCGGCGCACACCGATGTCGGCCGACAGCGGGCCGGCCTCGTAGTTCAGCACCACGTAGGGCGCGTTGGTCGTGTACTTGCTGTCCTGTGTGTTGCTGCAGCAGCCGCCAAACCCCGGCGAGCCGTTGACGACGCCAGGCACGTTCAGCACGCGGGCGCCGTCCTGGCTGGCCGACAGCGAGTACTGGTTGAAGTTCCACGTCAGGTCCAGCTTCTGCACCGAGGTGTAGAGCCCTGCCACGGCGCTGAACTTGGTGCCCGCGCCGAGGTCAAAGTCACGCGAGAACTTCAGGTCGTTGGCCATCAGGCCGGCGTTGTCGACCTTGGTGTTGAAGACGACGGCGGTGAACTTGTTGCCCGTGAAGGCCGCGCCGGCATCGGGGCCGGTGGCCAGGGTGGTGCCGGCCGGCGCGGCGGCCACGTCGTCGCCCGGGAAGATGCCGATGAAGCGGCCCGAGTTGCGGCTCCACGAGAACTTGTTCTGCAGGCGGAAGCCCCCGCCAGCGTCGAGGTCCATCTCGGCGCCAAAGGCATCACTCTTGGCCGAAAGGCCATCGCGGATGTTGCTGGTGGCGCGGCTGTTGGTGTTGGTCAGCGTGCTGTCCAGCGGCCAGGCGACGTCGTAGAAGGCGGCGCGGCGCGGGTCCAGGCCGGGAATCTCCTGGATGCTGCCGTTCACGTACTTCACCGGCGTGGGCATGAAGGTCGGGCTGTGGTCGTCCAGGTGCTTGACGCTGAAGCGCACATAGCTCTTGCCCTCCAGTTCGAAGGTGACGTTGGCGCGCACCTGACCGCCGTTCTCGGTGCCGTCGGCACCCTTGCGGCCGCCGTCGCCCACGCGGTAGAAGCCGCCGATGAAAAAGCGCGTTTTGGCCGCCAGGCGACCGCCGTAGCCGAAGTCGACGCGGGTCTGGTCGAAGTCCAGGCCCTTGGTCAGCTGCAGGCTGCCACCGGGCTCCAGGCCGGTCTTGCCGATGAAGTTGATGATGCCGCCGGGCGCACCGGTGGCCAGCAGCGCGGCCGAACCGCCGCGCACGACCTCCAGGCGCTCGAAGCCGGCGTCGGCGCGCATCCAGGTGTCGGGCGTGGCGAAGGCGATGTCGCCGAACTGCAGCACGGGCAGCCCGTCCTCCTGGAACTGGATGTAGCGCGCGCCGCCCGCCGAGACCGGGATGCCGCGCACGGCGACGTTGGCGTTGGACTCACCGCCGCTGGCCTCGGCGCGGATGCCGGGCACGCCGCGCAGCAGGTCCGTCGCACTGGCGGCGGTGACGGCCGCGACGCCTTCGCTCTCGATGGTCGAGATGGCCACGCTGGAGCGCATCTTGGACTTGGCCGTCGAAGTGCCAGTGACGACGACGGCGTCGAGCTTGAGTCCATCGGCCGATTCAGCGGCGGTAGCGGCGACCTGTTGGCCTTGCGCGGCCACGCTCAACAGCGCCAGGGCCACGGCGGCGGACAGGGGTTGCAGAGACGGGCGGCGGCTGGACCGCGCGGCGGTCGGATGGGGGCTGGGCATGGAGTCTCCTGGTGTCGGTGTTTGAGCGCCCTCTGCGGGGCGAAGCGGCTTGGCCGCCCTGTCGAGCGCCGATCCGTGCCGCCATTCTGCGTCGCCGTCGTTTGTTTTGCAATCGATTGCATTTCAGTAGAAACACGTATTCGACAAACATCATTGGTACTGATATTTGACCGAATGAAAACGATAGGCAGCCGTGCTTCGGCCCACAGCTGCGCTGACCGGGCGGCGCGGGCCGCGCGGTCAGGGTGCTGCCGTCAGGCGTGGGGAGCGCTCTCGCGCAGCGTCAGGTAGACCGGCATCGTGCGCGGCCCGGCGCGTTCGCCACGCAGCTGGCCCAGCAGTGCTTCCACCAGCTCAGCACCCGCTTCGGCCACCGGTTGGTGGACGGTGGTCAGCGGCGGGTCGCAGTAGGCGGCCAACGGCATGTCGTCGTAGCCGATGACAGCCACATCGCCCGGCACGCTGCGGCCCACGGCGCGCAAGGCCTGGATGGTCAGCAGCGCCAGCACGTCGCTGCAGCAGACGACGCCGTCGAAGCCACGCTGTGCAGAACAGAACTCGCGCAGCACTTCGGTCGCCACGCCGGGCTCGAAGGGCGCGGCCAGCTCCAGCGCGGGGTCGACGTCCAGGCCCGCCTCACGCAGCGCCTGGGCGTAGCCCTGGCGGCGCAGCCAGACCTCGGGCAGATTGGCGTCGCCCACGAAGGCGATGCGGCGCCGGCCCAGTTGCAGCAGATGACGCGCGGCCAGCGTGCCGCCCAGCACGTTGTCGCCACCCACGCTGCAGTAGAGCTGCTGCGGCATCTCGCCGCCCCAGACGACCAGCGGGAGCTTGCGCGCGGCCATGTCGTTGAGCTGGTCGTGGTGGCGCCATTGGCCGATGAGGACGACGCCAATGGCCTTGCCGGAGTCGAACCAGTGCGAGGCCAGGTCCAGCCGCTCGGCGTCGACGCGCGACAGCAGCACGTCGTAGCCGCGGTCGGTCAGCGCGTCGGCGATGGAGCCGACGATGGACAGGAAGAAGGGGTCGGAGATGTGCTGGCGGGACTTGGCGTCGTAGGGCACGACGACGGCCACCGTCTTGTTCTCCTGCAGGCGCAGGTTGCGCGCGCCGAAGTTGATCGAGTAGTTCAGCGAGCGCGCCAGTTCGGCGACGCGCTGGCGCGTCTCGGCGTTGACGAGCTCGCTGCCGTTCAAGGCCCGTGACACGGTGGACACCGACACGCCGGCCAGGCGGGCGATGTCGACCATCTGCAGCCGGCGTTGCTCACCGGCGCTGCTGTCAGAAGGGTCTTTGGACTTGGGCATCAGCGGCATCGTCGCAGGGCAGACTGCCATCGACAAGCAGGGCTAGCCAGAACGAAAAAGGCCGGCATGAAGCCGGCCTCGTGTAGACATCCCGGGAACTCCCCGGGAAAAACATGATCAGTCGCGGGCGTAGATGTCCACGTCCTTGGTCTCGCGCACGAACAGCACGCCGATGACGAAGGTCGCCGCCGCGATGATGATGGGGTACCAGAGGCCGTGATAGATGTTGCCGTTCTGCGCCACCATCGCGAAGGTGATGGAGGGCAGCATGCCGCCGAACCAGCCGTTGCCGATGTGGTACGGCAGGCTCATCGAGGTGTAGCGGATGCGGGTCGGGAACATCTCCACCAGCATGGCCGCGATCGGGCCGTAGACCATGGTCACGTACAGCACCAGCACGAACAGGATGGCAATGACCATCGGCACATTGGCCTTGGCCATGTCGGCCTTGGCCGGATAGCCGGCAGCCTTCATCGCTTCGCCCAGCTCCTTCTTGAAGCCGGCGATGGCCTTGGTACTGGCTTCGTCGAACTTGTGCTCGGTCAGCTTGGTGGCGGTCGGGACGGCGATTTCCTTTTCGCCGACCTTCACGACCGTTGGTGCACCTGCGGGAGCCTCGATGGTCTCGGAGCTGGCCGACGACTGGGCCAGAGCACGCTTGGCAATGTCGCAGGCGCTGGTGAAGTCCACCTCGCGTGCCAGCGGGCTGCCCTGGAAGGAGCAACTGGCCATGTTGGTGGTCAGCGTGACCTTGGCGGTCTCCTGGGCCTTGGCGAGGTCGGGGTTGGCCGCAGCGGTCAGGGCCTTGAACAGCGGGAAGTAGGTCAGCGCGGCGAGCAGCAGGCCGGCCATGATGATGGGCTTGCGGCCGATCTTGTCCGACAGCGTGCCGAAGATGACGAAGAAGGGCGTGCCCAGCAGCAGCGAGATGGCGATCCAGATGTTGGCCGAGGTGAGGTCCACCTTGAGCACCGACGTCAGGAAGAACAGCGCGTAGAACTGGCCCGAATACCAGACCACGCCCTGGCCGGCCACCAGGCCGAAGAGCGCCAGCAGCACGATCTTCAGGTTCTTCCACTGGCCGAAGGATTCGGACAGCGGTGCCTTGGAGGTCTTGCCCTCCGCCTTCATCTTCTGGAAGGCGGGCGATTCGTTCATCGACAGGCGAATCCACACCGAAACGCCCAGCAGCAGGATCGACACGATGAAGGGAATGCGCCAGCCCCATTCGCCGAAGTCCTTGTCCGACATCGAGTTCTTCACGCCGAGGATGACCATCAGCGACAGGAACAAGCCCAGCGTCGCCGTCGTCTGGATCCACGAGGTGTAGGCGCCACGCTTGCCGTGAGGGGCATGCTCGGCCACGTAGGTGGCGGCACCGCCGTACTCACCGCCGAGGGCCAGGCCCTGCAGCAGACGCAGGCCGACCAGGATGACCGGGGCCGCGGCGCCGATGGTCGCGTAGGTGGGCARCACGCCGACGATGAAGGTCGASAKGCCCATGATCAGGATGGTGACCAGGAAGGTGTACTTGCGGCCGATCATGTCGCCGAGGCGGCCGAACACCAGCGCGCCGAAGGGGCGCACGATGAAGCCGGCGGCAAAGGCCATCAGCGAGGCGATGAAGGCCGCGCTGGGATCCAGGCCGGCAAAGAACTGCTTGGCGATGACGGCCGCCAGCGAACCGTAAAGGTAGAAGTCGTACCACTCGAACACCGTGCCCAGCGAGGAGGCGAAGATGACCTTCTTCTCCTCTTTGGTCATCGGCGTCGCGGCCGTCGAAGTCGCAGTTGCCATTGATATGTCTCCATCAGTTGTCGGGCCGCCCCACAGGCTTCCCTCACCGCGACTATTCACACCGCCTCTGACCGTGTTCTGACGCCAGTCTGAATCGAGGCTGACAAACTCCGCAGGAACCCGCAGTCAGCATTTCTCAATGCGAGATCAGATGACCCTCGCGGGTAAATCCTGAGACGTTTTGAATCATGTCTGCCGGCCTGCATGCAGGCAGTCCTTCGCGAGGCGTCGAACAAGCCGCAGGGCTTGTTCTTGGTCCGCGCTCAGTGTTTCCGGGTGATGCCGGGCCGGGCCTGGGCCGCTGATTCCCAAATGCCGCTGCGAAACCAGGGGTCGCCGTCCAGCGCAGCACGCAGCATCGGCAGCGCATCCTGGCCCCAGAACAGCCGGCCTTCGAACTCGACGGTCGGCACGCCGAAGACGCCCAGGGCCAGTGCCGCCTCGGTCTCGCTGCGCAGGCGCTGCTTGACGGGCTCGCCGGCCGGATCCTGCGCGGGCGCAAGGCGTTCGGTCAGCGCGGCGATGCGGGCGGCGTCACTGGCGTCGGCACCGGCGCCACGCCAGACGTGATGAAACAGCTGCTCGACGACCCAGCGCCCCGGCGTGTCGCCCGGCTGCCCTTGCGGCGCCGTACAGGCCCAGGCCAGCCGCAGCAGCGGCAAGGGGTTGAAGGGATGCTGGGCCGGCGGATCCAGCACGAGGCCGTGGGCATGCGCCAGCCAGGCCACCTGGCGGAAGGTCCAGCGCCGCTTGGCCTCGATCTCGGCCGGGCCCTTCTGGCCCAGGGCCTGCAGCAGCGCCGCGAACAGGATGGGCCGGTAGACGACCTCGACGCTGTGGCCCGCCAGCGCTTCGGGCAGGGCCTCGAAGCCCAGGGCCGCGTAGGGCGAGATGGGGTCGAAATAGAAGGTSAGCTGCTTCATCGGTCCTGTTCCTCGSTGTGGGGCCAGGGCCCCAGCCAAAGGCCGTGRCGATGCATTTCGACGCGCCTCTCGGGCAACTGGTCGAGGATGTGGCGCTGCACGGTCTCGGGCGCTCCGCCCCAGCCGGCAATCTCATTGATGCTGCGCCCGCAGCCGCGGCACCAGCCGCTGGCCGCGTCCATCTGGCAGACGTTCACGCACGGCGACGCGGCGACGGCTTTCATGCCTGGACAACGTCGATGACGGGCGCGCCCGTCAGCTTCTCCAGCTCGCCGGGCGTCAGCTTGAACACGCCATTCGGATGCCCGGCCGCGGCCCAGATGATGTCGAAGCGGAACAGCTCGCGGTCGATGAAGAGTTGAGGGGGTGCCGCGCCATCACTGGGTGCGAAGCCGGCCGGTGACACGCCACCGATGGAGAAGCCGGTGCGCGCCTTGACGAAGTCGGCGTCGGCGCGGCCCAGAGCGCCCGTGTGGGGCTTGAGCTTGGCCTCGTCGACACGCCTGTCGCCCGAGGTGATGACGAGAACGGCCGCGTCATCGGCCTTGCGCCGGAAGACGACGGACTTGGCGATCTGGCCCAGGGTCACGCCCAGGGCGTCGGCGGCCTCCTGGGCGGTGCGGGCCGCAACGTCCAGCCACAGCGGCCGGTGGGGATGGGCCAGGGCGGTGAGCGCGGCGCTGACGCGCAGAAAGCCTTCGGGTCGGGTATCGCGGAGATCGGTATCAGCCATGGCCGCAATTGTGTCGCGGCCGGCGCCCGCCACGTCAGTCGCGGTCCTTGCCCTTGTGCTTGCCATGGCCCTTGCCATGGCCTTTGCCCTGGTCGTTATCGTCGCCCCGCCGCTCGTAGCGCTCCTGGTACCAGTCCTCGCGGACGAAGTAGACCGGCATGCCGCAGGCGTTGTACTTGGCGCAGTGCTTGTCCCAGTGCTTCTGGTGGCCGGGCGGGATGCGCATATAAACGGGCTCGACATGCACCGGCCGCCGCTGTACCCAGACGGGCTCGCGCAGCACGACGGGCGGCGGCGCCGTCTGGCCGATGTCGATGCGGCCGTAGAAGCCGGGCTGGCCGACCTGGATGGACACACCGACGTCGGTAGCCTGGGCGGCGCCAGCAATCAGCAGCAGCGTGATGAGGGGCAGGATCTTCTTCATGGTGTCTCCTTGCTTCAGGCCAGGTTTCAAGCTTAAGGCAGCGTGAAATCGAAATCGTAGAAATGCTGGTGGCCTTCAACGCGGATGTTCATGCGGCCCACCAGGCCGGCCAGTGCACCGGTGCCGGAGTCTGGCACAACGGTGATGGCGAGGCTGGGCGTGCCGCGCTCCATCAGGCCGTGATGCACGAGGGCGAAGCTACCCTCGCGGCCCTCCAGGCTGCCGGTCACGGTCTCCAGCGCCACATAGGCCGCCGAGCCGGCGATGCTGCCGTGCGTGGCCAGCATCTGGCCGGCGCCACGGGCCTCGATGGCGCCGCGATATTGCTTGTCCAGCACCATGCGGCCGAGGGCCGGACTTGCCGCCTCGGCAGCCTGGGCCGTCATCCCCACCGTGAACTCACCGCTGACCGTCGCCATCACCACTCTCCTTCGAGCCGGGCCGGCTCGCCAACGCCGATTCGACCACGGGCTGCCCCTCGGCGGCGAGGGGTGTGAACAGTGGCTTGGCGACCCGCACGGGGATGACATCCAGTCGGGCCTGCAGCACCGTGTAGTCCTCGCCGCCGCCGCGGACGGCACTGCGCCAGCCCACGAAGCCAGGGGCACGGCGCAGCCGGAACTCGAAGCCCACGTCGGGCGCCGGATCGTCGGCGTGCGGACGGGCGCGGTAAGCGAGGCCGCCCACCTCGGGCTCGGGGCCGTCCAGCAGCTGCGTCAGCGCGCCGAGGATGCAGCCGTCGCCGAGGATGTCGAGGAAGAACCGGTCGGACTGCAGACGCGGCTTGAAGCCCGGGGCGCCAGGGTCGATGCGGGGCTCGCGCTGCTTGTGCGGCGCCGGCGTCGTCTCGCCGCTGGCCAGGTCGTGGCGGTCGCCATGGTCGAGGTAGGACAGGCGCACGCCCTGCAGGTTGAAGGCCGGCAGCGCGGCGTCGCGCGTCGCGTCGCCAAGGTCGACCAGGACGGCACCGCTGCCGCCGATGACCTCGAGTTGCCCGCCCTTGATGACGACGGCCGCGTTCTCGTCCACACCGAGGCCCAGGCGGCAGCCCAGGGACTGCAGGGCTGGCAGCATGCGGCCGATGCGGCCGCGCTTGAGGAAATGCTGGTCGATCAGCAGGTCGGGGCCGAGGAAGGCCAGGCCCCGGTCGTATTCCAGGCCCGCCCGCCACTGGCCCTTGAGAACGGCCAGGCTGTCCATCGCATCGCGGAACATCATGCGGCTCATGACTGCGGCACCGGCACTGGTGCCAGCGATGACGCCGCCACGCTCGAAGACCTGGCGGATGGCCGCCAGCATGGCCGTGGGCTCGCCGCCCGGCTGCAGCGTGTCGACGATGAGCTCCTGGGCGCCACCGGAGAAGAAGACGGCGCGGCAGGCAGCGACGCGGGCGATCAAGGCCGTATCGTGCAGCGTTCCCTGCAGATCACCCGCTTCGAGATTGGGGGCGACGGGAATGATCTCGGCGTGCGCGCCGCAGCGCTCCAGCGCGGCGGCGATCTGGGCCGCAACGCGCTCGGGCTCATAGGCCGCGGTCGGGAAGACGGCGATGGACGCACCGGCGCCCCCGGCCTCGTCGACGATGCGCTGCCAGACGGCGTCGCTGTCAGCTTTGAGCGCGCCGCCGATGACGATGACGGTGCCGACGGGGGAGTGGCTGGGCAAGATGGGTGCCGGGCTGGCGCAGTTCACGAGCCCGACATCTTGGCAGGCTCCCGCGCAATCCAACAGCGGGTCAGGCCCGAGGAAAAGCAACGCTTGTGACCAAGCGCTGCAACCGGCTGCCGATTCACTGGCCCGAGGGCGCCGACGCTGCGGGAACGCTCGTGGCGGGCAGGCTGGCCGCAGGCTTGGGCGGCCCTGACCAGCCGCCATACAGCGGCATCGGCAGGCGCACGGGGCTGATGTCGAGGTAGAGGTTGGTGACCGTGAACTGTTCGCCGCCGAATTCCTCGGTGCTCCAACCCAGCGAGTCCGAGCCCTTGTAGAGGCGGAACAGGAAGCCGAGCTCGGCCAGCGGGTCGTTGGTGCGCGGCAGCACGTCGAAGGCCAGGCCCTTGACCTCCTTGCGCACGCTGTCGATGAGGCGTGTCATCGCGTTGGAGATGGTCGAGTCGCCCATCATGTCGAGGTGGAAGACATCGTCGATGTAGCTCGGCTTGAAGTTGGGCGACTCGGCGTCGTGCAACTCGCCGCGCAGCTTGGGCGCCGACGGCGTCGCCGAGCGCGCGCGCAGGTGGTAGCGGTCGCCGTGCTCGAGGTAGGACAGGCGGGCGCCCTGCACGTTGAAAGCGCCCAGCGAGGGATCGCTCTTGGCCTCGGTGAGGTCCACGACCAGACAGCCGCGGTCGCCGATGACCTCGATCTCGTCACCGCGGATGATGGCGGCGGTGTTCTCGTCCACGCCCAGGCCGAGCTTGTAGCCCTTGGCCATCATCAGCGGGATCATGCGGCCGAAGCGGCCGCGCTTGAGGAAATGCTGGTCGACGAACAGATGAGGGCCGACGAAGCCCAGCCCACGGTCGATCTGCTTGCCATCCGAAAAGCGGCCCTTGAGGATGTTGATGTTGCTGGGCGGGTCACGGAACATCACGGTGCTCATGATGGCCGCACCGGCGGAAGTGCCGGCGATGACGCCGCCCTTGCGGTAGACGTCCCAGATCGCCTCCAGCATGGGCGTGCTCTGGCCACCGGGCTGCAGCACATCGACGATGCGCTCCTGCACGCCGCCCGTGAAGAAAATGCCCTTGGCGGCCTTGACCTTGGCGATCAGGGCCGGGTCGCGCACGACCTTGCTCAGGTCCACCCACAGGAACTTGGGYGCCACCGGCAAGGCCTCGGCCACGGCGCCTCGGCGCTGCAGCAGATCCACGATCTGCTTGGCGCTGGCCTCGGGATCCTCACTGGCTGTGCCGAAAACGACGAAGCGCGCGCCCTTGCCGCCGGCCAGTTGAACGATGCGTTGCCAGACCTCTTCGTTGTCGGCCTTCAGCGCGCCGCCGATAGGCACGGCATAGCCGCGGATGGCGGGCTCGGACTCGGGCAGCGGCTGCAGCGCCCCTGAGGCCTGTGCCGGACCGGCTTGAACGGCCGACGCGGCCTTGGCGGGCGCCGGTGCCGCAGCGCGTGGTGCCGATGCCGAGGCCGGCGCCGACGGACGCAGCAGCCTGAAGCCTTGCGGCGCGCTCGCCGCCGGTGCCGTCGCCGGCGGAGCCGCCTGTACGCCCATGGCTGCCGCCATTGCCGCCACACCGGCCCAGATCCATGCCCTCATGCCCACACCCCTCCTTGGTCAGACCGCGCATGATGACAGAGCGCCGATGACCGTTCGCCCCTAATTCGAACGACGAGGGCGTGGCGCGCACGAGACGAATCGCCGGCTTGGAGCCCGGCAGCTAGCGCCGCCGTGCCTAGACTCGCCCGAACCACGGAGAGCCGCCCATGAAAACCCCCTGCCCTTCCCGCATTGCCGTCACTGCTGCTGCAGCGGCCCTGCTTGCGCTGAGCTGCGCTGCCCAGGCCCAGTCGACGCTGGAGCGCGTCGAGATCACCGGCACGGCGATCAAGCGCATCGAGGGCGAGACAGCGCTGCCGGTGCAGGTCATCACGCGGGGCGAAATCGACAAGGCCGGCGTGACGACGGCCGCCGAGCTGATCGCCCGCATCAGCGCCAGCGCCAACAACCTGACCGACGGCGGCAGCGTGGCCTATGGCGGCTTCCGGGACCAGATGGGCTTCAACGCCGCCAACCTGCGCGGCCTGGGCGTGTCGTCCACCCTCGTGCTGCTGAACGGCCGGCGCGTGGCCAACTTCGCCTCGCCCGGCGACGCGGCCGGCGTGGACCTGAACAGCATCCCGGCCGCCGCCATCCAGCGCGTCGAGATCCTGCTCGACGGCGCCTCGKCRCTGTACGGCTCGGACGCCATCGSCGGCGTSRTCAACWTCATCACCCGCAAGGACTTCTCCGGCATCGAAATCAACGCATTGGCCGGCAGCACCACCGAAGGCCACGGCGCGGCCAAGCGCTCGGCGACCGTGGCCGGTGGCTTCGGCGACTTCGGTCGCGACGGCTTCAATGTCTTCGGTGTACTGGACGTGCAGAAGACCAGCAGCCTGAACGCCTCCAAGCGCCAGTTCATCAAGGACCTGGACATCCCGGGCCGGCTGCCAGACCTGCTGTCCAGCGCGAGCTTCCCCGGCAATATCCGGCTGTCCAACTACCAGCGCGACACGCTGATCGGCGAGGGCTACAGCAGCAACGGCAGCACGGTCATCGACTCCAAGACCGTCAACCCGGCCGCCGCCGCGGGCTGCAACCCGCCCGCCAGCCTCTACCTGCCTGACGGCATTGGTGGCGCGGACGGTTGCACCTTTGACTACATGCGCGATATCGAGCTGTATCCGAAGTCGAAGAAAAGCAGCATCTTCGGCCGCGGCATCTTCAACCTCGGTGGCGGCCACCAGGCCTTTGCCGAGGTGTCGCTGGCAAGGGCTCGCACCCTCTACACCGGCACGCCCAACCGCGTGGACGCCGACATGGACGTTTCGCGCGTGCCGGCCTTTGCAGGCAGCGCGCTGAACAGCCTGGACGCCGACGACGAGGAACGCATCATCACCGTGCGCACCCGCCTGTCCGAAGCCGGCCTGCGCACCAGTGAGCTGGTGTCGACCACCCAGCGGGTCGTGGCCGGCATGACCGGCCTGGTGAGCGGCTGGGACTATGAGTGGGCACTGAACCACAGCACCAGCAAGGTCTCCGACCGGGACTTCCAGGGCTACCTGAACGAGCAGATGATCCTGGACGGCTTCGCGAACGGCACGCTGAATGCCTTTGGCCCCTCCAGCGCCGCCGGCCTGGCGCTGTATGAGAAGTCGCAGATCCGCGGCGAGGTGCGCCACGCCACCGGCAACATGGACAGCCTGGACTTCAAGGCCTCCAAGGCGCTGACGAAGCTGGCGGGCGGCGACCTGGCCGTGGCCATCGGCGGCGAGTACCGGCGCGAGAAGCAGAACTACCACCAGTCCGACGCGCTCAAGCAGGACCTCATCCTCGGCGAGACCACGCAAGGCCCCGACTCCGACTTCGGCAAGTCGCGCAAGGTCGGTGCCGTGTTCGGCGAGCTCAGCGCGCCCATCACCAAGCAGCTGGAGCTGTCGGCCGCGCTGCGCTATGAGCACTACCAGGTCAGCGGCGGCGCAGCCAGCCCCAAGCTGGGCCTGAAATACGTGCCGATGCCGGAGCTGCTGCTGCGCGCCTCCATCGGCAAGGGCTTCCGCGCGCCCAGCCTGTCGGACCTGTACCGCCCCGTCACCGAAGGCAATTCGGCCACGCTGGTGGACCCGGTCTGCCTGGCAGCCGACCCCACCAATACGCCCACCGACTGCTCGGACATCTGGGTCACGCGCAACTTCAGCAATGCCAAGCTCAAGCCCGAGAAGTCGCGCCAGTATTCGCTGGGCATCGTCTTCGAACCCCGGCGCGGTGTCAGCCTCAATGCCGACTACTGGAACATCGAGAAGACCAACCTGATCAGCACGCTGGGCGTGGACGTCATCCTGGGCAACCTGGCCAAGTACGGCAGCCTGGTCCACCGCGATGAAGACGACGCCATCGAGGCCGTCGACCTCTTCAAGGAGAACCGCGGCAAGCAGCGCATCTCCGGCCTGGACCTTGGCGTGAACCTGAGCGGCCTGAAGACCGGCTTCGGGCAGTTCGGCCTGCGCATCAACGGCACGCTGACGCTGAAGTCGCAGCAGCAGACCGGCGACGGCGACCCCTTTGTCAGCAACCTGGGCGTCTTCATCAACGACGGCGTCGTGCAGCGCTGGCGCCACACGGTCAGCCTGGATTGGGAAACTGGCCCCGTGTCTATGACGTTGTCCAACAGCTATCTGCAGGGCTACAACGACCAGCACATCATCGGCAAGCCCGACCGCAAGGTGTCGGCCTATTCGCTGTGGAACATGTCGGCCGGCTGGGAGGCCAGCAAGTCGACCACCCTGCGCGTCGGCGTGCAGAACATGCTCAACAAGGCGCCGCCGTTCTCGCAGCAGGCCTGGTTCTTCCTGTCCGGCTACGACCCGAGCTACACCGACTCGCGCGGGCGCTACATCTACGCCAGCTTGAAGTACGCCTTCAGGTGACGAGGTTTCTCACCCAGTCCGGCAGGGCAATGGCCTTGTCGGTCTGGGCGTCGAACCACAGCGTCGTCGCGCCGCCCTCGGCGCGGATGACGCCGGGTTCGTCGGCGCGCTCCAGCGTGATCCAGGTCTCGAAGCTGGTGCGGCCCGCGTCGCTGACGTAGTGCCTGGCCAGCACCTCGCCCGGGCATTTAAGCTGGCGATAGAAGTTGCAGAAGGCGTTGACGATGACCGGCCCCTGCCCGCCCGGATTGGGCGCGGCGCCGATCTGCGTCAGCCAGTCCACACGCGCGATCTCCAGGTAGCGGAAATACAGCGTGTTGTTGATGTGGCCCATCGCATCCATGTCGCCCCAGCGCATGGGAATGCGCACCTCATAGGTGAGCTTCTTGTCGACAGGGACGAGATACCTCACGGCGTGATGCCGAGGTCAGCGGCGATGCGGTTGACGAGGCTGCGCAGCGCGGCGACCTCGGCGCGCAGCAAGGCGATCTCTTCATCGCGCGGTTGAGCGAAGGCCGCCGCTTGCTCTACGGACGCGACCGGGCCGCACAGCAAGTGGGCCCAGCGTGCCTCACGGGCACCCGGTGCCCGGGGTAGCTTGACGGCCATCGGCTGCTCGCGCTCAGACAGCTCCTCCAGAAAGCCCTCCACCGACGACACATCGGCAAAGCGGTGCAGCCTCTCGGTGTTCTGGCGCAGTTCGGCCGCCGTCTGCGGGCCGCGCAGCATCAGCTGGGTCAGCAGCGCCATCGCTGCACCCGGCACGCCCATGCCGCGCGCGAAGTTGTGCTCATAGCGCACGACGCGGCTACCGCTGACCGTATTGACGAGGTGCAGCGCCTTCAGCTCTTCCACGGTGGCCAGCACCTCGGCTTCGCTGACGTCCATCACCGGGTCGCGCGCGGTCTTCTGGTTGCAGCCGGCAGTCAGCGCGTTGGCCGACAGCGGATAGCTGTCCGGTACGGTGCTTTCCTTCTCGACAAGAACGGCGAGGACGCGGGCCTCCAGCGGGGTCAGGTCTCGCTTCAACATCAAACTCCGAAGCCGTCGTCGGCCTGGATCACTGCACCGTTGATGAAATGGCTTTCGGTGGCGCACAACATCAGCAGTGACGTATCCAGATCCTTCGGCTGGCCGACGCGCTTCCTGGGCAGCATGTCGACCAGCTTCTTGCCCTGCTCGGTGCCCCAGTGGTGGTGGTTGATCTCGGTGTYGATATAGCCCGGGCAGATGGCGTTCACGTTGATGCCGTAGCGGCCCCACTCCAGCGCCATCGCTCGCGTCATGTGGATGACCGCGGCCTTGCTCATCGCATAGACGCCAATCTGGCCCAGCACACGCAGGCCGGCCATGGACGCGACGTTGACGATGCGCCCACCGATGAAGGTGCCCGGCGCCGAGCCGCGCGCGCGGGCCAGCATGCGCTTGCCCACCTCCTGCGCGACGAAAAAGGCGCCGCGCGTGTTGGTGTCCATCACGTAGTCGTAGTCGTTCTCGGTGACGTCGGTGAGGCGCTGCGTCGTGGACACGCCGGAGTTGTTGATCAGGATGTCCAGCGTGCCGACTTCGGTCTCGGCGTGGGCCACCGCGCTCTTGATGCTGGCCACGTCGGTCACGTCCAGCTGCACCACATGGGCGTCACCGCCATTGCCCTCGATTTCGGCGCGCAGGTCCTTCAGCCGCTCGACTCGCCGGCCCGCCAGCACGACGCAGGCACCGGCCTGGGACAGGGTCCTGGCGAATTGCGCGCCCAGGCCGCTGGACGCACCGGTGATCAAGGCCACGCGGCCTTCGAGATTGATGGAGTAACTCATGGGACTGCCTTCCGAGTGGGTTGCGTCCATCCTACCGGTCTAGACCGCCCAACCTAAAAAAGCACGATCGTTCGATTCGCAATCCAGCCTCTCTAGAATCGCGCGCAATTCAAAAGCTGACGGAGAACCTGCATGACGTCCGAAGAGATCCTCGCCCAGTTCGGCCCTCGCGAGTCCATGGAATACGACGTGGTCATCGTCGGTGGCGGCCCGGCCGGCCTGGCCACGGCCATCCGCCTGAAGCAGCTCAAGCCCGATGCCAACATCGTCGTGCTGGAGAAGGGCTCTGAGCCTGGCGCCCACATCCTGTCGGGCGCCGTGATGGACCCGCGTGCGATGGAGGAGCTGTTCCCGAACTGGAAGGAACTCGGCGCGCCGCTGAACCAGGCCGTGTCCGGCGACGACGTGCTGTTTCTGTCCGAGACGGGCAGCCAGCGCACGCCCGACTGGCTCGTGCCTCGCAATTTCCACAACCACGGCTGCTACGTCATCAGCCTGTCCGACGTCGTCAAGTGGATGGCGCAGCAGGCGGAAGGCCTGGGCATCGAGATCTTCCCGGGCTTCGCCGCCGCCGAGGTGCTGTACGACGAACAGGGCCGTGTGAAGGGCGTGGCCACCGGCAATATGGGCCTGGGCAAGGACGGCGAGCCGACCGACCACTTCCAGCTCGGCATGGAACTGCTCGGCAAGTACACGGTGTTTGCCGAAGGCGCGCGCGGCCATCTGGGCAAGCAACTGCTTGAGAAGTTCAAGTTGACCGAAGGCAAGGACACGCAGACCTACGCCATCGGCGTGAAGGAGCTGTGGGAGGTTCCGGCGGACAAGGCCCAACCCGGCAAGGTCGTGCACACGGCCGGCTGGCCGATGGAGGGCGACACCTTCGGCGGCGGCTTCCTCTACCACCTGGAAAACAACAAGGTCACGCTGGGCTTCGTCATCGGCCTGGACTACGACAACCCCTTCATGAGCCCGTTTGAAGAGATGCAGCGCTGGAAGGCCCATCCGGCCATCCGCGCCCACATCGAAGGCGGCAAGCGCATCGGCTATGGCGCCCGCGCCATCAACAACGGCACGCCGCAGGCCCTGCCCAAGACGGTGTTCCCGGGCGGCTGCCTGATCGGCTGCGATGCCGGCTACCTGAATGCCGCGCGCATCAAGGGCAGCCACGCAGCCATCAAGAGCGGCATGCTGGCCGCCGAGGCGTTGGCACCCGCGCTGGACGCCGGCCGCGCCCAGGACGAGCTCGCCGCGTACCCCGAAGCCTTCGAGAAGAGCTGGCTGAACGAGGAACTGCAGCAGACGCGCAACTTCAAGCTCTGGTTCAAGAAGGGCAAGACGACCGGCCAGCTGATGACGGGCATCGAGCAGTGGCTGCTGCCCAAGCTCGGCATCAACAACCCACCTTGGACGCTGCACAACCACAAGGGCGATCACCAGTCGCTGCGCCCGGCCGCCGAATGCAAGCCCATCAGCTACCCCAAGCCCGATGGCAAGCTGACCTTCGACCGCCTCTCATCGGTGTTCATCTCCAACACCAACCACGAGGAAAACCAGCCCGCCCACCTGACGCTGAAGAACAACTCGGTGCCGGTGCAGGTCAACCTCGCCAAGTACGCAGGCCCCGAGAGCCGCTACTGCCCGGCAGGCGTCTACGAGTTCGTGCCCAATGAGGCCGGCGGCGGCGAGCGGCTGCAGATCAACGCGCAGAACTGCGTGCACTGCAAGACCTGCGACATCAAGGACCCGACGCAGAACATCGTCTGGGTCACGCCCGAGGGCGGCGGCGGGCCGAACTACGCGGGCATGTAAGCCCTCTTGCAATGCAAGCACCCTGGCCGATAGACTGTTTTTTCATACAGCCATCAGCCAGGAGTCGGCGTGAGCAACGGAACCATCAGGGTCGGTATCGGCGGCTGGAATTTCGAGCCCTGGCGCGACAACTTCTATCCCAAGGGCTGGCCGCAGGCCCGTGAGCTGGAATATGCGAGCCAACGCCTCACGGCCATCGAGATCAACAGCACCTACTACGGCGCGCAGAAGCCCGCCACCTTCGCCAAGTGGCGCGATACGGCACCCGCCGGCTTCATGTTCTCGCTCAAGGCCATCCGCTTCGCGACCCAGCGCCGCGTGCTGGCCGACGGGGCGGACTCCATCAAGCGCTTCATCGACAGCGGCATCGCCGAACTCGGCGACAAGCTCGGCCCCATCGTCTGGCAGTTGGCGCCGACGCACCGCTTCGACGCTGGCGATCTGACGGCCTTCCTGGAACTGCTGCCTGCTCAAGTCGATGGCCTGAAGCTGCGCCATGCACTGGACGTGCGCCATGCCAGCTTCCAGTGCCCCGAATACCTCGCGCTGGCCCGCCAGTACAAGGCCGCGACGGTGTTCACCGAGTCCGACGACTACCCGCCGATTGCCGAGCCGACGGGCGACTTCGTCTACACGCGCATCATGCGCACGCACTCGGAAGAGGCGCTGGGCTGCAAGCCCGAGGTCTTCCCGCAACTGGCCGGGTCGGCGCGCATCTGGAGCGAGGGCGGCGAGCCCGAGGGCGTGCCGCGCATCGCACCCGTACCCACGGCGAGCACGGCGCCGCGCGATGTCTTCGTCTACTTCATCAGCGGTGCCAAGGAGCGGGCGCCGCATGCCGCGATGGCGCTGCGCCGGGCGCTGGGCGAAGAGGTCCCTGTCTAGGCCTCCAATCGCGTCATCCATTCAGCCGTAGCGCGTTCTTCGGCCCGCTCGGAGGCCGCGAGCGCCTCGCGAATGCGCTGGCGTTCCACCGCCGCGCGGTTCTGGCTCATCTTGAGCTTGAGTTCCCAGCGCGTCACGCGGATGCGAAAGCCGACGATGGCACCCAGCAGCTTGCGCTGGTAGTCCTCGTTGAGGCCACGCCACTGCTCGGCGTACTCGGGCTCGAAGCGGCCGATCAGCCGCTTCAGCAGCCCATCCTTGTCGACCTGGCCGTCGATCAACTCGATGTCGCCATAGGCATGCAGGGCCGCATAGTTCCAGGTCGGCACGTTCTGCACCGCGTCATAGTGGCTCGGGCTGATGTAGGCGCTCGGGCCGCTGAAGACGGCCAGCAGGCTCTTCTGCTGTGACAGCCAACCCCAGTGCGGATTGGCGCGTGCCATATGGCCTTCCAGCACAAGGCCGTCCTGCTGCGGCACGACGACCAGCGGCAGATGGCTGCCGAAGCTCTCGCCCTGCGCATCCGGCCCGATCAGCAAGGCCAGCGGATGCTCGGCGATCAGGCGCAATGCATGGTCGAGGTCGGCAGACTTGAAATGGGCGGGCAGGTACACGGTGGCTCCAGCAAAACGAGGCTTCTATCATCGCCGCCATGCAAACCGAGGCCGCGCTGCGGACATTGAAACCCCTGAATACGGCGACTGACGAAGAGGTCGCCGCCGAGGTGCCCGTGGCGCTGACGGTCAACGACATCTCGCAGGCCGTCATGCTGGCCACGCCGGCCGATCTGGAGGACTTCGCCCTCGGCTTCGGCCTCGCGGAAGGTTGGTTCACGTCGCGGCGCGAACTGCTGGACGTCGAGATCGAGACCCGGCCCGAAGGCATCGAACTGGCCCTGACGGTGACCGCCGCCTGCGAGCAGCGCCTGAAGGTGCGCCGGCGCACCCTGGCAGGCCGCACCGGCTGCGGCCTGTGCGGCGTCGAAAGCCTGGCCCTGCTTGGCGCGCTGCAACCCGCCGCCGTCAGCGCGCCAACGCTGGCCCCGCAGGCGCTGGACCGGGCCCTGGCCGCCCTGCCCGCCGCGCAGGTGCTGAATGCGCGCTGCGGTGGTCTGCACGGTGCGGCGTGGTGCCTGCCCAGCGGTGAACTGCTGCTGGTGCGCGAGGATATCGGCCGCCATAACGCACTCGACAAGCTGACCGGCGCCCTCGCCCGTCGCGATACCGATCCGCGTGAAGGCTTCGTGCTGATGTCCAGCCGGGCCAGCTTCGAGCTCGTGCACAAGACGGCGATGGCCGGCGTCGGCTTGCTGGCCTGCATGTCGGCCCCCAGCAGTCTGGCCATTGCGACGGCGCGCGGCCTGGGGCTGGAGCTCTGGGCCTTCGTGCGCGAGGGCCGCGCGACGCGCTACGCCTGACGGTCGCTCAGCGCCATCGGCTCTGACGTTCGGGTTTCGCCTTCGCCGGCCAGGAAGCAGCGAATGACGATCTGATCGCGGCCGCAGCGCTTGGCTTCGTACAAGGCGTCGTCGGCCGCGGCGTACATGGCCTCCGGCGTCAGGTTGGAGCTCGGCGCGGCCCACCAGGCCAGGCCGAAGCTGGCGGTCACAACGCGCTGAGGGCTGCCCTCGTGAGGCAGAGCCAGGGCGTGCAGGGCAGCGCTGAGCTGGCTGACGAAATGCTCGGCCGTCTCGGCCGACGTGGCCGAGAAGATCACGCCGAACTCCTCGCCGCCCAGGCGGAACAGCGCATCGGTCGAGCGCTTGAGGGAGTCCTTGAGCGTCTGCGCCAGGGCCTTGAGGACGGCATCGCCGGCCTGGTGGCCGTAGCGGTCGTTGTAGGCCTTGAAATGATCCACGTCGAGCATGCACAAGGCCACGGCCTGGCCGCGCTGGGCGCCGGCCAGGGCGGCCAGGCAGACATCATTGAAATGACGCCGGTTGAAGGCGCCGGTCAGGGCGTCGACGATGGCCAGGTCGCGCAACTGGCGGTTTGCCGCCTCCAGGGCGCGGGCATCGTCATACAGCCGCTGCTCGTCAGCCTTGCGGCGGGAGATGTCCATGTGCGTGCCGGCCAATCGCAGCGGGCGCCCCTGGGCGTCACGCTCGAAGACGCTGCCGTTGCTCTGCACCCAGACCCAGTGGCCATCGGCATGGCGCATGCGGAACTCGGCGGTGTAGCGCTCGTCCGCACCGCTGAAATGGCGCTTCATCGCCAGGTTGGACTCGATGAGGTCGCCGGGATGGCAGAGTCTTTCCCAGGTCGTGCTCGTCACAGGTTCGAGTTCGGCGCGGCTGCGGCCCAGCATCCGGGCCCAACGCTCGTTGATGTCGAGCCGGCCGGTGTCGATATGCCAGTCCCAGGTGCCGGCCGCCGTGCCGTCCAGCACATTGGCCATGCGCTGGCGATCCTCGGCCAGGTCGGCCTCGGTCCGCTCCAGGCGGCGCCTGACGACGAGGCTGCGCGCCACCGCCAACGCGACGAGCAGGCTTGCCAGGCTGCCTGTGGCCAGGACCAGTAGCGGTGTCCTGTCACCTTCCCCAGCCAGCACGCCGGGCCGGGGCCTGAGCACCAGTTGCCAGGGGCGCCCGCCCACGTCGATGCTCAGCGCCGTGTCGCGCTCGTCGGACTGGAAGGGTTCACTGCCGGCCGATGAATAGATGAGCCGGTGCTTCTCCTCCTGGTCGAAGACGAAGACATCCAGGCCATTGGCGTCGGCCCGCAGCGCCGCCTCGGCCATCAGCGTCGGCAGCTCGATGACGCCGGCCAGGAAGCCCGTCAGCTCGCGGCGACGCGCCTCGACGCCCGCCGGCTGCGTGATCCGGTAGACCGGCGCGGACACCGCGAAGCCGCTGATGGCGGCCGCCTGCTGGCCAAGCCGGATCAACGGAAATGTCTCGGACGCGATGGGCACGCCGGCATCGCGGGCGAGCAGCTTGGAGCGCATGCGGCGCGGGTCGAAGGCCATGTCCACACCAACGGCGGAGCCGTTCTCGGGCCAGGAATAGCGCACCGGCACATGCATGTCGCGCTCGCGCGCGGCGATGAGCCCATCGCCCTGGTATTGCGGCGCCGGCTCGACGACGCGATAGCCCGGTTGCTCCAGATTCGCCTGCCTCTCGAACTCAGCCAGCTGCGCATGCGGCACGACGGGCTGCCACTCCAGCAAGGTCAGGGCCGAGGATTCGGTGACCAGGCCGGCGCCATAGCGCGCGAATTGAGCGCGCGTCAGCCCCGGTTGGGCCGACAACATCCGGCTGGCCGCCTGCAGCGTCTCCACCACCCTCACCAATTGCAGATCAAAGGCGCCGACGACGCTCTGCCCCATCGCGTTCAACAGCTCGCGCTGCTGGCCCGCAGCCTTCAGCGCCAGCGAGCGGTAGGCGCCCACGCTGCCTGCCAGGCCCATCACCAAGATGAGCACGACCAGCGCCGCGTCCACGATCCAGGGCCAGAGTCGACGGCGCGACGGACTGCCCAGGCTCATGGCCGGGCCTCCAGCGTCGTCACGAGGCGCTCGTAGAACTGCCCCTGCTGGCGCAAGTACTGCGTCGGGTCCTTGACTGCGTGGATGCGCGCCGACGCGCTCAGCGCTTCGGTGCCGGCCTGCCATTCCGGATCGGCGGCGACCTTGTCGAGCAGTGCGCGCCAGCGCAGAACGGCCTCGACCGGCATGCCCGCCGGCCCGAGCAGGGCCGACCAGCCCTGCAATTGCTGCATATCGCGCAGGCCGAGCTCGGCGGCGTTCTGCAGCTGTGGCAGCGACCTCAGCCGCCCGTGGGCGGTCGTCATCAAGCCGCGGAGCGCGCCCGATTGCACTGCCGGCACGATGCTGCGCGCGCTGTTGCAGCTGAAATCCACCTCGCCGTTGAGCAGGGCCTGGGTGGCCAGCGAGTCCTGGCCGAAATGCAGAGGCTTGGCCGCGTCCGCGGGCAGGCCGTTCAGTGCCAGCAGATAGCGCACGGCCAGGTTTTGCAGGGTGCCGGCACCGCCCGTGCTGTAGCGCAGCTGCCCTGGCGTCGTGGCGATGGCTGCCAGCAACTCGCGCATGGACACAATGGGCGTGCCGCTGCGAACGGCGCAGATGAGCGGCGCCTGGTCGAGCACGGCCAACACCGTGAAGTCACTCAATGGCGCGGCCGTGCGCGGCGACAGCGCCGGCAGGATGGCAATGCTGCCCACCCGGGCCAGCAACAGCGTCAGGCCATCGGGCGCGGCTTGCCTGACAGCCCGCCCCGCTGCGGCGCCCGATTCAGCCGTCAGATGGACGATCTCGAAGCCCACGCCGCCAACGCGTGCCGCGCTCTGGACGAAATTGCGCGCCGAGCCGTCGGCCTCACCGCCGGCCATGACGGGCACGAAAAGCCGGACGGTGGTCGGCGACACCGGCAGAGCATGAGTGATGGGCTGCACGGCGCGCGCGGCCGCAGCGGCCAGCAACGCCCCGGCAAGCACCAGCAGGGTAGCGCAGCCCTGCCTCACCCGATTTATTGTCTTGACCGCCACGTGCCGATCATAAATAACCGAATAAACGGGAGATTTGGCAAATTTGGACTCAAAACGATCAATTCGTGACGAATCGCCCAAAAGCGCCTGTTGGAACGCCGAAAAGACAAAGCCCGTCACGAGGACGGGCTTTGATGTGTTTGGAGGAGACGGAGGGATTCGAACCCTCGATTCGCGTTTTAGCGCAAATACTCCCTTAGCAGGGGAGCACCTTCGGCCACTCGGTCACGTCTCCAGCACAGCCCCGCATTCTATACCAGTGCGGAGCAATCTCAGACAGAAATCAGGCCGCGGTAGCGGCTTCCTGATCGAGGTCGAAGGCCTTGTGCAATGCGCGCACGGCCAGCTCCATGTACTTCTCGTCGATGACGACGCTGGTCTTGATCTCGCTGGTCGAGATCATCTGGATGTTGATGCCCTCTTCACTCAGCGCACGGAACATCTTGCTGGCCACGCCGACATGCGAGCGCATGCCGATACCAACGATGGAGACCTTGCAGATCTTGGGGTCGCCCACGACCTTGCTGGCGTTGGTGGCCGGGCCGACCGTGTTCTGCAGCAGCTCCATCGTGCGCGCGTAGTCGTTGCGGTGCACGGTGAAGGAGAAGTCGGTCTTGCCGTCGTGGGAGACGTTCTGGATGATGACGTCGATGTCGATGTTGGCCTCGGCCACGGGTCCCAGGATCTGGAAGGCGATGCCGGGCTTGTCGGGCACGCCGAGCAGCGTCACCTTGGCCTCGTCACGGTTGAAGGCAATGCCCGAAACGACGGCTTGTTCCATGTTGTCATCCTCTTGTTCGAAAGTGATCAGCGTGCCGGAGGCCGCCTCTTCAGTGATGTCGATGTCCCAGGGTGTGAAGCTGGACAGCACGCGCAGCGGCACGCGGTACTTGCCCGCGAACTCCACGGAGCGGATCTGCAGGATCTTGGAGCCGAGCGAGGCCATCTCCAGCATTTCCTCGAACGTGATGGTGCTCAGGCGCCGCGCCTCGGGCACCACGCGCGGGTCGGTSGTGTAGACGCCGTCCACGTCSGTGTAGATCAGACATTCGGCAGCCTTCATCGCCGCAGCAATCGCCACGGCCGACGTGTCGGAACCACCGCGGCCCAGCGTCGTGATGTGGCCTTCCGGGTCGATGCCCTGGAAGCCGGTGATGACAACCACCTTCCCAGCGGCCAGATCAGCACGCACGCGGACATCGTCGATGCTCTCGATGCGGGCCTTGGTGAAGGACGAGTCGGTGGCCACCGGCACCTGCCAGCCGGCATAGCTGACCGCTTCCAGCCCTTCGGCCTGCAGCGCAATGGCCAGCAGGCCGACGGAGACCTGCTCGCCGGTGGCGGCGATGGCGTCCATCTCGCGCATCACGGCTGGCGTCACGCTGGTGGGCGACAGCTCCTTGGCCAGACCGAGCAGGCGGTTGGTTTCACCGCTCATCGCCGAGGGCACGACCACCAGTTGGTGGCCGGCGCGCACCCATTTGGCGACGCGCTTGGCCACGTTGCGGATGCGATCGGTGGACCCCATCGAGGTGCCGCCGTACTTGTGGACGATCAGAGCCATGTGTTTGAGCGAAGGCTGGAAGAGTGAGCTGCCGGGACGGATGCTCGCAAACCCCCGATTTTATGCGGCAGTCCCGCCCTCGCCTTCGCTCTGCGGCAAGGCTGCGTCCTCCAGCCAGCGCAAGGACAGCTTCGGCTCATCTTGATCGGCGAAGGCACGGGCGTCCATGCCAAGCCCGGCGACGGCAATGAGGCGCTGCTGCGCGTCAAAAAGCAGAGGCCCGCCGCGCCGCCACGGCGGCAGGCCGGCTTCCTGGCAGGCCTTCTTGAGGGCACGCTGCACGGAGGCCGGGGCCCGTTGGAATTGCTCACCGCCGGCGCGAGCGCGCTGGGTCAGTTGGGCGAGTCGCCCCACCGCGATGCCGGGCGAGGCCGGCTCGACGAGCCATGCGCCCTGCCAGGCCGGCTGAGGATGCAGGCCGGGGCGACTCAGGTTCAGCATCGATGCAGGCGGCGGGGCGGCCGATTCGGCGGCCCAGTAAAGGCCGTCGCGATAGGCGTGCACGGCACCACCGGGCGCGGGCCAGGACAGCGTGGCGCCCGAATGCCATTCAGACCGCAGGCGCTCGACCAGGCTGGCCGGCACGCTCGCGTACCGCGACAGCCAGGCGCGTAGCGCGTTGCTTGCGCGGGCGGGCGACAGGCGGAACACGGCGGCCAGATCCAGCCGCTCGGCGGTCGCGAGCTCCGCAAGGTCGGATGCCGCGACTTCCGCAGCCAGTTCCTCAGCCTGCTGCGCCCAGCGCGCCGACTGGGCCAGGCCCGCTTCGGCCGCCGCAAAGGCCGGCCACAGCGTCTGGCGCAGTCGGTTGCGGGCATGGCGCGCATCGGCATTGCTCGGATCTTCTATCCAGCTGAGCCCATGCTGCTCGGCGTAAGCGCGGATGAGGTCGCGCGGCTGATCAAGCCAGGGCCGTGCCCAGCAGACGCCGTCGCGCCATTGCGCCCTGGGCATGCCAGCAAGGCCCGCAGTGCCGGCGCCGCGCAAAGCCTGCAGCACGAAGGTCTCGGCCTGGTCCTGTCGGTGATGGGCCAGCAGCAGCAGGTCGGCCCCCGCCGCAACAGCCATGTCGTGCAGGGCGCGATGCCGGCCCGCATGAGCCCAGGCCTCCACGCTGTCGCCGCGCGCCGGCGATCCGCTCAGCCGCGTGCAGACATAGGCCGCTCCGAACTCATGCGCCACGCGCTCGCAATGCGCGACCCAGTCGTCGGCCTGCGGCTGCAGGCMGTGGTGGACATGAAGGGCAACGACCCTGCTGCCTTGCGCCGCGCGAGCGGTCGCATGCAACAGGGCCGTGGAATCCAGGCCGCCGCTGAAGGCGACGGCGACCGCATCACCTGTTCTTGGTGTCGCCGAATCGGCCATAGGCCTGCAGGCGCTCGTAGCGGCGGTCCACCAGTTCACGAGTCTTGAGGTCGCTGACCTGGCGCAGTGCGTCGCTCAGCGCGCGCTTCAGGTTGGACGCCATCTGCTTGGCGTCGCGGTGCGCGCCACCCACCGGCTCGCTGACGATCTTGTCGATCAGGCCGAGCGCTTTCAGGCGGTGAGCCGTGATGCCCAGGGCCTCGGCCGCCTCGGAGGCGCGTTCGCTGCTCTTCCACAGGATGGACGCGCAGCCCTCCGGCGAAATGACGGAATAGGCCGCGAACTGCAGCATCAGCACCTGGTCGGCCACGCCGATGGCCAGCGCACCACCCGAGCCGCCCTCGCCGATGACGGTGGCGATGATGGGCACTTCGAGCTGCGCCATCTCGAGGATGTTGCGGCCGATGGCCTCGCTCTGGCTGCGCTCCTCGGCACCGATGCCAGGATAGGCGCCCATGGTGTCGATGAAGGTGAAGACCGGCAGGCCGAACTTCTCGGCCAGCTTCAGCAGGCGCAGCGCCTTGCGGTAGCCCTCGGGGCGCGGCATGCCGAAGTTGCGCAGCGTGCGCTCCTTGGCGTCGCTGCCGCGCTGGTGGCCGATGACCATGCAGGCCTGGCCGTTGAAGCGCGCGATGCCGCCGACGATGGCTGCGTCGTCGGCGAAGTGCCGGTCACCGTGCAGCTCCTGGAACTCGGTGAAGACTTCCGAGCAGTAGTCCAGCGTCTGCGGGCGCTGCGGGTGGCGGGCGATCTGGTAGACCTGCCAGGGCAGGACGTTGGCGTAGACCTCCTTGGTCAGCTGCTGGCTTTTCTTGGAGAGGCGATCGATCTCCTCGGAGATGTCGACCGCAGACTCGCTCTGCACATAGCGCAGTTCTTCGATCTTGGTCTCGAGCTCGGCGATGGGCTGCTCGAATTCCAGAAAATGTTTTTTGCTCAATGGATCCCCTCGTCCGGTGAGTACGCCGGCTGATCCCTTGACGGGTGTCTGTCGGCTTTGGAGCGTCCCGGCGTGCGGCCCGCTCTGGGTGGTTGAACAATGACCTCAATAGTCCACAGGCAGCGGGTCGAGGCTGCGCCAAATGTACCAAACCGCTACCGAACGGTAGGGTGCCCAGGCGTCGCCGACTTCGCGCGCCTCGGCGCGGGAGACAGGTTCGCCCGAAAAGTAATTCTGGCT
>NZ_JBFUMN010000046.1:0-41034 GCF_054049335.1 Roseateles sp. P5_E1
GCGTTCTCCACCAGCGGCTGCAGCAGCAGCGGCGGTACGCGCACGCTGTTCGCTTCAGGGTCGAGGTGCCAGACGATGCGCAGCCGCTTGCCGAAGCGGATCTGCTCGATGGCGAGATAACGGCGCGCCAGCTCGACCTCCTCGGCCAGCGTGACCGAGGCGCTGGCGTCGGCCAGGGCCACGCGGAAAAGCTCGGCAAGATCCTCCAGCACGCTCTCGGCGCGCGCCGGGTCGATYTGCACSAGAGCGATGGCRCTGTTCAGCGTGTTGAACAGGAARTGCGGCCGGATGCGCGACTGCAGCTCGACAAGCTGGGCCAGGGCGTCGGCCGGGCGCTGGGTGTGCTCGCGCATCTTGAGCCAGGCCAGCAGCAGGGCCGCGCCGCTGGCGCCGCAGACGGCGATGCTGGCGATGCGCCAGGCGCCGGCCGGGTCTTCGCTCGTCAGGCTCAGAAGGCCAAAGCCCATCAGGGCACCGACGGCGCCGAGCAGCATCAGTGCGCCCCACTGCACCGGCTCGGGCAGGCGCGGCCACAGCCGCTTGGCCGCGCAGACGACGAGCAGCCAGGACAGCACGGCGAACATCGTCACGACCGTGCCGTTGGCCGTCAGCGTCAACCATTGGCCGGCATCGCGCGCGACGACGGCTACCCCCAGGGCCAGCAACAGCTGCACGCCAAGCACGGCGCGCAGCACCAGGCCAACGTGGCAGACGTCGAAGGCGCGCGTCGGGTCCAGCAGCGGCGCCTTGTTGAGTTCGGGCAGTTCAGGCAGCTCGGTGGCCGCGAAGCCCAGCCATTGGCTGAGCTGCATGGACTCGTGCCAGACGCTGTGGTGCGCTGGCGCGCGACGCTTGAAGAAGGGCATGTGGGGCTCGGATTTGTTGGCGTTCGATAATCCCGGGCTGCGCCTGCATTTTGCGCGCTGAATTCCGCCGCCCGCCTCATCTCAGTCATGTCAGACAACCAACTCGCGAATAAGTCCCAAGCCTGGTCCGCCCTCTTCTCAGAGCCGATGAGCGATCTGGTCAAGCGCTACACGGCCAGCGTCGGCTTCGACCAGCGCCTGTGGCGGGCCGACATCGCCGGCAGCCTCGCTCATGCCGAGATGCTGGCGGCGCAAGGCATCCTCAATGCTGAGGACCATGCGGCCATCCAGCGAGGCCTGGGCGAGATTGCCGCCGAGATCGAGGCCGGCCAGTTCGAGTGGAAGCTGGACCTGGAGGACGTGCACCTCAACATCGAGGCGCGGCTGACCGAGCGCGTCGGCATTGCCGGCAAGCGACTGCACACCGGCCGCAGCCGCAACGACCAGGTCGCGACCGACGTGCGCCTGTGGCTGCGCGGCGAGATCGACGAGATCAGCGGCCTGCTCAAGGCTCTGCAGACCGTGATGGTGGAAAAGGCCAGCGAGCATGCCGATGTGATCCTGCCCGGCTTCACGCACCTGCAGGTGGCGCAGCCGGTCAGCTTCGGCCACCACCTGCTGGCCTATGTGGAGATGTTTGCCCGCGATGCCGAGCGTATGGGAGACACGCGCAAGCGCGTCAACCGCCTGCCGCTGGGCGCGGCCGCGCTGGCCGGCACCAGCTATCCACTGGACCGCGAGCGCGTCGTGAAGACGCTGGGCATGGAGGGCGTGTGCCAGAACAGCCTGGATGCGGTGAGCGACCGTGACTTCGCGATCGAGTTCTCGTCGGCCGCCACGCTGGTGATGCTGCACATCTCGCGGCTGTCCGAGGAGCTGATCCTGTGGATGAGCCAGAACTTCGGCTTCATCGCCCTGCCCGACGCCTTCTGCACCGGCTCGTCGATCATGCCGCAGAAGAAGAACCCCGACGTGCCCGAACTGGCGCGCGGCAAGACGGGCCGCGTTGTCGGCCACCTCGTCGGCCTCGTCACGCTGATGAAGGGCCAGCCCCTGGCCTACAACAAGGACAACCAGGAGGACAAGGAACCCTTGTTCGACACGGTCGACACCCTGAAGGACACGCTGCGCATCTTTGCCGACATGCTGGCAGGCCTGACCGTCAAGCCCGAAGCCATGCGCGCCGCGGCGCTGAAGGGCCATGCGACCGCGACCGACCTGGCCGACTACCTCGTCAAGAAGGGCGTGGCCTTCCGCGATGCGCACGAGGTGGTCGCCCATGCCGTCAAGACGGCGACGGCCAAGGGCGTGGACCTGGCCGCGCTGTCGCTGGACGAGCTGAAGGCCTTCGACGCGCGCATCGAAGCCGATGTGTTCGAGGTGCTGTCGCTGGAAGGTTCGCTGAACGCGCGCAATGTGCTCGGTGGCACCGCACCGGCCCAGGTGCGCGCCCAGGTGGCCCGCCATCGCGCCCGTCTCGCATGAGCACGCTGGCCTGGAATGAAAAGCTGGTCCTGAACCAGTCGACGCTGGACACCACCCACGAAGAGTTCGTCGGCCTGCTGAACGCCTTCGGCGCTGCGCTGGACGCCGGCATCGACGCCCTGCCCGCCTACCACGCGCTGTTGGCTCACACCGAGGCTCACTTCGCGATGGAGGAGGACTGGATGGCGCGCTGCGGCTTCGAGGCGCAGAACTGCCATGCCAGCCAGCACGCCATGGTGCTGAACGTGATGCGCGAGGCGCTGCGCTATGCCAATGAGCTGAACGACCGCGAACCGCTGAACATCCTGCGCACGGAGCTGGCCGGCTGGTTTCCGCAGCACGCCGAGATGATGGACGCGGCCCTGGTGTTCACGATGGAGCAGCGCGGCTTCGACCCGGTGACGGGCCAGATCGCCAACGACGGCCGCGAAGCCGCAGCCGTGGGCGAAAGCCACAGCTGCGGCTCTAGCAGCTGCGCCTGACTACTTCTTCAGGTACTCGAAAAACGCCTGCGAATTGGACTCGCGACCCAGGAAGTCCTTGACCAGCTCCGGCGCCGGCTTCTGTGCGCCCTGGCCCAGCACCAGGTCGCGGTAGCGCTTGCCGACTTCGGGGCTCAGCTTGTCGGCCGCAAACGCCGTGCGCAGGTCCATGGCGACGACCAGGCTCCACAAATAGCCGTAGTACCCGGCGCCATAGCTGCCGGCGATATGGGCAAAGCCGGCCGGGAACATCGTGCCCTGCACGTGGCCCAACGGCGTGGCGCCTTCCATCTTGGCCCACAGCGGCATGGGTTCGGGCTTGGCTTGCTGGTGCAGCGTGATGTCGTAGCTGGCATACAGATGCTGGCGGCCGAACTGGCCACCCTTGCCGTAGTGCTTGGCGGCCTCGGCCTGGTCCACCATCGCGTCCGGCACGGGCTTGCAGGTCGGGCAGACCTCCTGCATCAGCTTGAGCACCTTCTTGTCATAGACCCAGTCCTCCAGCATCTGCGACGGCGCCTCGACGAAGTCATGCATGACACTGGTGCCCGCAGTAGCCGCATAGCGCGTGCTGGACAGGTTCACATGCACCGCATGGCCCAGCTCGTGCAGCAGGGTCTCGACCTCGTCCAGCGTCAGGCCGTTGCGGTCGAAGTTGACGACGAGCGCCGCCACCGGCGTGCGGCCAATGCGCGTCGCGCTGCCGCGCAGCGGCCAGACGGCCGCGTGGTTGTACTTGCCGTCGCGCGGGTAGAGGTCGACGTAGAGCTGCGCGATGGGCTTGCCCGAAGCGGCGTCGCTGACGACATAGGTCTGGGCCTCGTCCTGCCAGAGCTTGTTGTCGATGCGCTGGTACTTCACGCCCATCAATTTCTCGATGATGTGCATCGAGAACTCCAGGCTGGCCTGGGGCGGGAAGTAGGGGCGGAAGGCATTCTGATCGACGCTGAACTTCTGCAGCTTGACGCGCTCGCTGTAGAAGGTGGCGTCCCAGCGCTCGACCTTGGTCTGCTCCAGCGGCGTGCCCAGGTGCTTGGCCTTGTCGGCACGCAGCTCCTGCAGCTCTGTGTTCTCACGGGCGTTGACGGCATCGGTCACGGAGTCGAGGAAGCGCGTCGCCGTCGTGCCATCCTTGGCCATCTGGCGGCGCAGGTTGAAGTCGACATAGTTGTCGAAGCCGAACAGCTTGGCGTACTCGCCGCGCAGCGTGACGATCTGCGCCAGCAGGTCAAGGTTGCCCTGGCCGCCCTCGTTGACCTTGGCCAGCCACATGCGCTGGCGCGCCTCGCCGCTCTCGGCGCTGCGCATGACCGGCACGTAGCTCGGGTAGTCCACGCCCAGCAGGATGCGGCCCTGCTCGTCGCGCTTGGCCTTTTCCCAGACGCTGGCCGGCACACCCTTGAGTTCGGCCTCGGTGAAGGCCACGCGCGTGCCGGCGTCGCGAATCTTCTTGTTGAACTGCTGGTCCAGCTCGGTCAGCTTGTCCAGGATCTGCTTGGCGCGCTCGCGCTTGGCATGGGCCAAGGCCACGCCGCTGTCCTCGAACTGGCCCGAGGCCAGGCGCACCAGCTCGGCATCGATGGCGTCCTTCTTGGGCGCCTTCTGCAGCGCGCGGTAGACCTTCTCGTTCTGGCCGAAGCTGGAACCGAAGTCGGCCCAGCGCAGCGAGCAGGCCTGGGCGGCGTCGCGCACGGCCTTGGTCGGATGGACGTTGAGGACGAAGTCATTGGGGCCCTGGTTGTCCTCCAGATAGACGGTCAGGTCGTCATAGGCGGCCAGCCAGCCAGCGTCGACCTTGCGCTTCTCCAGCTGCGCAACGCGCTGCCTGGCGCCTTTGAGGCCGGTGTCGCAGCGGGCCTGCACATCGGCGACGCTGCCGAAGGTCGGGAAATTGGGGGCCGGCAGCTTGGGTTGAGCCTGCGCGGCGGCGATCAGCGCCAGGGTGGCGAGCGTGGTCAGGACGGGTTTCATCGCGTCTCCTTGTGGGAAGGGCGCGATTCTCTCGGCCGGATCGGCGTCAGCCGTTCGGCACTCCCCTATTTCTGCAGCAGGGTTTTTACTTGGATCAATGCGCTCGGATCGTCCAGCGTCGTCAGGTCGCCCGGATCACGCCCCTCGGCCACAGCCTGCAGCGCGCGGCGCAGCAGCTTGCCCGATCGCGTCTTGGGCAGCAGCGTCACGAAGTAGACGCGCGCCGGCCGCGCCACCGCACCCAGCTGGGCGTCGACATGCTTCATGACCTCGCCCTCCAGCGCGAGCGAGGCTTGGCCGGGGTCGCGCAACACCACGAAGGCGATGGCGACCTGGCCCTTGAGTTGATCAGCCACGCCGACGACGGCGACCTCGGCCACCGCCTTGTGGCCCGAAATGCATTCCTCGATCTCACGCGTACCCAGGCGGTGGCCGGCCACATTGATGACGTCGTCCGTGCGGCCGAGGATGAAGGTGTAGCCGTCGGCATCGCGCAGGCCCCAGTCGAAGGTGGAGTACAGCTCGCGGCCCGGCACGCTCTTCCAATAGGTGTTGACGAAGCGCGCGTCGTCGCCCCAGACCGTCTGCAACGTGCCCGGCGGCAGCGGATGCTCGATGACGAGCACGCCCTTCTGGTTGGGCTCGGTGAGCTCGGCGCCGGTGTTCTCGTCGAGCAGCTTCACGTCATAGCCATACATCGCCACGCCGGGCGAGCCCAGGCGCGTCGGCACGGCTTCGACACCCGGGATGTGGTGGGCCACCGTCAGCAGCGGCCAGCCGGTCTCGGTCTGCCAGTAGTTGTCGATGATCGGGACGCCAAGACCGTCGGCGATCCAGCTTGCCGTGGGCTCGTCCAGCGGTTCACCGGCCAGGAAGAGCGCACGCAGCGACGAGAGGTCGTGGCGCTTGAGCAGCGCGGCGTCATGCTTCTTCAGCACGCGCACCGCCGTCGGCGCGCTGAACATGACGGTCACCTTGTATTTCTCGACCAGGCTCCACAGCACGGCTGCGTCAGGGTTGACCGGCGTGCCCTCGTACATCAGCGTCGCCATGCCGGCGATCAGTGGCCCGTAGACGATATAGCTGTGGCCCACGACCCAGCCGATGTCGCTGGTGGAGAAATAGGTCTCGCCCGGCTTGCCACCGAAGATCCAGTCCATGCTGGTGGCCAGCGCCACCGCATGGCCGCCGACGTCCCGCTGCACGCCCTTGGGCCTGCCTGTCGTGCCGCTGGTGTAGAGGGTATAGCTTGGCGTGTTGGACTCGAGCCAGACGCAGGGCACGCAGGCGTCGGCATGCTGGCGGCGCAGCGCGGCGTAGTCCAGGTCGCGGCCAGCCACACGCTCAAAGGGCACCAGGCCGCGGTCCACCATCAGCACCGCGGCCGGCTTGTGCGCGGACAACTGAATGGCCTCGTCGAGCAGCGGCTTGTAGGGCAGCGTCTTGCCGGCGCGGCTGCCCGCGTCGGCGCTGACGATGAGTTTCGGCGTCGCGTCCTCGATGCGGCTGGCCAGGCTGACCGATGCGAAGCCTCCGAACACGACCGAATGGATGGCGCCGATGCGCGCACAGGCCAGCATCGCGAACGCGGCCTCCGGAATCATGGGCATGTAGATCAGCACGCGGTCGCCGGCGCCCACCCCCTGCGCGACCAGCATGGCGGCCATCACCTCGACCTCAGCCTGCAGTTCGGCAAAGCTGTAGACCTTTTCCTGCCCGACTTCGGTCGACACCCAGATCAGCGCACGGTCGTCGGGCCGCGTGGCGGCATGCCGATCCACCGCGTTGTGGCAGAGATTGGTCGTGCCACCGACGAACCAACGTGCGAACGGTGGGTTGCTTACATCACAGATTTGCTGCGGTGGCGTCTGCCAATCAATGCGCCTGGCTTGCTCGGCCCAGAAGGCGTCGCGCTCGCTCAACGATCGTCTGTGGAATTCGGCATAGGACTTGGTCATGCGGGGAGTGTGAATCCGAGGCACTGACGGCAATCTGACCTTTCGCAACACCTTGGCGTGATGAATTGCAGGGTTTTTACGGGGTTCACCGTCGGCCAAGCCGGGGTTTGCCCTGAAAATCGCGCGCTTTACGTCCGCTTCGATTGACGGTGCCAGGGTGCCCCCCTAACCTCCGCGCCGCTGTCCCACTCCGCTATCGCGACCGCCCACGGTCCGCCCCGGTTTCTCTCTTCCTGAATGCCCTTGTCTGCTGCCCTGCTGAACCGCATCGCTGTTGCCGGCCTCCTGGCCGCCAGCTTTGCTGCGCATGCGCAAGGCGTGGCCCAGGCCGCGACAGTCACGCCGCCACCAGGCACGATGACGGGAGCCTACGGCCAGAGCCTGCAGCAGCAGGCCGCCACGGACAAGGCCAACACCCAGCCGGCAGGCGCCACCAAGCCCGCAACGGCCCAGGATGCCGTCAGCCGCTTCCTCAGCGAACGCGGCCTGCTGGCCAGCGCTGAATCGGGCGGGTCATCTCGCCTGCTGGCCAGCGTGCGCGACACCGCGTCCGACCTGGTGCTGTCGGCCATGAACTTCCTCGGCGTGCGCTACACGCGCGGCGGCAATTCGGTCGAGAACGGCTTTGACTGCAGCGGCTTCACCCGCCACATCTTCGAGATGAGCGTGGGCCTGGTGCTGCCGCGCCGCGCCGACGAACAGGCCAAGGACAGCAGCCTGCTGCCCATCCACCAGAACGAACTCAAGCCTGGCGACCTGGTGTTCTTCAACACGATGAAGCGCACCTTCAGCCATGTGGGCATCTATGTCGGCGAAGGCAAGTTCATCCACGCCCCGCGCACCGGCAGCGCCGTGCGGGTGGAAGACATGCGCGATTCCTACTGGGCCAAGCGCTTCACGGGCGCACGCCGCGCAGACCTGAAGGCGGCAGCCGGCGAAGGCCCGGTCACGCGCTGACTCCGCCGTTCTCGCGCCAGGACTGCGAGAGCAACTCCTTGACGCAGCCCAGCTTGGCTTTCGCGAGCAGCAGCTTCACGCCGCAGCGTCTGGCGCCCCAGAACAGCGGCTCAACGACGCCGGCCTCACGATCGATCCACGCATCGCGCGAATCCTCGTCCTTGATGAAGACGCGCAGCTCCGCGCCGTCGGGCGTCATCGTCGCGAAGATCTTGCCTTTCGCGCCTGGCAGCCGGAAGGACGTCAGTTCGTGATGAGGCGTTTCGACCGCACCGGGCAGGCCCAAGGCGATTGCTCGGGCCTGCGCTGCGTTCATCCCGCGATGCGCTTGGCCACCAAGGTCAGGATTTCGTAGCTCGCGCAGAGCTCGTCACGCTGGTTGGTCACGGCCACGTCCCAGCCGATGACGCCTTGCGCGGGCTGGTCGTCGCGCGGCGGGCGGTCGATCTTGCGCTTGGCGGTCAGGCGTGCCTGGATGGTGTCGCCGATCGCCACGGGCGTGACGAAGCGCAGATTCTCCAAGCCGTAGTTCGCGAGCACCGGGCCCGGCGCCGGGCTGACGAACAGGCCTGCCGCGGCCGACAGCACGAAGTAGCCGTGGGCGATGCGCTTGCCGAAGGGCGATTCCTTGGCCGCCACTTCGTCGAAGTGCATGTAGAAGTAGTCGCCCGACAGGCCACCAAAGGCGACGATGTCGGCCTCGCCCACCGTGCGGCGATGCGTCAGCAGGCTCATGCCCACCTCGACGTCCTCGAAGTAGCGACGGAAGGGATGGATGTCRCTCTCGGTGACTGCGCCGCCGCGCTGGTACTCACCGGTGATAGCCGAGATCATCGTCGGCGAGCCCTGCACGGCGCAGCGCTGCAGGTAGTGCTTCACGGCGCGCAGGCCGCCCAGTTCCTCGCCGCCGCCCGCGCGGCCGGGGCCGCCGTGCTTGAGCTTGGGCAGCGGCGAACCATGGCCGGTGTTCTCCAGCGCGGCTTCGCGGTCCAGCACCAGCATGCGGCCATGCCAGGCGGCAAAGGTCGGCACAGCTTGCGCAGCGAGCGCCGGCGTCTTCGTGCAGATGGTGCCGACGAGGCTGCCGCGGCCCAGCGTTGCCAGGTGCAGGGCCTCCTCGAAATCGCCATAGGGCAGCAGCGTCGTCACCGGGCCGAAGGCTTCCAGGTGGTGGGCGTCGCTCGCAGCCGAGTCGCGGGCCAGCAGCAGCGTCGGGGCGAAGAACGCGCCGTCGCTGACACCTTCGCCCTTGGGCGCAAAACCGTCGCGCCCGGACAGCAGCAGCTCGCAGTTCTTGGCCAGTTGGGCCACGCGTTCGGCCACGTCGGCCTGCTGCGCCTTGCTGGCCAGCGCGCCCATGCGCACGCCTTCGACAGCCGGGTCACCCACCACCGTCTTGGACAAGCGCGCCTTCAGTGCAGTGGCCACCGCATCGATGCGGTTGGCGGGCACGATGGTGCGGCGGATGGCCGTGCACTTCTGGCCGGCCTTGGCCGTCATCTCGCGCGCCACCTCCTTGATGAATAGGTCGAACTCCGGGTCATCCGGCGTCACGTCGGGCGCGAGGATGGCGCAGTTCAGGCTATCGGCCTCGGCGTTGAAGGGGATGCTCTTCTTCAGCAGGTTCGGGTGGGCCTTCAGCATCAGCGCGGTGTCGGCGCTGCCGGTGAAGGTGACCACGTCGGCCTCGTCCAGGCGCTCGAACAGATCGCCCGTGCCGCCGATGATGAGCTGCAGCGCGCCGGCGGGCACGAGGCCGGAATCCACGATGACGCGCACGCAGGCCTCGGCGACATAGCTGGTGGCCGTGGCAGGCTTGACCAGGCAAGGCATGCCGGCCAGGAAGCTCGGCGCGAACTTCTCCAGCATCCCCCACATCGGGAAGTTGAAGGCGTTGATGTGCAGGGCCACGCCCCGCTTGGGCACCATCACATGGCTGCCGATGAAGTGGTTGTTGGCACCCAGCCGCATGGCCGGGCCCTCGTGCAGCACATTGCTGCTGGGCAGGTCCTTGCCGCCGATGGAGGCGTAGGCAAACAAGGTGCCGATGCCGCCCTCGATGTCGATCCAGGAGTCGCTGCGCGTCGCACCGGTGTGGGCGCTGATCGCGTACAGCTCTTCCTTGCGCTCCATCAGGTAGGCGGCCAACGCCTTCAGCACGCGGGCGCGGTCCTGGAAGTGCGTGCGCAACAGGCCAGGCAGGGCCGTGCCGCGCGCGAAGGCCATGGCCTCGGCGAAGTCCAGGCCCTCTTCATGCGTATGCGCAACCACGCGGCCGTTGATCGCGCTGGCCAGTGGCTTGGCCGCTCGTTCACCGACCCAGCGGCCGGCGATGTAACTTTGAAGCGTACTCACTTGATGAGTTTCCAAGCGCCGTTTTCGATCTGCACCATCACGCGAGCGCGCTGGTCCAGGCCCAGGTGGTCACCTGACGACATGTTGTAGACGCCATGCGCGCCGGCCAGGTTCTTCACGTTTTCCAGCGCATCGCGCAGCGCGGCGCGGAAGGCCGGCGTGCCGGGCTGGGCCTTCTTCAGCGCCTCGGGCGCGGCGGCGGCGAGCAGCAAGCCGGCGTCCCAGGCATGGCCACCGAAGGTCGAGACCGAGCCCTTGCCGTGGGCGGCCTCGTACTTGGCGATGTAGTCCTGGGCGCTCTTCTTCACCGGGTGGTCGGCCGGCAGCTGGGCCGCGACGAGCACCGGGCCAGCGGGCAGCAGCGTGCCTTCGACATCCTTGCCGCCGACCCGCAGGAAGTCGTTGTTGGCGATGCCATGGGTCTGATAGATCTTGCCGGCATAGCCGCGCTCCCTGAGCGCCTTCTGCGGCAGCGCGGCGGGCGTGCCCGAGCCGGCGATCAGGATGGCGTCGGGCTTGGCGGCTACCAGCTTGAGCACCTGGCCGGTGACCGACGTGTCCGTGCGGTTGTAGCGTTCGCTCGCGACGACGTTGAGCTTCTTCGTCGCAGCGATCTTGTTGAACTCGCCCCACCAGCCTTCACCATAGGCGTCGGCAAAGCCGATGAAGCCGGCCGTCTTGATGCCGTTGTCGACCATGTGGGTCACGATGGCCAGCGCCATCATGATGTCGTTCTGCGGCGTCTTGAAGACCCAGCGCTTTTTCGCGTCGACAGGCTCGACGATGCGTGCCGAAGCGGCCATCGAGATCATCGGCGTCTGCGCTTCTGACACCGCATCGATCATCGCCAGCGAATTGGGCGTGACGGTGGAACCGATGACGATGTCGACCTTGCTGTCGGTGATGAGCTTGCGCGTGTTGGCGACGGCCGTCGTCGTGTCGGAGGCGTCGTCCAGCACGATGTAGTGGACCTTCTGGCCGCCGATGGTGGTCGGCATCAGGGCGACGGTGTTCTTCTCCGGGATCCCGAGCGAGGCCGCCGGGCCGGTGGCCGACAACGTGACGCCGACGGTGATGTCAGCCTGGGCCGCCAGGCTCAGCGTGGCCGCCAGGGCCAGGGCGAGTTGCTTGAATCGCTTCATGGGGTCGTCTCCTCGGGATGTCATCGGGGTTATGGAATGAGGGCGGGCTGGCGCAGTTGCACCGCGCCGAGCCCACCAAAGAACAGGTCACTGACCAGGGTGGCGAGCGCCTCGTGCGAGAGCTCGCCGTCGGGCCGCAGCCAGGTGAAGGTCCAGTTGATCATGCCAAAAAGCAGCATGGTCAGTGGCTTGTGCAGGTTGGCGTCGCGCAGTTCGGGACGCACCTGGCAGACTGCCGCCGCGAACTCGCTGACGACGCGGCGCTCCACGTCGAGCAGGCGCTCGCGCTCGGCATCGGCCAGGAACTTGATCTCGCTGGTCAGCACGCGGTGCTGGGCCTGGGCGTCGGCATAGGAGCGCGTGAAGCGCTCGATGAGGGCGCGCAGCTGCGCGTCGGGCGTCAGCTGCCGGGACTTGACCTCTTCGACCAGGGCCAGCAGCGCATGCACATGGCTATCGCAGATCTGGGCCAGCAGCTCCTGCTTGTCCTGGAAGTAGTGGTACAGCGTCGGCTTGGCCACGCCGCAGGCCTCGGCGACCTGGTTCATCGACGTGGCGCTGAAGCCCTGCTCGGCAAACAGGCGGGCGGCGGCGGCGAGGATGTCCTCGCGTTGGGCTTCGAAGCCGGGGGCGCGTTTGCGTGCCATCAGCGTTCGTCGAAGGAAATCACGACCCGCTCCGTCAACGGATGGGCCTGGCAGCTCAGGATGAAGCCGGCGGCGACCTCGGCCTTGTCCAGCGCGAAGTTCTTGTCCATGCGCACCTCGCCCTCGATGAGCTTGCAACGGCAGGTGGAGCAGACGCCGCTCTTGCACGAGAACGGCACATCCATGCCTTCGCGCGCAGCGGCGTCGAGCAGGCTGGGGTCGCTGGAATGGAACTCGATCTCGCGCGACAGGCCGTCGCGGATGACGGTCACGCGGGCCTGGGGCGCGTCGCCAGGCTTGACCTCGTGGGGCACGGGTTTGCCGGATAGCGTCTCCGGCGTGCCGAAGCGCTCGACGTGGATGCGCTCGGCCGGGATGCCCGAGCCGACCAGCGCAGCCTCGGCCTGGTCATTCATCTCGAAGGGGCCGCAGACGAAGACTTCGTCAATGCTCGCCGCCGGCACCGGGCCGGCGAGGAAGGCGCTGAGCTTGCCGGCATCCAGGCGACCGCCGTACAGCGGCGCATCGACCACCTCGCGGCTGAAGACCAGGTGCAGCGACAGCCGCGTCATGAAGCGGTTCTTCAGGTCTTCGAGTTCTTCCTTGAACATCGTCGACGCGGTGCGACGGTTCGAATAGATCAGCGTCGCGCGGGCATTCGGCTCGCGCTCCAGCAGCGCCGTCAGGATGGCGATGATGGGCGTGATGCCCGAGCCGCCGGCGATGAAGAGCACATGGCGCCCCTCGGCCTGTGCTGCTGRCATCAAGAAGCGCCCTTGCGGCGGGTAGGACTCGATGACGTCGCCGGCCTTGAGCTGCTCATGCACCCAGCTGGAGAAGGCGCCGCCATCGACGCGGCGGATACCGACCTGCAGGCGGCGGTCGGAGCAGATGGAGTAGCTGCGGCGCAGCTCCTGGCCGCCGACGCTGGCGCGCAGCGTCAGGTACTGGCCGGGCTCGAAACCGAAGCCGTCAGCGGGCGCTTCGAAGCCGACGACCATCGCGTCATCGGTGTCGCGCTCGACGGAGGTCACGCGTAAGGGGTGAAAGTGGAGTGCCATCTCAGATCGGCTTGAAGTATTCGAAGGGTTCAAGGCACTCGATGCAGCGCCACGTGGACTTGCATGCGGTGGAGCCGAAGCGGGAGAGTTGTTCCGTGCGGCCGCTGTCGCAACGCGGGCAGCGCAGGCGCGGCACGATGCGGATGGCTTGCTCGCCACTGCACTGCGGCGGCACGATGCCGTATTGCTGCAGCTTCTCGCGGCCCTCGGGCGTGATCCAGTCGGTGCTCCACGCCGGCGCACGCTGCATCGTGACGGTCACGTCACCAAACTCAGCCAGCGCCGCACGCACGTCGTCGGCGATCAGTTCGGTCGCCGGGCAGCCGCTGTAGGTCGGCGTCAGCACCACCTCGACGCCCGACGCCGTCTCGCGCAGCTCGCGCACGATGCCCAGCTCCACCAGACTGACCGCCGGGATCTCGGGGTCGGGCACGGCGTTGAGCTTGGCGCGGGCGGCCAGGAGCCTGGAAGGTGGCGGGCATGGCACGCGGTGGGCCGGCAAGGGGTCGGTGGCAAGGCGCGATGCGCAGCCCGGGCCGTCAGCCCGGGCAAGCGGCGCAACGCCGCCAACGGCCTCTTGCAGGCCCACCCCGGAGGGCTGCGGATACGCAGCGCGGGCCGTGGACGCCGCCTTCCAGGCTCCTTGATTCACCACACGCCTCCGGGATACATGCGCTGCAGGTGCTGCATCGTCGCCAGCATGTGGCCCATGTGTTCGCTGTGGATGCCGTCAATGCCACGCGGCTGCATCGCGCTTTCGCGCGGCAGCGTGAGCGTGGCTTCGGCCATCAGCGTGGCCCAGCGGGCGCGCCATTCAGGCTCCAGCTCGTTCCATGCGGGGCCGACGCCGTCGACACCATCGGCGGCGAACAGTTCGTTGAAGTACGGCCACAGCACGTTCAGCGCCGCCTGCATGCGCGCCTTGGAATCCTCCGTGCCGTCGCCCAGGCGCACGACCCAGTCGCTGGAATGCTGGCGGTGGTAGCGCACTTCCTTCAGCGACTTGGCGGCAATGCCGGCCAGTTCGGCGTCCAGGCTCGTCTGCAGGCGCCCGTACAGCAGCTCCAGCCAGATCGCCATGGCCGTGTTGCGCAGCACGGTCAGCGCGAAGTCCCGCCCGCCCCCGCCATCGCTCGGGCTCGCCGCCGCATTCGGCAGCTCGACGAGGATGACGTTGCGGTAATCGCGCTCCTCGCGCAGGAAGGCCAATTGGTCTTCATCACGGCCGGCGCCTTCGAGCTTGCCGGCATGCGTCAGCAGCGCACGCGCCTGGCCCAGCAGGTCCAGCGCGATATTGGGCAAGGCCAGGTCTTCCTCCAGCACCGGCGCGTGGCCGGCCCATTCGGACAGCCTCTGGCTGTGGATGAGGCAGGTGTCCGCCAGGCGGAGCACGTAAGTGGTCTTGGCGTCCATCACATGTGGTTGAGCTCATCGGGGAGCTCATAGAACGTGGGGTGGCGGTAGACCTTGTCGTCGGCCGGGTCGAACAGGCTGCCCTTCTCGGCCGGGTCGCTGGCGACGATCTGCTCGGAGCGCACGACCCAGATGCTGGTGCCCTCTTGCCGGCGCGTGTAGACGTCGCGCGCCATCTGGATGGCCATGGGCGCATCGGCCGCGTGCAGGCTGCCGCAATGCTTGTGGTCCAGGCCCGCCTTGCTGCGGACAAACACTTCCCACAAAGGCCATTCATTCYTCGGATTGCTCATCACGCTGCCTCTTGTTTAACGGCCTGCTTGCGGGCGTGGGCCAGGGCCGCGTCGCGCACCCAGGCGCCGTCGTCCCAGGCCTTGTTGCGGGCGGCCAGGCGCTCGCGGTTGCAGGGGCCTTCGCCACCCACCACGCGCCAGAACTCGCTCCAGTCGATCTCGCCGAAATCGTACGAATTACGCTCGGCGTTCCACTTCAGCGCGGGGTCGGGCACGGTCACGCCGAGGATGTCGGCCTGTGGGATGGTCGCGTCGACGAACTTCTGGCGCAGCTGGTCGTTGGTGACGCGCTTGATGCCCCAGCGCATGCTCTGCTCGGAGTTGGGCGAATCCTTGTCCGCCGGGCCGAACATCATCAGCGACGGCCACCACCAGCGGTTCACCGCGTCCTGCACCATGGCTTTCTGCGCGGCGCTGCCGTGGGTCATCATCGTCAGCAGGCTCTCGTAGCCCTGGCGCTGATGAAAACTCTCCTCGCGGCAGACGCGGATCATGGCCCGCGCATACGGCGCATAGGAGCAGCGGCACAGCGGCACCTGGTTCATGATGGCCGCGCCATCCACCAGCCAGCCAATGACGCCGATGTCGGCCCAGGTCAGCGTCGGGTAGTTGAAGATGGAGCTGTACTTGGCCTTGCCCGACAGCAGCGCCTCGGTCATCTCGTCGCGGCTGGTGCCCAGGGTCTCGGCGGCGGCGTAGAGGTAGAGGCCATGGCCGCCCTCGTCCTGCACCTTGGCCAGAAGAATCGCCTTGCGCTTGAGCGTCGGCGCGCGCGTGATCCAGTTGCCCTCGGGCAGCATGCCGACGATCTCGCTGTGCGCGTGCTGGCTGATCTGGCGCACCAGCGTCTTGCGGTAGTGCTCGGGCATCCAGTCCTTGGCTTCGATAAAGTCACCAGCGGCTATGCGAGCCTCGAAGGCCTCCTCGCGCTGCAGGTCCTCGGCACTCTTCACGACCTTGGGCTTGGCTTCACGAGCCATCAAATCCATTGCTTGCGTGTACATCTCGCTCGCTCCTTACTTCTTGCGTTGGTCCACCACGCGCCGGGCCTTGCCGACCAGCGTGCGCTCGATGGAGTTGTTCGGTTCGACCTGCACCGTGGCGGTCACGCCGATCAGGTTCTTGATGCGCTCGGACAGGCGCCGTCCGATGCCGTCGTCCATGGCGCCGAGGGCCAGCTCACAACGGATGACGAGCTCGTCCAGATGCCCGTCACGGCTGACGACCAACTGGTACTGCCCGCCGAGGCCTATTTCCTGCAGCACCAGCTCCTCGACCTGGGTCGGGAACAGGTTGACGCCGCGGATGATCAGCATGTCGTCGCTGCGGCCGACGATCTTGCCCATGCGGCGCATGCTGCGCGAGGTGGGCGGCAGCAGGCGCGTCAGGTCGCGGGTGCGATAGCGGATGACGGGCATCGCTTCCTTGCTCAGCGACGTGAACACCAGTTCGCCTTCGGCCCCATCGGGCAGCAACTCGCCCGTCTCGGGGTCGATGATCTCCGGGTAGAAATGGTCTTCCCAGATGACCGGGCCATCCTTGCTCTCGATGCACTCGCTGGCCACACCCGGGCCCATCACTTCGGACAGGCCGTAGATGTCCACCGCATCGATACCGGCGCTGGCCTCGATGTCGCGGCGCATCGCCTCGGTCCAGGGTTCGGCGCCGAAGATGCCGACCTTCAGCGACGACTCGCGCGCATCGAGCCCCTGGCGGGTGAACTCCTCCACCAGCACCTGCATATAGCTGGGCGTCACCATGATGATGTCGGGCTTGAAGTCGGTGATCAGCTGCACCTGCTTCTCGGTCTGGCCGCCGCTCATCGGGATGACGGTGCAGCCCAGGCGCTCGGCGCCGTAGTGCGCGCCCAAGCCGCCGGTGAACAGGCCGTAGCCATAGGCCACGTGCACCAGGTCGCCCGCGCGGCCACCGGCGGCGCGGATGGAGCGCGCCACGAGGTTGGCCCAGTGGTCGATGTCCTTCAGCGTGTAGCCGACCACCGTGGGCTTGCCCGTCGTGCCGGACGACGCATGGATGCGCGCCAGTTGCTGGCGCGGCATCGCGAACATGCCGAACGGGTAGTTGGCACGCAGGTCGTGCTTGGTCGTGAACGGGAACTTCGCCAGGTCGGCCAGCGTCTTCAGGTCGGACGGATGCACGCCTGCCTCGTCGAACTTGGCCTTGTAGTGCGGCACATGGTCGTAGGCGTGCTGCAGGCTCCAGCGCAGGCGCTCAAGCTGCAGCGCCTGCAGCTCGTCGCGGCTGGCGGTTTCGATGGCTTCGAGCTCTCCGGGGCGCGGACCTTTAACCGTCATGCTTCGAACACCTTTCTGTCGCCCAACCGGTATGAGCGGCCACGGAACACGGCGATGAGATCACCGTCCTGGTTCTTCACGGTGATGTCGTAAAGCCCCGTGCGGCCGGCCAGCGATGTTTCCTCGGCGGTGGCGGTCAACACATCGCCGAGCCTGGCCGACTTCAGGATATCGATGCCAAAGCCGGAGGCCACCGTCAGCGCATTGCGGCTGTTGCAGGCAAAGGCAAAGGCGGAGTCTGCGAGCGTCGCGATCAGGCCGCCGTGGCAGATGGCAAAGCCGTTCAGCATGTCGGCCCGCACCGTCATCGCCGCAACCGCGCGGCCGGGGCCGACCTCGGCGATCTGCATGCCCAACATCTTGCTCGCCGCATCGTCGGTGAGCATGACGTCACGGACCTTTTCGGCAACGGCTTGCGCATCCATCAGCGGTCCTTGAACTCGGGCTTGCGCTTGTCCATGAACGCCGCCACGCCTTCGAGATAGTCATGCGAAAAGCCGAGCTGGCTTTGCAGCGCCGCCTCGAGCTTGAGGGCGGGCTCGAAGTCGAGCTTCATTGCTTCGTCCAGCGCGCGGCGCGTCTCGACCAGCGCACGCGTGGGCATGCCGGCCAGCTTCTGCGCGATGGCCATGGCGGTGTCCTGCAATTCGGCGTCGGGCACCACGCGCGAGATCAAACCCAGCCGCTCAGCCTCCACCGCCTTGAGCTTGTCGCCCAGCAACGCCAGCTCCAGCGCCTTGGCACGGCCGACGAGGCGCGGCAGCAGCCAGGTACCGCCGCAGTCCGGCAGCAGGCCGATCTTGGAGAAGGCCTGCAGGAAGCTGGCACTCTCGCCCGCCAGCACGAGGTCGCAGCCGAAGGCCATGTTGGCGCCAGCGCCGGCCGCAACGCCGTTGACGGCGGCCACCACCGGCACCGGCATGCTGCGCAGCCGCAGCGCCAGCGGGATGTAGTAATGGTCCAGCATGTGGCCGATGTCCTTCGGAGCCGCACCGGGCTCGCGGCTGGGCGCCACATGCGGATCGGCCAGATCCTGGCCGGCGCTGAAGGCGCGGCCGGCGCCGGTGATCAGCACGCAGCGCGTGGCGCTGTCCTCGGCCGCCGCTTCCAGTGCCTGGCGGAGCTGGCCCAGCATGGCCGCAGTGAAGGCATTGAGCGCCTCGGGGCGGTTCAGGCGCAGCAGGCGCACACCGCCATGCTGTTCGATCTGGATCAGGTGTTCGGACATGGAATTTCTCTACCGACCGGTCGGTTAATCGTAGGAGCCTACGGGATTGGGATCAAGTAGCGCCAGGGAAAACCCTAGTCTTTGGCGATCTCAACGCGGTCCGCGAGCGCAGTAACCAGGGCTGGCCGCGGCGGCGCAAAACCGGGCACCGTGCAGGCGGCAGCCCCGGCTGCCAGAGCCCACCGCAGGTGATGCCCGGCTGGCGCACCGGCGTTGCGCATCAGGCTGTCCAGCAGGCCGGCCAGGGCCGAATCGCCGGCGCCAACGGTGTCCACCACGTCCACTCGCGGCGGCCGGCCCGTGGCCTCCTCGACACCGTGATACAGCGTCGCCCCCACCTCGCCGCGCGTCAGCAGCAGCCAGGCACCAGGGTTCCAAGCGGCGATCTGGGCCAGGCCTGAGCGGTAGTCAGGCACGCGGAACAACCCGCGCAGGTCCTCGTCGGACACCTTGATGACATCGGCCAGCCGGCACATCTGCTCCAGCGTGTCGTCGTAGCTCGCGTCCATCGGCGGCGCGCGGAAGTTGGGGTCGTAGCTGATGAGACGACCCTCGCTCTTCAGCGCCTCAGCCAGTGACAGCAGCCGCCCCGCCAGCGGCTGGCGCACCAGGCCCAGGCTGCCGAAATGGGCCCAGCGCAGCCCACGCGTCCAGCCCATGGGCAGGCCTTCGGGGCGGAAATGCAGGTCGGCGCTGTCGTGGCCGATGAAGAAATAGCGCGGCGGGTCGACCTCGTGCACTACAGCCAGCAGCGGCGGCCGTGCCAACTGCTGAATGAAGCGCATGTCCAGGTTGGCCTCCTGGCTGCATTGCCAGATCTCGGCACCGAAAGGGTCCTGGCTGATGGCACCGGCGAAGGCACTCAGCTGGCCCAGCGTCGACATCGCAACCGCCACATTCCAGGGCGAACCGCCGCAGGCGCTGCGCCAGCGGTCCGGCCCGATGCGGATCAGATCGGTCAGCGCTTCGCCAAACGCAATGAACTGCGGCAGGTCGGGGTGAAGGATCTCGGCCATTCGTGCCGATTCAAACGCGCCCGGGCAACCGCCGCAAGTGCCAGGAGATTCGCCCGCTGACACAATCCCGGCATGACCGCCCGCGTGATTCCCCTGCACGACGCCCGCTCGCTGCGCGTCGAGCCGCCGGCCTTGGCCAGCCAGACCGGTCTCCCACTGGCCGACGTGCTAGGCCGGCCGCTGCGTGACCTGCGCATCTCGGTCACGGACCGCTGCAATTTCCGCTGCGGCTACTGCATGCCGAAGCAGGTTTTTGACAAACACCATGAATTCCTGCCCCATGCCGATCTCCTCAGTTTTGAGGAGATCGAGCGGCTGGCCCGGGTCTTCGTCGGCCTGGGCGTCGAAAAACTGCGCATCACCGGCGGCGAACCGACGCTGCGCCGCCACCTCGAAACCCTGATCGGGATGCTGGCCCAGCTGCGCACGCCCGATGGCCGCGAGCTGGACCTGACGCTGACCACCAACGGCTCGACGCTGGTGAAAAAGGCGGCCAGTTTGCGGGCCGCCGGGCTGAAGCGCCTGACCGTCAGCCTGGACGGGCTGGACGACGCCGTCTTCCAGCGCATGAACGACGTCGGCTTTCCCGTGGCGGACGTGCTGGCCGGCATCCACGCGGCGCAGGCCGTGGGCCTGGGGCCGATCAAGGTCAACATGGTCGTGCAGCACGGCGTCAACGACGACCAGATCCTGGCGATGGCGCGCCACTTCAGGCATAGCGGCATCGTGCTGCGCTTCATCGAATACATGGACGTCGGCGCCACCAACGGCTGGCGCATGGACCAGGTGCTGCCGAGTAGCGAGGTGCAGCGGCGCATCGCGGCGGAGTTCCCCATCACGCCGCTGTCGCACAGCGCTCCAGGCGAGACGGCCGAGCGCTGGGCCTATGCCGACGGCGCCGGTGAGATTGGCTTCATCTCCAGCGTGACCCAGGCCTTCTGCGGCGACTGCAACCGCGCCCGGCTGTCGACCGAAGGCCGGCTCTACACCTGCCTGTTCGCCCATCGCGGGCATGACCTGCGCGGTTTGCTGCGGGGCGAGCCGGTGGACGATGGGCAGCTGATGAGCGCCATCGCCGGCGTCTGGAGCGGCCGTGTGGACCGCTACTCCCAACTGCGCGGCCAGGGCGATCCGACGCCTGATGGCGAACGCCGCGTCGAGATGCATTACATCGGTGGATGAGCTTCACGCCCTCGTTCTGGCCGGCGGGCGCGGCTCGCGCATGGGCGGTGCGGACAAGGGCTTGCAGCTGTTGCACGGCCGCCCGCTCGTCAGCCACGTCATCGAGCGCCTGGCACCGCAGGCGCGCCATGTGCTGATCAGCGCCAACCGCAACCTGGACAGCTACCGCGCCTTGGGCCACGAGGTGCTGCCTGACCCGCCTGGGCTTGAGTTCGCCGGCCCGCTGGCCGGCATGTTGGCCGGCCTCGACGCCCTCCCCGACGACGCCTGGCTGCTGACCGCGCCTTGCGACTGCCCTCACCTGCCGCTGGATCTGGCCCGGCGCCTGCTGGCCGTCGCGAAGCCCCATGGCCTCGCCTTCGCCCAGGCCGGGCGCGAACACCCGACCCATGCGCTGCTGCATGCCCGACTGCGCGAACCGTTGAGAGCCCATCTCGACGCCGCTGGTCGGGCCGTGCTCGGCTGGATGAGCGGCCGGCCCCATGGCATCGCACACTTCGACGACGAAACCGCCTTCGCCAACTTGAACCACCTCACCGATCTGCATGACTGAGGCCCATATCCGTCCCATGCTCGAGCCCGACCTGCTTGCCTACAAGGCGCTGCGCGACGCCATGCTGGCCGGCCACCCCGAGGCCTTCACGTCAGACGCCGAGACCGAAGGCCAGCGCGACCTGTCCAGCTACCGCAACCGCCTGGCCGGCGGCAGCAAGGGCGGCACGTTGTTCACGCTGGTGGCGCTGGACGACGCCCGCCTCGTCGGCGCGCTGACCTGCGAACGCGAACCGCGTGTGAAGGTGCAGCACATCGCCCACCTGATCGGCATGATGGTGTCCGACACCCATCGCGGTCGCGGCATCGGTCGGACCCTGCTCATCGCGGCCATCGCCAAGCTCAAGGCCACGCCCGGCCTGGCCCAGGTCACGCTGAGCGTGACGTCCACCAACCGCGGTGCCATCGGTCTCTACGAGAGCCAGGGCTTCGTGCGCTATGGATGTTTGCCGGACGCGATACGCCTGCCCGACGGGCGCAGGCTGGCCAAGGACTTGATGGTTTTACGGCTCGACTAGCTCGAACTGCACCACCAGCGCGTCCTGCACCGCCAGCAGCCCGCCCAGCACGGTGAACGGCTGGATGCCGAAGTCGCTCTGCCGGATGACCACCTCGCCGCGCGCACGCTTGGCTGCGATCTCGACGACGAACCACTGCCTGCGCGTCGCGCCATGCAGGGTGATCTCCGCCTCGACGACGCGCTGGCCGCCCTCGCCGAGCAGCTGCAGCGTGCGCACGACGACCTCCGGGTGGGCCGCCGCATCCAGCGCCTTCAGCAGATTGGCGCGCGTGCCGGCGCGCGCCTCGTTGTCAACGGTGCTGGCAAAGGCCGGCCCCAGGCGTTCACGCAAGGCCTGCGGGTCAATCTCCAGCGCGTCCAGCCGGAAGCTCAGCATCGGTCCGGCCGCCGGCCAGTCCACGCGCAAGTCACCGGCACGCAGCACGTGGTTGTGGCCCAGGCGTGCCGCCGTGCCGCCGCGAAAGGCGAGGATGCGCAGCTCGTTGATTGCCACCGCACCGGGAGCGGCCGCGGGCGGCGGGCTGGCGCAACCAGCCAGCGCGGCCAGCGTCGCCATCAGTAACAGACGGCGCTTCGGTGTCGTTTGCACACTCAACTCAGGGGTTCTCCGAGGGATTTTGTAAGCCGGCGCACAACGATGCTGCGCCGTGCTGGACTAGCATAGCCACCATCCTCCTCAACGGAGCCTGCCCATGGCCAGCCTGTTCCGCCCCGCCCTCGACCTGATGGCGCAATACGCCGCCTATCACCGCGACCGCCGCAACATCGCGACCCATTTCGTCGGCATTCCCCTCATCGTCTTCGCCATCAGCGTGCTGCTGGCGCGCGCCGAGTTCTCAGTGGGCGACGCGCCGATGAATGCGGCCATCGTGCTGTGGGCCCTCAGCGCACTCTGGTACCTGACCCGCGGCAACCTGGCACTCGGCGTGGCCACCACGGTCGTCAACGGCATGCTGACGGCACTGGCGATGATCGCGGCCCAGGGTTCGATGACGAGCTGGCTGGTCATCGGTGTCGGCAGCTTCGTCGTCGGCTGGGTGTTCCAGTTCATTGGTCACTATTACGAAGGCAAGAAGCCCGCCTTTGTCGACGACCTCGTCGGCCTGCTCGTCGGCCCGATGTTCGTCGTCGGCGAGGGCATGTTCATGCTGGGCTGGGGCCGTGCGCTGTTGGCCGAGATCGAACGCCGCGTGGGCCCGACGCATCTGCGCGACCTGGCTCACCCCGTCTGATCCGCTGAACCCATGACCGGCGTTCTTGTCATGGGCGCCGGCTCCGTCGGCTGCTTTGTCGGCGGCCTGACCCAGCTGGCCGGCGTGCCGGTCCACTTCGTCGGCCGCCCGCGCGTGCTGGCCAACCTGCGCAAGCACGGCCTGCGCCTGACCGACCAGGACGGCCTGGACCGCCACATCCCAGCACTCGACCTGCGCCTGCACGAGGAACCACCCGCCGGCCTCAAGCCCGACCTGGTGCTGCTGTGCGTGAAGTCTGGCGCCACCGCCGAAGCCGCCACGGCCCTGGGCCTGACGCTGCCGCTGGGCACGCCCGTCGTCAGCCTGCAGAACGGCATCGCCAATGCCGACACCGCCCGCGGGGCCGCGCCGCAACTGCACTGGCATGCGGGCATGGTGCCCTACAACATCGCCGAGATCGGACCCGGCCGCTACCACCGTGGCACCGGTGGGTCGCTCGCGGCCGAGGGCTCGGCCGAAGATCTGGCTCTTGCCGCCTGGCAGACGGCCCTAGCCCGCATGGGCATGGGGTTGGAGCTGTATGCGGACTTGGCGCCGGTGCAATGGGGCAAGCTGCTGCTGAATCTGAACAACCCCGTCAATGCTTTGTCCGGCCGGCCGCTGCGCGACGAGTTGCTGGAGCGCGGCTACCGCCGCGTGTTGGCGGCGCTGCAGGAGGAAGCCCTCAACCTGCTGAACGCCGCGCAGCGCCCGGTCGCCCAGCTCACGCCACTGCCGCCACGCCGGCTGATCACGCTGCTGCGCATGCCGACCTTCATCTTCCGCCTGGCCGCCGCGCGCATGCTGCGCATCGATGCCAAGGCCCGCTCCAGCATGGCCGACGACCTGACCCAGGGCCGCACGACGGAGATCGACGCGCTGTGCGGCGAGATCGTCCGCCTGGCGCGCAGCCAGGGACGCAGCGCACCGCTGAATGCACGCATGCTGAACCTCGTCGAGTCCTGGCCCAAGCGCCGCCGGCCGTACACACCGGCCGAGCTGCTGAGCGCTCTAGGTTTGTCCTGAATTGATCCATCTCCGTCTGCCAGCGCGTGGCGGCGGATGCATGATGGCGGAACACTGAAGGCCTCAACCAACAACGAGGCCCACCATGACCACCGCCCTCATCGTCATCGACGTCCAGCACTCCTTCACCCAGCGCCCCAGCTTCGAAACCGACGGCCTTGCCGCCTACCTGGCCGCGCAAAACCGCCTCATCGAGGGCTTCGAGGCCGCCGGCCTGCCCATCGTGCGCGTCTTCCACGTGCAGCCCGATGCGACCGGCGCCGACCCCTTCAGCCTGGAAAGCGGCCATGTGCGCCCGCTCGAAGGCCTGCGCGACTTCAAGGCCGACCTGACCGTGCACAAGACCCGCCACAGCGCCCTGGTCGGCAGCGGCCTGGACGTGTGGCTGACGCAGCAGGGCATCCGCCAGCTCGTCATCAGCGGCATCCGCACCGAGCAATGCTGCGAGACCACGACCCGCCATGCGTCGGACCTCGGCTGGGAGGTCATCTACGTGCCCGAGGCGACACTCACGTTCACGATGCAACACCCCGACGGCTCGCCCCTGACGCCCGCCCAGCTCCGCGCCCGCACCGCCGCCGTGCTGGACGGCCGCTTCGCCCGCATCATGGATGCAGAAGGTGCGTTGCAGGCCGTCGCCGGGAAGGAAACCGCCATTGCCTGAGCCCATACAGGTTGTCTTCGTCCTGCAGGACGACAGCCTCGTCCTCGACTGGGCCGGCCCGGCCGAGGCGTTGCGCCTGGCTAGCCTGGAAATCGCCGCATTGAAGCTGACCGTCGCACCCTTTGCCCTGCGCTTCGCCGGCACGCGCAGCGAATCCACGGGTTCGGTCGGCATCCAGCTGCAGGCCCTCGAACCGCTGCCGGACAGCCTGCCCGAAGGCAGCTGGATCGTGCTGGTGGGCCGCACCTCGGCCGCAGAGGCAAAGTCGCAGGCCACCCGGCGCGAACTCATCGCCTGGCTGTCTCGCCTGGCACCTGGCCGCCCTGGGCTGCGCCTGGTCACCGTCTGCTCCGGCGCCCTGCTCGCGGCCCAGGCCGGCCTGCTCGACGGCCGCCGGGCGACCACGCACCACCAGCATCTTGGCGACCTTGYCCGCCTCGCGCCCCGCTGCACGGTGCTGCAGGACCGCGTCTTCGTGCAGGACGGCGAGGTGTTCACCAGCGCCGGCGTGACGGCCGGCATCGACCTGGCCCTGCATCTGATCGCCGCGCATGCCGGCGAGCTGGTCGCCGCGCGCGTCGCCGAGCAGATGGCCGTGGCGCTGCGCCGTGGCCCGGGCGACCCCGAGCTGTCGCCTCTGCTGGCCCACCGCCAGCACCTGAATGCGCGCCTGCACCGCGTGCAGGACGCGCTGAGCGTGGCACCGGCCGAGGACTGGCCGCTGGAGCGCATGGCCGACCTCGCCGCGACCACGCCGCGCACGCTGAGCCGCCTGTTCGCCCAATACGCCGGCACCAGCCCCCAGGCCTATCTGCGCGGCGTGCGCCTGGCCGTCGCCAAGCGTTCGCTGGAGGCCGGCGCCAGCGTCAGCGCGGCCAGCGAGGCGGCCGGTTTCAACTCCGAGCTGCAACTGCGCCGCGCCTGGGCCGCGGTCGGCTGGCCGGGCACGCCATCCAGCGCCAGGCGCTAACGCAGGGCCTGGGTGGCGCCGGTTCGTCCCGCGCAATTGCAGTTCATCCGCCCGCGCCGGCGATCCGTCGCCCGGCACTCGCGGCGCACGGGGTCAGTGACGAAACTGCAATCACTGACACAGCAACCCACCGGAGCCCACCATGAACACCGCCGCCAAGACCTTCATCGTCGCCATCGCTTCCGTCGCCGCCGCAGCCGCTGCCGGTGTGAGCCTGGCCAACCGCACGGCGGCTCCGGCCACCGAGATCGTGAAGCTGGAACGCGTGGTCATCGTTGGCAAGCGTGCCGAAGCGCCGGTGGTGGCCCAGCTGCCGCGCGTCGTCATCGAAGGCCGTCGTGACGTGACCACGGTAGCCGCCGCCCAGATGCCGGTCTGGATCGTCTGAGCCCACGCTGCCGTCAGTCACCCCACCCGCCGCTGGCGGGTTTTTTCTTTTTCTAGGCGCAGCAGGCGTAAAGCGCCTGCACCAGCATCGCCGCGTTAGGCCCGCCAACAACACCCGGCGCCATGCGGTTCATCATGTAGGCGAGGCAGAGCCGCCTCTGCACGTCCACCAGCACCAGCGACCCACCCCAGCCGCCCCAGAAGCAGATGCGCTGCTCGGGGATGAAGGGCAGCGTGGCCGGTTCGGGCAGGCCGTAGCCGATGCCCATGCACAGCGGCACGCCGAGCACGAGGTCGATGCCGCGGGCCTGCACGTCGAAGATGCGATCTACGGTCTGCGGCTTGAGCCAGCGCCGGCCGGCCAACGTGCCCTCGCAGGCAACGATGGACTGCAGCCGCGCCACCGAGCGCGCATTGCCATGGCCGTTGGCGGCGCCGATGTCGGCGCGGCACCAGTCCTCGCGATGGCTGTAGGCCGCGTCGGGCGCTGGGTTGCCCAGGGTGCGCAGCATGGGGCTGTCGGGCGGGATGGCCGAGAAGTCGACCGGCATGGGCGGTGGCGGCACAACGCGGGCCACGCGCGCATCGTGCTCGGGCGGCAGGCCGATATGGAAGTCGGCGCCCAGCGGCCCGGCCAGCTCGCTCGCCAGAAAGGCGCCGGTCTTCTGCCCGGTGATGCGGCGGATCAGCTCGCCGACCAGATGGCCGTAGTTCAGCGCGTGATAGCCCGAAGCGCTGCCCGGCGTCCACCAGGGCGACTGCGCCGCCAGCAGCGCCGTGCTGCGCTCCCAATCGCACAGGTCGCCCATGCCCATGGGCTGCTCCCAGCCGCTGACGCCCGAGGTGTGGCCCAGCACGTCGCGCACCAGGATGCCGCTCTTGCCGTTGGCGGCGAACTCGGGCCAGTAGGCGGCCACCGGTGCGTCCAGGTCCAGCTCGCCGCGGTCGGCCAGCAGCAGGGCGCACAGCGAGGTCATGGTCTTGGTGGTGGACCAGACATGGGTCAGCGTGTTGCGGTCCCATGGCTGCTGCTGCGCCTCGTCGCGCCAGCCGCCCCAATGGTCGAGCACCAGCTCGCCCTCGATGGTCAGCGCGAGTGATGCGCCCAGGTCGTCGCCGCGCTCGAACAGCGCGTCGAACGCGTCGGCGAGCGGTTCCCAGCGGGGCTGGTGGTGGCCCAGCAGATGCTTCATAGCGGTCTCCTCAGAAGTCGTAGCTCGCGCCGATGGCGAACTGGCGCGGCGGCGTGTAGGTGACCTGGCGGGCCGCCCCCAGCACCGGCGAGGCGATGCTCATGCTGGTGAAGGCCGTCGTGTCGGCCACGTTGCGCACATTGGCCCAGAGCTTCCAGTGGCCGGCAGCCGGCCGCAATGTGGCGGTCAGGTTCAGGAGGCCGTAGGCGCTCTGCATCGCATCCGGCGTGTTGAACTCGGTGAAGTAGAAGCGGCCGCGCCAGCTGTAGTCGGCACGCAGCGTGGTGCGCAGCTCGCCCAGGCTGCCAGCCCATTCGGCGCCAAGGGTGACTTGCTGCTTGGACGCCTGGGCCAGCTGGCGGCCGCGCACATTGACCGGCGTTGTGGGGGCGTTGCGCAGGTCGACGTTGGTGAAGTCCGTGTACTTGGGATCCATCAGGCCGAGGCCGACAGACAGCGTCAGCGGCGCAATGGGCTTGACCGCCGCCTCGATCTCGACGCCATCGATGCGCGCCGCCGAGGCGTTGGCCAGCAGCGTCGTCGCCTGGCCGACCTGCGACACCTGCATGTCCTTGTAGCGGCTGCTGAAGACGGCGGCGCTGAGCACGCCGCGGCGCTCCAGGAACTCGGTCTTGAAGCCGAGTTCGATGCTGCTGACCTTCTCCGGCTTGACGAGATTCGGCTGCAGCGCGCCGAGGTTGACGGCGCCCGACTTGAAGCCATGTGCCCAGCGCGCATAGGCCAGCGTGCCGGCGGCGGGCTTGTATTCGATGCCGACGCTGCCCGGCGTGCTGGTCCAGCCGTCGCTCGGGTGGCCGGTGCCGGCCAGACCGAAGGCGGCGATGTTCTGGTATTCGTCGGCGCGCTTGCTGTCGTGGTTGACGCGCAGGCCGGCCAGCAGCGACCACTGCGGATTCAGCATGTAGCGCAGGTCGGCATAGGCGGCGCTAGAGCGCGTATGCACGCTGCCACCGAGCAGGAAGCCGACGCCGCCCGGGAAGGGCACGGTCAGCGGCGCGCCCGGCACGAGAAAGCCCAGCGGCACCTGGGTGAGGATGGTGATGTCCTGGCTCTGGTCGAACTGCAGGGCCGTCACGCCGACCAGCCATTGCAGGGGGCTGCCCTCGTCGGAGGCGAGATGGATGTCCAGGCTCTTGTCGGTGCTGCCGGTCAGGAAGCCCGAGCTCGTGACCGCGGCCTCGGTGGTGTCGCTGTCCCAGAGCCGGTCGACCTTGCTGCGCCGCCAGCTCAGGGACGCGCTCAGAGTGTTCGTGCCAATAGGCAAATCCAGCAGCGCCTGCGCCGTGTTGACCTCGACGCGGTTGCTCGAGCCCTGGCTCTTGACGACGCGCGGGTCGCTGCTCTGCGTGACGCCGTACAGCAGCACCGGGATGGACACCGGGTCGGCCAGTACCGGCACGCTCATGCCGGCGTCGCGCTCGCGGTAGTGGCCGGCCACAAAGCGCAGCGTGCCATGGCCGCCGAGGCTGGATTGCAGCTGGGCGCGCAGTGCGCGGCTGGACTGGTCGTCCAGGCGCCGCGGCCCCTCGGCCAGCGGGTTGCGGGTGTAGCCGTCGGCCTCCTTGATCTGATACGACAGCCGCCCTTCCAGCCCATCGCTCAAAGGCCCGGAGACAAAGCCTTCGCTCTCGCGCCGGCCGTCATTGCCGAGCAGCAGCCCGACACGCGCCTGCAAGGTGGAGGTCGGCAGCGCCGAGATGATGTTGACCGCGCCGCCGGTGGCATTGCGGCCGTAGAGGGCGCCCTGGGGCCCGCGCAGGATCTCGACGCGCTGGGTGTCGAACAGGGCGGTGTTGGCGCTGGTCTGGTCCGACACATAGGCGCCGTCGGCATACAGGGCCACGCCGGGGTCCCCGCCGGCCAGGATGAAGACATTGCCGATGCCGCGCACGAACAGCTGGGTGGCGCCCTGTCCGTTGGTGAACGAGGTGTTGGGGCTGAGCATGACGAGGTCGGCCAGGCCGGTGTCGCCACGCTCGGCCAGGCGGGCGCCGTTCAGCGCGGTGATGGCGGCGGGCGTGGTGTCCAGCACCGTCACGCGGCGTTCGGCCGTGATGACGACGCGCTCGATCTGGTTGGTTTCAGGAGCGGTCTGGGCCGCCGCCAGCGTGGACGCCGCGGCAAGCGCAATAGGGCTGAGTCTCATGCTCTGTCTCCGGTCGCCGCGTCTGTGTGGCGGCGTAAGAGCATGGTCGCGAGCCCGCTGGGAGCCGGCTATGGCGAATCGGCAGCGCGATGTGCCGAATCGGAACTTCTCAGCCCTTCAGCGTCTCACTCGGTGATTCGCCAAAGCGCTCGCGGTAGCGCGCCGCGAAGCTGCCAAGCTGCCAGAAGCCCCATTGCGCGGCGACAGAGGTCACCGTGACGCCCGGTGCGGCGGAACGCAGCTCCTCGCGCGCCCGGTCCAGCCGGTACTGCTGCAGATAGCGCTGTGGCGACACGCCGAAATGGCGCTCGAAGCCGCTTGCCAGCGCGCGCACGCCGACGCCGGCAGCGCGGGCGATCTCAGCCACCGACGGCGCTTCGGCCGCGTGGGCGTGGATGTAGTCGCGGGCCCGCCGCGTGGAGGCCGGCAGTGCGGCCGGAGCATCCAACCCGCGGGTGTAGTTGTTGGGCCAGGCCAGCAGCAGCTCGAACAGGGCCGCGTCGCGCAGGCCGTCCTCCAGCCGCGCGGCGGCCGCATGCGGGTAGGCCGGCGTGGCGGCCAGGTGGCCGAGCACACGCAGCAGGGCCGCCACCGGCGCGCCGCCGGCCTGGGCGCGGCCCTCGAAGCGCAGCGCATGGGCCATGTCCGAGCCCAGCAGCGCGCGGCAGGCGCTGCCCATGTCGGCGTCCGCCACGCGCAGGTTCAGCAGTTCCATGTCACCCGACATCTCCAGCCCCTGCACCTCGTCGGGCGCGATGACACCGGCATCACCAGCGCCGTACAGGTCGCGCCGGCCGCCACGCCAGACTTCGCCCTGGCGAAGATAGGAAAACACCCAATGCCCATGGGCGCGCGGCATGGCCATGCGGGTGGACGTGCCGTAGCGCACCTCGCCCAGGTGCAGGCGGGCGAACTCGGCGCCGCGCAGCTTCAGCGCCAGGCCGTTCTCGTCGCCGATGCGCAGGGCATGCGGGCCATAGACGCCACTGAGCACGGCCTGGGCCTCGTCGGGGTTGCTGGTCTCACAGACGGCGACGAGGCGCGAGTTGCTCAGCGCGGCATCGACCTCGGCCCCTTGCAGGGGCTGGTCGGCGCTGACGGCGGCGGTGGGCAGCATGGCCGGGTTGTAGGCCAATTCCCGGCCCACCGCCATTGGTGCAATGCGTGGACGCGACAGTCACCCCCGAGACAGGCGTGACGAAGCGCATCCCCTAGTTCGAGCCGTCCCCAAGCTGTCCGTGCAACCCGTCGCAATCGCGCCGAACTCGGTGGCCGATTTGCCGCCCCGGTCGCATCGCTGTCCTCGCGGCCGCCCCGTTTCACACACTGCCGCCGCCCGCAGCCTCACGCTGACGTGCATCAACCCCAAGGAGCAAGCCATGAACTTCAAAGCCACCCTGTGCGCCGCCGCCGCGGCCTTTTCCCTGTGTCTGTCGCTGCCGGCCCTGGCCGAGGATTCCAGCTACACGCCGGGCTCGGTCTGGTTCTTCTCCAACATCCAGATCGAGCCGGGTCATTTCGAGAAATACATGGACTACCTCGGCACCAACTGGAAGAAGGTGCAGGAGCTGGGCAAGAAGGAAGGCATCATCGTCTCGTACCACGTGCTGGCCGTGAACGCCCAGCGCCATGGTGAGCCCGACCTGGTGCTGGCCGTCGAGATCAAGGACTACCAGAACAACGCCCAGCAACTGGCCTTCCAGAAGAAGATCGAAGCCATGCTGGCGACCGACACGCGCAAGCAGGACGTCGCCGCCGGCGAGCGCGGCGCCATGCGCAAGCTGGTCGGCAATATGCAGCTGCAGGAACTGATCCTGAAATAGGCCGCAGGCCCACACCCAAAGCAAAACCGAAGCTTCGTTCAGCTTGAGGCTGTCCGCGGCCGGCAGGGCGCTGGCGACAATGCCCGGCTCACCACGGACCGTCCGCCATGCTTGAACTGCTCTCCGACCCGCAGACCTGGATCGCCCTCGCCACGCTGACCGCGCTGGAGCTGGTACTGGGCATCGACAACATCATCTTCATCAGCATCCTGGTGGACAAGCTGCCCAAGGCCCAGCAGGAAACCGCGCGGCGTGCGGGCCTGTTCGCAGCGATGTTCATGCGCATCGGCCTGCTGATGGTGCTGGCGTGGATCGTCGGCATGGTCGAGCCTCTGTTCAACGTGCCCGGCGTCGAACGGGGCATCTCGGGGCGCGACCTCATCCTCATCGGCGGCGGCCTCTTCCTGATCTGGAAGAGCACCGGTGAAATCCACGGCTCGCTCGAAGGCGAGGACGAAGACACCAGCGCCGGCGGCAAGGCCAAGGCGGCCTTTGGCGCCGTCATCCTGCAGATCATGGTCATCGACCTGGTGTTCTCGCTGGACTCCATCATCACCGCCGTCGGCATGGTGGACGACGTGCGCATCATGATTGGCGCCGTCATCGCCTCGGTCGGTCTGATGATGCTGTTCGCCGGCCCCATCGGCCGTTTCGTGTCCAACCACCCGACCATCAAGATGCTGGCCCTGAGCTTCCTGGTCGTCGTCGGCGTGGTGCTGGTCGCCGAGGGCTTCGGCCACCACGTGCCCAAGGGCTATATCTACTTCGCGATGGCCTTCTCGCTGGGTGTGGAGATGATGAACATCAAGATGCGCCGCAAGTCGGCCAGCAAGGTCAAGCTGCGCCAGCAGATCCCTGGCAGCTCGGGCGATTGAAGCGATGATCCGCGGTCATGGAAAAGCTGATGCGTTTCCCGACCGCGGTCCCGCACGATCCGGACATTGAGGCCTGGATGCAGGCCCATACGGGCGCGCTGGGCGACATTGCCCGGCACTGGTTCGACGCCATGCGCCGCTGCGGCGCCGACGTGCGCGAACTGCTGCATGACGGCCACCCGACCGCCTGCGTCGGCGACGCGGCCTTCGGTTACGTCAATGCCTTCACGGCCCATGTCAATGTCGGCTTTTTCAAGGGCGCCGAGCTGGCCGACCCGGCCGGCCTGTTGCGGGGCACGGGCAAGGCCATGCGCCACGTCAAGCTCCGGCCCGCCGAGCCCGTCGACGAGCCCGCCCTGCGGGCACTGATCGAGACAGCCTGCGCCGACATGCGCAGGCGCCGGTGATGGCGCTGCGCCTGCAGCCGTTCGAGGCCTTCGACGACCTGCCCTTCAGCCTGAGCGTCGAGGAGCTGGTCGCAAGGCTGGGGCCGCCCAACCAACATTCCCGCAACGCGGCCGCGCTGGACGAGTACGACTACGGCCACTGCGTGCTGCGCTTCCAGGACAGCGGACGCCTTGAGGAGATCACCCGGCGCGCGCCGGTGCTGCAACTGGGCACGGTCGTCATTCCCTTTGCCGCGCTGGGCGGCTTCGTGCTCGCGCAGGATGCCGACGCCTTCGAGCGGGCCGGCTTTCTCGTCAGCCCGACCCTGGGCATCGCCTTCGTGCCAGAGGAGCCCGACTGGGTCACCGCGCTGGCGCGGCATTGCATTCCGACATGGCGGGCGCTGGAGCAGCGCTGATCAGGTGGCCCAGATGCGCGGGTCTGTGCTCGACAACGCCCACAGCCGCTGGCGCCAAAGCGCCCTCACCCGCCGCAGCGCCAGCGTCACCGTCTCGACTTCGTCGCCGACGACGCGGGCAAGCAGCATTGCGCCGCGCGGGCTGGCCAGATGCGTGACGCCGCTGCGTGCCACGTCGTCCAGCAAGGCGCGGCTGTGGGTCAGCAGCGCGTCCACATCAGCCAGTGTGCCGGTCTGCGCATAGACCAGCGTGCCGAGCACCCGATGGCCGGCCAGGCCACAGGGGCCGTCCATCAGCGCCGCGTCCGTCGCATCCAGCCAGCCACGGTCCAGCCATTGACCGGTGATCTCCAGATGCTGCAGCATCCGGCCGGTCACGAAGGGTTGCGCCGCGGCGGGCAAGCCCAGGCCCAGCACCTCGGTCGCGAACAGGCTGGCGCCCGGCGCGAGGCTGAGCTTCACTTCGTTGCGGGCGATGCAATCCGGATAGGCCAGCGTCTCCTGCGGCAGCCATTCCAGGCGAGCGCCCTCGCCCACCGTGGCCTGCACGACTTGGGCCGCCTCGCCGGCGTTGGAACGATAGAAGCGCGTCGCCGCCGGCGTCGTCACCAGCAGATGGGCACCGGCCTGCACGTCGACGTGGATGTCGAGCCGGTCACCGCCAACCAGGCCGCCGGGCGGATGCACGAGCACCGCATGCGCGATGCCGGCGCCCTCGGGGTAGAGGGTCTTCAGCAGGCGCAGCGGGCCGTCGTGGCGGGCATGCACGCGGGTGGCGTTGCCGCCATCGCGCGCCGCGCTCAGCGTCAGGCGCGCCGGCCAACGGATGGGATCAGCCGACAAGCAGGCCCTTGGTCTCGATGAAGCGCACCACCTCGTCCAGGCCGTCGCGCGTCTTCAGGTTGGTCATGACCCAGGGCTTGACGGGCCGCATGCGGGCGGTGTCACTGCGCATGACGTTCAGGTCGGCGCCGACATGAGGCGCCAGGTCGGTCTTGTTGATGACGAAGAGGTCGCTCTTGGTGATGCCGGGGCCGCCCTTGCGCGGGATCTTCTCGCCGGCGGCCACGTCGATGACGTAGATGGTCAGGTCAGACAGCTCGGGGCTGAAGGTGGCCGCGAGGTTGTCACCGCCGCTCTCGACAAAAACGATGTCGGCGTCGGGGAACTTCTCCAGCATGCGGTCCACGGCCTCGAGGTTGATGGAGCAGTCCTCGCGGATGGCGGTGTGCGGGCAGCCGCCGGTCTCCACGCCCATGATGCGTTCGGGCTCCAGCGCACCGGCCACTGTCAACAGGCGCTGGTCTTCCTTGGTGTAGATGTCGTTGGTGACGACAACCAGGTCCCAGCGCTCGCGCATGGCCTTGCACAGCATCTCGACGAGGGTGGTCTTGCCAGAGCCCACGGGGCCACCAACACCGACACGCAAAGGCGGTAGCTTCTTGGTGCGGTTGGGAATTGCGTGCAAGGGAGTCATGTGAGCCCCCCAACCTGCCGCTGAGCGTCAGGCCCCCCGAGGGGGATAAAAAAACTTGGAGCGGTCCGGCGTTTTTTTGTCATGAGCGGAACAGTCGTGAATATTGGTTTTCGTGGCGGGCGCCATGGATGCCGAGCAGCGGCGCGAAGGCCATGGGCTCGGACGCTGCCAACGCGGTCGCCACGGCTTGTGGGATGACTTGCACGAGGCGTGCCAGCAGCCGCTGCCCCGAGGTCTGGCCCAGGGGCACGCAACGCACCGCGGCCTGCATCAGGTTCTCCGCCCAACCGAAGGCGATGGCCTGCAGCGCCGGCTCCAACGCAGCACCGCGGGACGCCGCGACTGCACCCATGACGACGGGCCAGGTCGGCGCCGGTTTGAGCTTTTGCAGCAGGGGCAGCACCGCGGCATCGGGCATCAGGCCCTGCATCCAAACCACGAGGCTGCGGCCCATCTGCTGGGCCTGCTGCAGGCTCTCGCTGGTTTCGCGTGTCTGCAGCACCCAGGCATTGAGTTCTGCCAGCCGCGCGCCATCAAGCGCCAGCGTCGCCGCGTGCGCCGCCGCCGCGATCGGCAGCTCGGCGCGCGCCTGCACGAGTTCGAGCTGGTTCAGCAGCCAGTCGCCGGCACTGGTCTCGTCATGCACGACGCCGGCGTCAACCGCGGCCTCCAGGCCCTCGGAATAGCTGAAGCCGCCGACCGGCAAGGCCGGCGAGGCCAGCCAGAGCAGGTGCAGCAGCGAGGTGGGGGCAGCGGGGGTCGGCATGGGGCGATTCTGGCCCCGCCAGACGCACCCAACCTTCGCCATCAGAAGTGGAATGCGACGCCCGCGCCGTAGAAGCGCGCCGAGAGAGTCTGCTTGGGGGTCGTTGCTGCCCCAGCCTTGCAGGTCAGGCCGCGTCCAGTCGGTGGCCACTGGGGGCGACGGCCTGCGGCCTGCGGCGGGCGGCGGGCGGCGGGCGGCATGCTAGTCGCGAGTTGTGCCGTGCTGCAGCCATCGGCGGCACCTAGGCCGCAACGGGAAAATTGCCGACCTACCTGCTACCGCTCACACCGGCGCCGTGCCTACACTGCGCCGCACTTCAAGGAGGCTCAAGCATGCGAGACAAGACAGCGGCCGTCAGACGTCCCGCCCTGGCCGGGCTGTTCGCCGCGGTGCTGGTCAGCGCCACGCCTTGCGCCCAGGCCTGGGAGCCACCAGCCGGGGCCAGCGCCCACGAGATCCTGATCGGCGCTCGCAAGGATGCCGACGAGGGCCGCTTCGCCGTGGCCGCCGAGAAGCATCAGTGGTTCCACGAGCATGTGCTGGAACGCGATCCGGCGATGTCGGGGGTGCGCATGTCCTTTGCGCTGTCCGCCTGGGCCTCGTTGGCGCACCGCTACGCACCCGCCATGACCCAGCTGCTGGCCGTGCGCGACCAGGCCCTGGCACGGATCGATGCCGGCGGCCGCCCGGGCCAACAGGCGCTGGCTGAGGCCATCCACATCAACAACTACCTCGGCGGCCAGAGCGAGTCCACCCGCGACGCCTTCAAGCGCCTCGCCGACCGCGACCCCGTGCTGGCCGAGCGCGACGTGCTCGACGCGCTGCCCGCGCTGATCCAGCTGAACGAGTTCGAGCTCGCGAGCCAGCATCTGCGCGTCGACGCCGTCGTGGGCCGTGTGGAAAGCCTCTACAAGCTCATCCAGGAACATCCGCCGAGCAAGCTCTCGGCCAGCGAGCGGGCCGAGATGCTGCGCTCTCAGCAGCGCGTCATCGACGTGCAGCTGGCCCGCGTGGTGCTGGTGCTCGGCAAGGAACGGCGCGACGCCGAGGCCGAGCAGGTGCTGGCACGCGGGCGAGCCTTGCTGGGCCCTGAAGCCAGCGTCCACCACATGACCCAAGCATTGCGCGGCATTGCGCCGCCGGACGACCGCGACGGCTGACGCGCGCGGGCGTCAGTGCCCGTGGTCGTGCCCGTGCCCGTGCCCGTGCCCGTGGTCGTGGTCGTGGTCGTGGTCGTGCTTGCAGTCGGGGCCGTGCACGTGGACCGGAATAGGCAGGGGCTTGCGCGTCGGTGCCGATGCTGTTGCGGGGGCGTGCGCGTGGCCATGGGCATCGTGGTCATGCCCATGGTGATGGTGGCCATGCCCAGCCCCTTCGCCATAGGCCCCAGCCTCGGGCTCGAAGGCGGCCTGCGCTTCGGTCACGATGAGGTGCTGGCGGCGCAGCATGTCGGCCAGCACGGGGTCGGGCTCGAACTGCAGCAGCTCGGCTTGCAGCTCTAGTGGCACATGGCGGTTGCCGAGGTGGTAGGCGGCGCGCAGCAAATCAAATGCGGAGCCGTGCTCTGCGCAGAAACGCACCTGCAGCACGGGCTGGGGGGCGGCGATGACGCGCAGCAGGGAACCGTCTTCACCCACAAGCACGTCGCCGCCGCGCAGCGCCGTGCCGCGGGGCAGCACCACGGCAACTTCGCGACCGGAACTGTCAGTCGCGCCGAATCGGCTCTTGCTGCGGGTGTCCCAATCGAGTTCGAGAGCGGGCGAGCGCTTGAGCAGCACGGCGGCGAGGCCACCGCCTTGAGGGAGGCGTTTGGAGAAGGTGTGCATGATGGGTTCGGAGGGCAACTGGTTAGTATTGTCGACGCGGTCACCTCAGGAGCGGCAAGCATGGACATCGTTCAACTGGTAGAGGCGCAAGACTCTCTCGGCTTTGTGCTTCCCGACGCCGTGCTGGCACGCCTGAATCTCGCAGCGGGTGACACCCTGCAGCTGACCAAGACGCCCACTGGCATCCTGCTTACGCGGGCCAATGCTGCAACGACCGAGCCGCAACCCGACTCCGTTCCACCACCTTGACTCCCCAATGACCGCGCCCACACTCGAAACCCTCACCGTCTCCGTCCAGGACCACATCGCCACCGTCCGTCTGAACCGGCCGGACAAGGCCAACGCGATGAACGCGGCGATGTGGCAGGACATCCGCCGCGCCTTCGACTGGGTGGACACGCAGCCAGAAGCGCGCGTCGCCGTGCTGGAAGGCGAAGGCAAGCACTTCACCGCCGGAATCGACCTGCAGATGATGATGGGCATCGCCCCGCAGATCGAAGACCCCTGCGACGGCCGCACCCGCGAGGGCCTGCGCCGCGTCATCCTGGACATGCAGGACACGCTCACCAGCCTGGAGCGCTGCCGCAAGCCCGTGCTCGCGGCCATCCACGGTGCCTGCGTGGGCGGCGGCATCGACCTGATCTGCGCCGCCGACATGCGCTACTGCAGCGCTGACGCCTACTTCTCCATCAAGGAGATCGACATCGGCATGGTGGCCGATGTCGGCACACTGCAACGCCTGCCCAAGCTGATCGGCTCGCAGGGCCTGGTGCGCGAGCTGGCCTACTCGGGCCGGCGCGTGGAGGCGGCCGAGGCACGCGAGATCGGCCTCGTCAACCGCGTGTTCGACAGCCGCGAGGCGCTTTCGGTCGGCGTGCGCGAGATCGCCGCGACGATTGCGTCCAAGTCGCCGCTGTCCATCCGCGGCACCAAGGAGCAGCTGAACTACGCCCGCGACCACTCGGTGGCCGACGGCCTCAACTACATCGCGACTTGGAACGCCGCGATGTTGATGAGCGAGGACCTGACCAAGGCCATGATGGCCGGCAAGGGCACGGCACCCTCTTTCCGCAATTGAGCGCGAACGCAGCGGACGCCGGCACAGCCACGTTCTACGACGGCTACGCCACCCAGTTGGCCGCCACCGAGGCCAGTCGCAGCGCGATGCTGCCCCTTCTCGAAGCTGCTTTGCCGCCGGGCGCCTGGGTGCTGGACGTCGGCTCGGGCTCGGGCCGGGACGTGGCGGCGCTGCAGCAGGCCGGGTTCGAGGCCTTCGGCGTGGAGCCCAACGCCACCATGCGCGAAACCGCGCTGCGGCTGCGGCCCGGCCTTGCCGGACGGCTGCGCGACGCCAGCCTTCCCCAACTGGGCACGCCCTTCTCGGACTGCTGCCCCCAGGGCTTCGACGCCGTGGCGTGCAGTGCCGTGCTGATGCACATCGCCCCCGCCGACCTGCCCGGCGCACTGGCTTCGCTTGCTCGGCAGCTCCGCCCTCTCGCCGCAGGCGACGTGGCCCGCTGCCGGCCCGCACTGCTGATTGCCCTGCCGGAAATGAACCCCGGCCAGTTGAGTGGTGACCGCGACGCCGATGGCCGTCGGTTCCACAACCACGCCCCGGCCACGGTGCAGCGGCAGCTCACCGAGTTGGGACTGATGCTGGAGAGCAGCAGCGTCAACGACGCGGTACTGGCCAGCACCGACACGCGCTGGCACATGCTCGTGTTCAGGCGGATCTGAGCGCGTCGCGAAGAGCTTCGCCATTGCGACGCGGCTCGTCATCGCAGATGTTCATTCCAGCACCCGATCAGGCAACAATTCGTGCGTCGATAAAAGCGCGCCGTGACGGGCCGCCGACCGGATTCGTTCAGCCAGGGAGACCGCGTGGATTTTGCTCAACGGCAGCACACCCCGGGCAGGCGCTTCACCGGCATCGGCGTCGTGGTGCTGCTGCATCTCATGCTGGGTTGGGTCTTGGTCAGCGGCCTGGCACACCACATCGTCCAGGTGGCCCGGCAGGCCCCCGTGGAGATCAAGCTCATCCAACCAGAAACACCGCCGCCGCCATCGCCGAAGATGGCCTTGCTGCCACTGCCCACCCTGTCTCCCCCACCGCCGCGCTTCATACCGCCGCCCGAAGTGCAGGTGACGCAGCCGCCGGAGACGACCGTTGCCGCCGCAGCCATCCCCCAGCCTTCGCCTGGCGCGGGCACTGAAGCGGCACCACAACCAGGCCGGGGCCAGCCGGGAGGCGCGCTGGTGCGCACACCGCTGCAACTGGACTTCAGCAAGTGCGGCTCACCGGCCTATCCCGACATCGACGTGCAAGGCACGACGATGGTCGTCTTCACGATGGACATCTCCGGCGCCATCTCTGAAGCGCGCGTGGTCGAGTCCAGCGGCCCGTCACGCAGGCACAAGGTGCTCGACAGACTGGCCGTCACCTTCGTGCTGTCCTGCAAGGGCACGCCCGGCACGGTGAATGGCAAGCCCGTGACGCTGCGCGGCATCACGCCCATCACCTGGAACCTGAAGGACTGAGAAGCCGGCTTTGGCCAGGACGGGCGGGCCTGCCCGCGTGCGTTGGCCATCCAGCATTCCTCGTGCCGCGCCGCGCTGAATCCCGTGGCTAATTCCTTTTCGTGCTGTCCGGCGCGAGCTTGCGCCGCCTCATGGCTTCCATGCGCAGCCCCTGCGCGGCAGCAATCAGTTGGCTCTGCTGCGCGGGCTTCCCAGCGCTAAGCGCCATGGTCTCGAGGAAGGCTGCCGAGGCTTCCGCGTTGGAGATGAACTCCACGCTTTGCAGCGTGTCCTTCTTGTCGACGGTCCACTCCTTGAACGGCGCGTCGGGCGCTGGGTTGCGACGCATCTCCGCAAGGATGTCGCCGCGGGTCACGCCCGCTTCGAGGCGGCCCTGCCACTGCTTGGCCCATTGGGCCGAAGGCTCGTCGCGCACGTTTTGCGCCAGCGAAACGAGCGTATGGTGGGCCTCATCCGCATTGCCGGCATAGGCGTAGGCCAGCGCAGCGGAGCGCGCGAGCGCGTCGACTTCGCGTGCGGTCTGCCAGGCCGAGATGACACCCTCCAGCGCTGCGCTGTCCGGGGCATCCGTGGCGGCCACCTCGGTCTTGAAGGCGGCCAAGGCAGCTTCCGGCGATTGCGGGTTCAAGCCGCGGGCGCGCTGCAGGTGGCCCTGAGCAGCCTGGAGATAGGCGCGCTTGGCATCGCCCTCGTTGCGCTCGGCCAGGCGCAGGTTCGCCATGCCCAGCAGATAGCGGGCCTCGAAATTGGCGTCCTCCCCTTGCAGCACGGCATTCAGCGCAGGCAGGGCCTCTTGCGGGTTCCCCCAGTCGATCTGCGCCCGGCTCAAGGTGAGGCGGGCCAGGTCGTCGTTCGGGAACTGCGCCGCCAGCCCTGCGACCTTCTTCAACAGCGCCTCCCCGGCTGGCCGGCTCGGGCACGCCTTCAAGGCGGCATCCGCCAGCACGAATTCGCCCGCCGCACGGGGCAGCGCATGAAACCTCACCCGGCTGGCGGGCAGCGATGGGAGTGCCACACGCAGGGCATCCGTGCCCCGAAGGCTGTACCGCCACATCACCTGCCCGATCTCGGATGCCTTCAGGCCGTAGGCCCGCTCGAAGGCCGTCGTCGGGGAGGCGCCGCGGTCGACGAGCCCGAGATAGCGGTTCAGGCGCTGGCGCCTGTCTTCCGAGGACAGCATGTAGTGCGTCAACAGCCAGGACTTCGCCTCGAACTCCAGGCGCGCCCCGCCCGGTCCGGCATAGTTGTGGGCGTTGGCGAGCTTCTCCTCCAGGACGTCGCCATATTCCAGGCTGGATACCCGGTTGTCTCTGACAAGTCGCAGGTAGCCACCGATCTCCTTCGGCACCCGGCCCACCACCATCTGCTTTTCCGAGAATCGCGCGGCGGAGAAGTACTGCGCAAAGCCGTCGACGAACGACGTCGGGACGCGGATGTCCGTGTGGCGATAAAGGAAGTGCCGCGCATACGCCTCGAAGACATAGGACAGGGTGTCGTCCAGCGGTGAACGGTCGAGTTGCTCGTCGGCGAGGCTGGGGACGCGTTCCAGATGCACGCCGAATCCCTGGACGCCGGAAGCGCAACTGCTGTACAGGCCCACGGCATCGGCCGGCACGCTGGCGTCGACCTCACGCAGGGCCGAGACCCGGCTGTGGTAGTACAGCGTCAGCTTCGGTTCCTGCTGGTCGGCCTTGCCATTGGTTTGATGATTAGGCCGGGTGTAGAGGCGCAGCAGATGGTCGAGCTTTTCCAGGTTGTCCAGCAGCTGGGTGACGTCTTCCTGGTTGGCGTCGGAGTACACGACGAAGCGCTGGCTTTCGGCCCGGACCCACGCGGAGAGGT
>NZ_JBFUMN010000047.1:0-39667 GCF_054049335.1 Roseateles sp. P5_E1
GGTCCATCTCTTCGAGGAACACCCGCCGCCGCGTTCGTTTGTTCGATTGCCCCAGGCCCAGACTCGTCTGCTTCATGKCCTCCATCGTCTCAGCCGCTCAGCCCTCGCGGTAGCAGACTTGCCCGGGGTTTATGCAGACCGTCCCTAGCTCCGCCCAGGCACCCATCCGCCGTAGTTGCAGGCGTTTTCCTGAGGCGTGACGTGGGGTTGTGAAGCGAAGTAGAAGGCGGGCTTTCCAGAGCTGCAAGAATTTTTCTAGGGGCCATTTTTTCCAAATTGCGGAGGAATTTGCGCCCCACGTCGGGCGACCAACGACAACTCGTCATCGGTTTCAGGATAGTGAATCAGGCCGAATTTCTCGCTTTTCACCATTGCGCCCGATGCCAGATATTCCCACTCGGACTTCGGATAGTCGGTCGAGAACTCGTTCCTGTCGATGCAGAACACGACCTCTCCCACTGAGCCATCAGGAAAGGAGACATGGTCGCCAATAACAACCTCTTGTCCATCGCGGTATTTCATGATGCGACTCAGTTTACGAACGGCTCGACGGGGACAGCCGTTGCGGGCAATTGCTCAGGCTTTAAGACGTATTTCTGCTTCGCCCAAAAACAGCGGCAGTTATTCGGATTCTGATTGGCGACGAAAATATTGTGGTGAGAGCCGGCCACTCCATGTTGAATTTGGTCGTCGGGGATAACGTCGAGCGGTCGATATCCAAGCGTGCCAGGCGCGACAGTTCTTCCACTTGTTGTCTTGCAAGGAGGGCACGGCTCCATAGGAGTGCACACGTCCCCAATAGCACCACCGATGGCGGCACCCACTCTTCTTCCAGCCGCTCCGCCTGCGATGGCACCTACGGCGGTGCCTCCACCGGGTTCAACTGCTGTGCCGGCAATGCCGCCGACGATTCGGCCGCCCCATCCGCCTACGAATCCGCCAACCGCCTCCCCGACTGGTCCTAATCCACTCGGGTCTGCGAAGCTCAGCGGACTGCCACCAACGTAAGCGTAGGTGTTGATACCCCCACCAAGCCCAATGGGGTCACTTTGAATATACCGCCCTGTCGTCGGGTCGTAGTCACGGAAGTGGTTGTAGTGCCGCCCGCCGAGAGGTTCGTATTGCTGTCCGGGAAACCTCAAATTTTGCTGAAGCGCGACCAAACCCGCCGTCGGTTGCTCCTCCGCCGGGCTTGCTCCAAACGGCTCGCCCAACCAGCGCCACCGCACCTGTCCCTGCGCATCGAGGATGACCCGCGGCGTATCCAGATGGTCGGTATGAATGGCGTAGACCTGGACGCCCCCAGGAGCAGCTGCGTCGGGCTTGATGACGGCAACCGGTGTATCACCCAGCCAAACATACTCTGTAATTAGCGTGCCATCGGCCTTGTATTCGCCCAGCAAATGATGCGATGCGTCATAAGCGTACAGCGTGTTAACCATACGGGAGCAGTCCGGCCCATTGCTTCCTGTAGTCGGCAAGCAGATGCCGCCGCTGGTTGGCAAGGCGCGTCTGACGACGCGCCGGCCAAGCGCGTCGTGGAATAAAACCAATCCCGCCGTAGCGGTTTGAGTCAAGTAATCCAGCCGCCCTTCCAAGTTGTAGGCGGCAGTGATATTTGCTGATGATCCACTCTGAACGTCGCTACTGGTATTGCCGGCACCGTCGTAAAGCATGTTGCGCGCTGGGTTGCTCAGCGCATCAATCCGGTTGCTGGCGGTCTGCACGGTGTAGGCCCGAGCAGTGCTGCCGGACGACGAAGTGGTCCTGTTGCCGTTAGCGTCGTAGCGGTAGGACCAACTGGTGTTTGCCCCAGTCACGTCGGTGAGCCGACTCAGATCGTCATAAGTGAACGTCTGGTCGTAAGCCGGCGCTGGTGCTTCTGTGGTCGCGTCGTAATGGGTGAAACGGCTGACGCGGTCGGCGTCGTCATAGGTGATGTCGCGCAACAGAACACCGAGCGAGTGGCGAACCAGACGGCCGTTGTTGTCGTAAACACGCTCATGCGCCTTCGGCGTCGCACCCAACTTCCACACCCAGCTCTGCACAGGTCCGAATGGGCTCGTGACCACTTGGTCGAGCAGATTCGTCGTGGTGCCCCCGGTCGTAATCGAAATGGATTGGGGCTGGCCATCGGTCCAGCCGAAGTTGACCACGCGCCCCGAGGGATAGGTCAGGCTGTTGACGTTGCCGGCTGCGTCATAGTCATAGCTGACGACAATCGGAACGCCAACCGCGCCTTTAGAGGTTGCGGCGCTCTGGACGGTCATCGTGACTCTGCCGAATGCGTCGTACCTGAACGTCGTGCTGACTTCAGGAGTCGACGCCGTCGTAAGCCGGCCCACGCCATAGCCGAAGCTCGCGCCAGTCTGGTCGTAGGTCCATGTCGTTTTGCGGCTGTAGTATTTGCTATAGACGACCTGCATGGGCCGGTTGAGCTCGTCGTAGGTATAGGTCGCGAGCACGCCACGCGCATCGGTGCGGGTCTTGAGGTTTCCCGCGGCGTCAAAAGTGCTCGTGGCGGTTCCGATGTCGGGACTCGTCAGCTGTTTGACATCCCCTAGGCCCGTAGGCTGATACTGGGTGACAAGCTGGCGAGGATCGGTGATGGTGGTGAGTTGATCCAGCAGGTCGAAGCCGTATTTGACGGTGCCTTGCATCGCATTGGTGCCGATTTCAGGCCGGCCCAGGGCGTCGTAGTCGGTCTTCGTTGCCAAGGCGCGCGAGGCCGGCGCGACGATGGCTTTGGTGGCGTTGCCCTCGGCGTCGTATTCGTAGTTGACGACCGGCGTGGGCGAGACGGCCAGGGCGACGTGCGCCGTTCCCTGGGTTCCATCCGCCGCTTGCGACGAGGAGGCACTGGCCAGGTTGTCAGCATCTCCGGCATAGGTGGCGCTGAGGCTGAACGGCCCCATGTCCGGGAGTGCCGTGGACAACGTGGCTTGACCCGACGCCAGCGCTGCATTACCAAGGATCTTGCCGCCGTTGCTGAATACAACTTGCCCCGTGGGATTTGCACCCGTGACCCGCGCGACAAGCTTGATCGGCTGACCTTGAAACTGCGGTTTAGGGTCAACAGAAAGCTTGGTAACGGTGGAGTGCTTTCCGATCGTGATGGCAACAGCGCTGGAGTTGGAGGCCTGGTTGAAGGCGTCTCCTCCGTAGCTCGCCGTGAGCGAGTATTCGCCGGCATGCGCAAACACCGGCTGCAATCGCGCGGTACCTGAAGACAGAGCCGCTGTGCCCAGAGAACTGCCACCAGCCATGAAAGTGGCCGTACCCCCCGGGTTGTCACCGGTGACTGTCGCCGTCAGAGCCACGGAGTCCCCTGCGACTGCCGGGGTCGAGTTAGTAGCCAGTCCTGTGGTGGTGGTGGCCTTGGGCGTCACGCCCTGGTTCAGCGAACTGGACGCCGCAAAGTGGTTGGCGTCTCCGGAATAGTTGGCGGCCAGCGAATGTGCGCCGGTCTCATTGAGGACGACCTGCAAGGTCGCGACGCCACTCGCGTTCAAACTAGCGCCACCTAACGTCGTGCCCCCGTCCTTGAAAGTCACGCTACCAGTGGGACTCGTTCCAGTCACTGCGGCTGTCAGCGTGAGAGGCTGGCCTTGGAGCACGGATGCAGGGCTAGATGTCAACGCGACCGACGGAACACGCTTCTGAACGTCGACGATGATGGAGCTGGAAATGCTTCGGGTACTCTCGATCGTTTCCTCAAATTGGCCTGCAACGTAGTGTTTGCCTGCGGTATTGAAACTGGTCGTGATAGTCCCGCCGTTGACGCCCGGACCCACTGCGATGCCGGTGGCGAAAATCCCGGATTCCAGGAGAGAAAAGGAGGCGCCCGTTTGCTGCTCGCGTCCACTGGTTGACCGGCCAGTTACGTTGATACTGAAAGACGTTGACTGGCCCACCGCGACACTGGAACCCAGCCATTGAAAAGACGTCGTCGTCACGGACTGCGCCTGAACTTCAAGAATCAGGGCAGTGGCTTCGTTCAACGTTGCGGGCGAGTTGTTGGCGTCCCCCGAATAAGTGGCCCACACCGGGTTATTGCCAGCATCCGGGAACCGAACGCCGAGAGTGGCTTGCCCACTGCTCAAAGCACTGGTGCCGTATACGTTACCGCCGGCTCCCCGAAACGTTACCGTCCCGGTCGGCGAGTTTCCAAGGACAACGGCGGTCAGAGTGACGGCCTGGTTTTGATAGGGAAAGTAGTTGTCTGAACTCACCCTGGTGCTGGTTGCTGTCAGCGCAAAGGCCGCGGTCGAGGACAGCAATGCCAAGGCGGACAGCCCGATGAGAAGCAGCGTGCGAAGCATTGGCTCCAACCGACGAGCTGCGAAGGCAATCAACCAGAAGCGTAGCCATCGAAATGACGCCGGGAACGCGTAGGAGATGAGTTGGGTTGCGCGTTGCATTGGGTCACTCCCTGCCCGTGACTTGTTGAACGCGATTCAGAGCATCTGGCACACGCGCAAGCGTCCTGGCAAGGCGGCCCGTGGGGTCGGTGAAGTTTTCACCAATGCGGGTGCCGTTGTTGTCCAGCGTGTACGTCACGCTATTCCCCTGCTTGTCCGAAATGCTGGTCACGCGGTGTGCATCGTCATAGCCATAGCTCAGGCTGCCGCCGCCATCGGGCAACGTGAGCTGCTTAAGCAGCCCCGTTGGCCAGTAGTCATAAGTGGTTGTGGCGTTTGCAGTGGTGACGGTCTTGAGTCGCTGTCTTAGGTCGAAGGTCCGCGTGGTGAGGATGTCATTGGCGTCCTTCATTTCCAGCCATTGGCCGGCGGCGTTGTACTTCGTATACGTCGTGACCTGTTGCTTGGCGTTGGTGGCAGTGTTGAGGTCACCCTTGGTGTGGTCGGATGTGGTGTCGCCGTAGTAAGCGTAGGTCGTCGTGTTGTTGAGGGGATCCTTGTAAGTCAGTAACTGGCCATATTGGTCGTAGGTCCATTGCTGAACACGCGCAGTAACCGCACTGTCCACCGTAGCAGTGAGGCCCTTGGAACCGTTTGCATCCGTCGTCGCCTGCTGCACCTGTTTGCAAAGCACGGCCATAGGGCTGCCGTCCGGAAGGGTCGCACTCGATGGTGCACATGACGCCGTTGACCCGCCATTGAAGGGGTCGGGCTGGCCGTTGTAGACATTGGTTGTCAGACGGCGCGGCTCCGACACCCTTGTCGGCAGTCGCCAGATCGGATGCCAAGCTGAACTGATTTTCCGGACGGCCAGGGAAAGATTTGCATTGTTGGCCAACACGGAATCGCAAGCACTGCCAGAGGGCAGCCCTTCTACGCGATCCGTCTCCAGGTTGCGGCTCAAATCATGCGCGAAGCAGATGCGGTGATTGGTAGCGTCTTCCTTCCAGGCCACATTTCCATTTGCGTCGTAGTCTTGCTGACGCACTGAGGCCGCACAACCGGAGCCCGCAGGTTGGGTTTGCGATGTGATGCGCGGCATGCCGTTGACCATACGGGTCTGAATGGTGTTGGTAGCGCCATTGGCCGTCTCCACCTCGACCTGCCCAGGGCTGGCCCACGTACTTTCGCGCCGGATAACGCCCGCCGCAGCGTCGTACAGCCGGTTCACCGTGAGTACTGGGGCCTGCTGCCACTCTTTGACCGCATAGCGATTGACGCCTGCTGTCGACTCGGTGGACACAGCACGGCCTGCACTGTCGTAGGCATAGGAGGCAGTTAGCGCGCCGTTCTCGTCGCGCACACCCGTGAGCAACCAAGGCTTGTCCTCTTGCCCGGAATCGTAAATAAACTCCTGATACGACCCGTCAGGCCAAGTGACGCGTTGCAGCATGCCCTTGTCGTTGTACGACAAGTTGATGGTGCCATTGGAATCGGTAAAGGATTTCAAACGCGGCATTGCCGTGCCCCAGGCGGGCGGCACTTCGTACTCGAGGGTGGCCTGTCGACCAAAGGCGTCCGTAATTGTCCTAAGGGTAGAGACTGAGCGCCAATCGTTGTTCGTATATGGCGTCTCCTGTTCAAGCTCTAGGCGAGCACCATTCACGCGCTGGAACGCGACAAGCGGCGTGACCGATTGAGAATATCCAGACGGGGAAGATGAAAATTTATACTGCACCATGGAAAGTTTGTCGGCAACGTACCAAAAACCATCCTTAAAGAGAAGTCTGAGATCGGGCCCAAGTCCCTCACTTTTTTCGCCTTCGCTGTCAACCACACCTGTGAACATATCCCACTTGCCACCCCCCAAATAAATCATCTGGTTCGGTGAGTTTCTGTAGAACTGTTTCTGAATGTTAATTGACCATAACGGCCCTGCACCCGCTGGCGGCGGGATGATTTGCCCCGGCTCGTAATATGACGATGAGACGGCGAGTGCCTTTCGGGTCGAATAGTCCAGCCGAATTTCATGTCCGGAAAAATTGGCCAAGAAAACCGATCTGGATTTGGCGCCGGTGAGCGGGTATATGGGATTGCCACCGCAAGTATCCTTCGAGGGCTGATCCTTGTTTTCGTCTAGAATTGGTACGCAAGCATTCACGGAAGGCTCCCAGTCCTTGCCCATTGGGCAGACACAGGTCTGAGCACTGTCGGAAAACATGGTACCTACCGGGCACTGGCCAAAAGCGACCGTTCGGAGGTTCTCGGTTGAATACAGCTCATACTGCTCGCACCCGCCATTGGGGTTACGGCGCCAGCATTGTTCAGAACTAGCAGTGCAAGTGACGTGCAGCGTCTGATGACCATCAAAATCAATAACACCGCCGTTTTGAGTGGTGTATCTGTGAAATCCTATCCAACGTAGGCCGGAGTGTCGCCATCCCGGCGCGGGAAATTGGTCATTGAACCAAATAGCGCAAGCCGATCCCGGATCGGACACGCTCGCGCCCGAAGAGAGGTTTAATTGATAAGAACTGGGCATGACTGCGTAGGCGCTGCATGCGAAAACGAATAAGAGCCAAATTAAGGCTTGAGCTATGCGTGTCGTTTTGCTTTTTGCCAAGGCAATATCTCCCTATTAATCGCTGAAGCGTGATCGGATTGGTCGCAACGTATCCGCCAATAAGGAATGCGGCACACGATGCGTTTCAGCAAGAACGTGACAGACGAGCGCGAGTCATATCCAACAGCCCTGCTCAAATAAATTATTGTTGATGCACCCAAGCACTGCGGGGGAGCAACCGGCGGCGCGATTCTCGTGGACATTTGTGAAACGCCGATAGGTGTGCTCACCAAGCCCTCTTCTCGGAGTCTCTCTGGTTTCCTTGGAGGGCAGGTTCCCCACAACGGTTGGCCAAAACATGCCTTGCTGGCATCGTGCATGTGGCCCAGGGAGGGTTGGTTGAGCAAGCCAGTTCCGTTGCACTGCAAGCGGCGGCCATGCACCACTGGACACCATGGCGGCTCGCAGAAAGCATCAGGGCCCACTGTGGGGCCCTGGATGGAAGCGAAGTGCGGCGCTGAGGCCGCGACGTTCAGTGGGCGCGGCGGCGGATGGCGCCCAGGCCGAGCAATGCAAGACCAGTCAGCGCCAAGCTGGCGGGCTCGGGCAGGCGGTTCGGGTCACGCACTGTGAAATTCAGCGGGCCGCTGGTGAAGCCGCAGCCGTAGTTCTGAAGGTTGGAAATGAGGCAGGTACCTGCGGTGGTGAGAACACCACTACCGGCCTCCTTGGCCTCAAAGTCGATGATGAACAGGGATGGATCCAAGGTCCAATCGATCCCTTGCTTCACCGTACCGTACGCCGCACTTCCAGTCAGGTATGGGAGCTCGCCAAAGAGGCTACCGTCTCCCGAAAAACCGGAATCAATTTCACCCTGCGTGTCGCCATGGATGATCACCTCGACCTGAAACATTTGACCGATCAGCAGGTTGTTCAGATCAATCCCACCAACGGCTTGCATGACCAGGACGGGGCCGGCTTGAGCGGTCAGAGCAGAGACCGCTAGTGCAACACCGGCAATGACGTTACGGAAATTCATCTTGTTCTCCAGGCGATTGGAAAATCAAAGCAAGCTCCGGGCCACCAATGGTTTCTCCTATGAGGCGCGGCCTCTTTGTAACGGCCGCTGTAAAGCCTGCCGACACTGAAATCGGGGTTGGCCCCCTCAATGGGGCTTGACGGGCAGGCAGGGAAATGGCCATGCCGGCGCGTGAAACGGCGGCACAGCACGCCCGTCACGCCAGGCCTGCTGCCAGACATGCGGTGAGTGGAAGGCCTCAGGCGCGAGACCACGCACGACGCAGCCAGCGCTGGCGCCGCTGGCAGCGATCTCGGCGAGCTGGTGCGGCTCCAGCACGCCGCCAATGCCGACCACCGGCGCCGGCGCCATGGCCACCCACCAGGCCAGGTTGTGAAGCCCTTGCGCTCGCCACGGCATGGCCTTGGTCAGCGTTGGCCAGACGGGACCGCAGGCGATGTAGTCGGGCGACCAGGCCACGGCGCGGGCCAGCTCCCACAGGCTGTGCGAGCTCAGGCCCAGGCGCAGGCCACGAGCCCGCGCCTCGGCGAGGTCACGTCGATCGGCAGCGGAAAGCGCCAACAGATCTTCCTGGCCCAGATGGATGAAGTCGACGCCCGAGGCCAGCGCCTCGCGCCAGTGGTCGTTGACGATGAGGACGGCGCCCGGGTGCCGCGCGGCCTTGATTTCGGCGCGCAAGCGGGCTGTCCAGACGGCGTCAGCCTCGCCCGGGGTTCGCTTGACGCGCAATTGAACGGCTTGCAGGCCACCTTCAAAAAGGCAGGCGGCATGGGCGCCGCTGTCGGTGATGGCGTAGACCTCTTCAAGGGCCGGTGCCCCGCGGCGCGCTGCCGGCCAGGCCTCGGGTGGTGCCTCGTCGTCGAACAGCGCGGGCAGCAGGCTGGCATCGCCGATGAAGCCGGACTCGGGCCGCACCGGCCCCGCGCCAGCGCCAGGCGACTGAAGGTCGGCACGTAGGCCGGAGGTCGTCAGCATCTTGGCGATGACGGCCGCATCGGCAGCGACGAAACCGCGGGCCGATGCCGCAGCCAGGGCGGTCGCGAAGGTGCAGCCAGTACCGTGGTTGTTGCCAGCGGCGCGGCGCGGCAAGGCCAGCCAGCCGGTTGCATGCTCGGCCGCCAGCCAATCCAGGGCGAGCGGGCCGCCGGCATCGCCACCGGTGATGCAGACAGTGCGGCCCCCCAGGGCCAGCAGCGCGCGCGCCTGCGCAGGTAGGCTGCCCTCGCCCACAAGGCGCTCGGCCTCGCGCTGGTTGGGTGTGACGGCGCTGGCCCGCGGCAGCAGCTCCTCGCGATAAGCGCGCAGCAGCGCTTCGTCGGCAAAGGTGGCGCCGGTGGAGGCCCGCAGCACCGGGTCGACAACCAGAGTGACGGGAGCGCGCTCACGCAGCCGATCAACCCAACGTGCAACAACGCGCAGCTGCTCGACACCGCCGAGCAGCCCCGTCTTGATGGCGGCGGGCGGCAGGTCATCGGCCAGCGCGGCGAGTTGGGTGTCGAGTTGCTCAGGCGGCACGGGGAAGACGGCCTCGACGGCGACGCTGTTCTGCGCCGTCAACGCGGCCGCCACGGGGCAAAGGTGCACGCCCGCCGCATCGGCGGCGCGCTGGTCGGCCGACAGGCCGGCACCGCCACCGCTGTCCAGCCCGGCAATGCTCCAGATGATGGGTGGCTTGCTCATGGAATCAGAAAGGGCCTGCCGCCCACCGGTGTGCTCGCGACAGCCATGTCCTGCTTGCTCATGACGCCGGCCTCGAAGCCGGTTCGCCCGGCCGCGATGGCCTGCCCGAAGGCAGCAGCCATGCGGATGGGGTCGCCGGCCTGGGCTATCGCCGAGTTCAGCAGCACGCCGTCCAAGCCCAACTCCATCGCCTGGGCCGCATGCGACGGCGCACCGATGCCGGCGTCCACGATCAGCGGCACGCCGGGCAGGCGCTCGCGCAGCGTGCGCAGCGCAAACGGGTTGAGCAGGCCCTGGCCCGAGCCGATGGGCGCGCCCCAGGGCATCAGCACCTGGCATCCGGCGTCCAGCAGGCGGCGGCAGGTGACGAGGTCGTCGGTGCAATAGGGGAAGACCTCGAAGCCGTCTTTCACGAGCCGCTCGGCGGCCGTGACCAGCTCCCAGGGGTCGGGTTGCAGCGTGTACTCGTCGCCGACGACCTCCAGCTTGATCCACGGCGTGTCGTAAAGCTCGCGCGCCATGTGCGCCAGCGTGATCGCCTCCTGTGCGGTGTGGCACCCGGCGGTGTTGGGCAGCAGGTGGCCGCCGGTCTCGGCGAGCGTCGCGCGGATGGCGGCGACAAAGCCGTTGTCGCCGGCCGCCGCGAGCGTGCGCTTGAGGCCGACGGTCAACACCTGGGCGCCGCTGGCCAGCACGGCCCGGCGAAGGATCTCGGGCGAGGGGTAGCCGGCGGTGCCGAGCAGGAAGCGGCTGGTGAGCTGGCGGCCGTAAAGGGTCCAAGACATGCTCAGCCTCCGGTGATGGGTTGAATGAGGGTCAGTTCGTCGCCGGGCTGGATCAGCGTCACCTCACGCAGCGAACGGGGCACGAAGGCGCCGTTCAACGCCGTGGCGACGGCTTCGGGCGCCCTGTCCTGCTCGGCCAGCATCGCGGCGACGCTCAGGCCTTCGCGCCAGGGGCGGGGCTCGCGGTTCAAGGTGAACTCAGACATGCTGAAGCGCTTTCTCGGCCAGCGCCGGCGCCAGCAGCCAGCCATGGCGGAACAGGCCGTTGATGCGCAGCAGGCCCGGTTTTTGACCAATGCGCGGGCGGTGGTCCGGCAAGGCCGGGCGCAGGTTGGTTTCCATGTGCACGATGCGCCCCTCGGCCAGCGCCGGCAGCACGCTGTGCGCCGCGGCCATCAGTTCGACGGCGCTGCGCAGGCTCACGGGCGAGCGGTCCTCGCTCTCGACCTCTGAAGCACCAACGACGATGACGTCGCCCGGCCGCGGCACGAGGTAGACGCGGTGGCGTGGATGCAGCAGCCGCACGGGGCGGTTGAGCACGACGCCCGGCGCGTGCAGCCACAGGATCTCGCCGCGAACGCCGCGCAGGTCCGGCAGGTCGGGCCTGGCACCGAGACCGCGGGTGTCGATGACGAGGTCGGCATCCAGGCGACGGCCATCATCCAGCTCGACCCGGTGCGGCTGCACGGTAACGGCGCGGCGGCCCCAGAGCCAGTCGACATCGGCGGCTTGCTCGGCCAAGGCGGCCAGCAACTCGCGTGGCAGCAACTGGCCTTCGCCGGGTAGCAGCCAGGCCTTGAGATCGGGCGCAAGCGCAGGTTCCAGCGCCTGCAGCGCGACGCGATCCAGCGGCTCGGGGCCTTCCGCCAGGCGGGCGAGCACGCGCCGCGCTGCGCCCAGGTCACTGCCATGCGCCAGCAGCAGGCTGCCCTCGGTCTTCACCAGGCCGGGTTGCCCCAGCGCCGCGGCGATTGCGGGCCACAGCGCGAGCGATCGCCAGCCCAGCGCCGCCACTTCGGGTTCGGCATGCTCCTGCTCGGCCAGCGGGCTCAGCATGCCGGCCGCGGTGAAGGCCGCGGCGCCGGGCTCGGCAGGCCCCGAGGCCGGGTCAGCCACGGTCACGCGATGCCCGGCCCGCGCGAGCTGCCAGGCCAGCAGCCGGCCCATGACGCCGGCGCCTGCAATTGCAACGCGAATCACGCCTGCGGCTTGATGGGGATGTAGAGCTCGCCGCCGGCCTTGCGGAACTCGGCCGACTTCTGCGCCATGCCGTCAGCCACGACGTCGGCCGCTTCCAGCCCCTTGGCCGCCGCGTACTCGCGCACGTCCTGCGTGATCTTCATCGAGCAGAACTTCGGGCCGCACATGGAGCAGAAGTGCGCCTCCTTGGACGAGTCTTTAGGCAGGGTCTCGTCGTGATAGTCCCGCGCCGTGTCGGGGTCAAGGCCGAGTGCGAACTGGTCGTTCCAGCGGAACTCGAAGCGCGCCTTGCTCATCGCGTCGTCACGTGCGCGGGCGCCGGGGTGACCCTTGGCGATGTCGGCCGCGTGGGCCGCGATCTTGTAGGCGATCAGCCCCTGCTTCACGTCGTCACGGTCGGGCAGGCCCAGGTGCTCCTTGGGCGTCACGTAGCAGAGCATGGCCGTGCCCATCCAGCCGATCATGGCCGCGCCGATGGCGCTGGCGATGTGGTCGTAACCCGGCGCAATGTCGRTGGTCAGCGGGCCCAGCGTGTAGAACGGCGCCTCGTCGCAGTGCTTGAGCTGCTCCGTCATGTTGACCTGGATGAGATGCATGGGCACATGGCCGGGGCCCTCGATCATGGTCTGCACGTCGTGCTTCCAGGCCACCTTGGTCAGTTCGCCCAGCGTCTTCAGCTCGGCGAACTGCGCCTCGTCGTTGGCGTCCGCGCCGCTGCCGGGGCGCAGGCCGTCGCCCAGCGAGAAGGTCACGTCGTAGGCCTTCATGATTTCGCAGATCTCTTCGAAGTGCGTGTACAGGAAGTTCTCGCGGTGATGCGTGATGCACCACTTGGCCAGGATGGAGCCGCCGCGCGACACGATGCCCGTGCGGCGCTTGGTGGTCAGGTGGATGAACGGCAGGCGCAGGCCGGCGTGGATGGTGAAGTAGTCGAYGCCCTGCTCGGCCTGCTCGATCAGCGTGTCGCGGAAGATSKCCCAGGWGAGGTCYTCGGCGATGCCGCCCACCTTCTCCAGCGCCTGGTAGATGGGCACGGTGCCGATGGGCACGGGCGAGTTGCGCACGATCCAGTCACGCGTCGTGTGGATGTTGCGGCCGGTGGAGAGGTCCATCACCGTGTCCGCACCCCAGCGGATGGACCAGACCAGCTTCTCGACCTCTTCCTCGATGCTGGACGTGACGGCCGAGTTGCCGATGTTGGCGTTGACCTTGACCAGGAAGTTGCGGCCGATGATGGTCGGCTCCAGCTCGGTGTGATTGATGTTGGCCGGGATGACGGCGCGGCCCCGGGCCACCTCCTGGCGGACGAATTCGGGGGTGATGATCTCGGGGATGGCCGCACCTAGCGAGTCGCCACGCAGGCGCTGCTCGCGCTCTGCATCGGACAAGTACTCGCGCATCCACTCGCGCTTGCCGTTCTCGCGCAGCGCGACGAACTCCATCTCCGGCGTGACGATGCCGCGGCGGGCGTAGTGCATCTGGCTGACGTTGGCGCCGGCCTGGGCGCGGCGCGGCGGGCGTTGCAGCGCGGCGGCTTCGGCACGCAGCGCGGCGATGCGCTCGTTGTCCTCCTTGCCGCCATCGTCAAGCGCCACGCGCGTGCGGCCCGTGTAGGCCTCGGTATCGGCGCGGTCACCAACCCAGCTGGAGCGGATGGGCGGCAGGCCGCGGCGCACGTCAATCTGCGCCTTGGGGTCGGTGTAGGGGCCGGAGGTGTCGTGCACGACGACCCGCTCGCCATTCGTCAACGCGATTTCGCGCATGGGCACGGCCACGTCGGGCCGGCTGCCGGTCACGTAGACCTTGCTTGATGCCGGGAAGGGCTCGCGCGTCAGCGACAGGCGCTCATCGAGCGAGAGGTTCTTTTCGGGGGCGTTCATGGCGGCGGTCTCCTGGAGCAGTGGGTTCGGTGCTCCAAGGCCGCCTGTGGGTGAGGTCCGGCCCGAAGGCCACACCTGCACGCCGCGAGGCATGCGCTCTCCTTACGCCGGTATTAGCCGGTTCAAGTTCACGGGTTTGGTCAGGGCTTGTTAACACGACGGCAACGGGCCGCGTTGTGGCCAGAAAGGCCGCGAGCAAGGCGCAAAGCGGAGCCGGGTTGGGCACCCGGCGAGCATTTGCAACGCCGCGCGCGGCCTTTCTGGCCACAACCCGAAGGGAAGGCCATCTGCCAGGGGTCACTCCGCGTTGCACCGCTTGCCCGCATATCAATGCGGGCGGCGCGCTACGCCTTGATTGGCCCCTGGCAGATGGCCTTCGCGGCCCATTGCCGTCGTGTTAACAAGCCCAGGATGACCATCTCAGCGTCTGGGCTCGGCTTTCGCCAGTCCCGGGCACCCCGGAGCGGGGGCGATTGTGCTTGTCAATTCGCGCGTCTGGCAAGCCCGAGGGCGACGGCAACCAAAGCTGTCGCGATGACGAAGCTCAAGCGCAGCCCGCCGGCGGCGAAAACGGCGCCCATCGCCGAGGCGCCGGTGATGAGGCCGAGATTGCGCGACAGCGTCAGCAGGCCGCTGATGACGCCGCGCTGTTCGGCCGGCACCTCGGCCATGACCCCTGTGTTGTTGGCGGCCTGGAAGAGTGCATAGCCGGGCGTGACGATGGCGAGCGGGCCCACGTAGGCGATGGCGCCAAGCGACGCGGGCAGCAGCGCGATGAGCGCGCAGCCGACCGCCATGGCGGCGAGGCCCAGTTGGCTCGTTCGCCGTGTGCCGAAGCGATCCACCAGCCGGCCGGCCGGAATGCCGCTGCCGGCCGAAAGGAGGGGACCGACGGACATCAGCACGCCCACCGTGGCGGCGCCAAGGCCGAGCGCGCCGCTGAGGTGGAAGGGGCCAACGACCAGGGTGGCCATCATGACGGCAGACACCAGGGCGTTCATCGCCAGGGCTGCGCTCAGGGCGGGGTCGCGCAGCCGGTCCAGCCGCACGAGAGGCGCCGCAGCGCGCGCCTCGGTGCGCAGGAACAGCAGCAGGCCCACCGCGGCGGCAGCCAGCAGGCCAAGATGCCACGTCATCGCGAGGGCATAGGCCGCCAGCGTCAGCGCCAGCCACCCCGTGCCGGGCAGGTCGAAGCCGGCAGCGCCCTGCCCTCGGTCAGCCGGCAGATACCGCCGGGCCAGCGCAATGGCCAGCAAGCCCAGCGGCAGGTTGACGGCGAATACGGCCTGCCAGCCCAAAGCACCGATCAGCGCGCCACCCAGAGACGGACCGAGAGCCGTGCCGACTGCCGACATCGTGCCCAGCAGCCCCATCGCGCTGCCCGTGCGCGCCTTGGGCAGCGCCGCGCCCACCATGGCCATCGTCAAGGCCATCATGGCGGCAGCGCCCACGCCTTGCAGTGCCCGGGCGGCGATCAGCAGCGGCAGCGTGGGTGCCAGCGCGCAGAGCGTCGACGCGGCCGTGAACAGCGCGATGCCGGCCAGCAGCAGGCGGCGTCGGCCGATCAGGTCACCCAGCCGGCCGGCACTGACGATGAGGGTCGTGATCGCCAGCAGATAGGCCAGCACGACCCATTGCGCCTCGGCGAAGCCGGCACCGAAGGCGCTAGCCAGCGTGGGCAGCGCGACATTGGCGCTGCTGACGGCCAGCGAAGGCAGCAGGGTGCAAAGGGCCAGGCCGACAAGCACGCCGGTGACAGGCGTTGCGGCGGGTTGAGCGACGGTCGAGGTATTCATGCCCCGACCTTAGGCATTTGCTGGGCATGGCGGAAGACGCATCATCTGCACTTCATCAATGCGCGAGACGCCATGTCAGACCCTGATCTGAACCTGCTGCTGACGCTGGACGCCCTGCTGGCCGAGGGCAGCGTCGCTGGCGCTGCAAGGCGTCTCAGGCTGAGCCCGTCGGCGATGAGCCGGTCGCTGGCGCGGTTGCGCGAGGCGACGGGCGACCCGCTGCTCGTGCGGGCCGGGCGTGGCCTGGTGGCGTCACCTAGGGCGCTGGAATTGCGCGAGCGCATCGGACCGCTGCTGCAGGAGGCGCAGGCCACATTGAGGCCGGCGGCGGCGTTGCGGCTGGACAAACTGGAGCGAGAGTTCACGCTGCGAACGCGCGAAGGGTTTGTCGAGAACTTCGGCGCAGCCCTGCTGGCGCGCGTGAGTTCGGAAGCGCCGAGCGTGCGGCTGCGCTTCGTCCCCAAGCCCGATCGTGACAGCACGCCCCTGCGTGATGGCAGCGTCGACCTGGAGACGGGCATCGTCACTGCGTCCAGCGGGCCGGAGCTGCGCGCGCAGGCGCTGTTTCGCGATCGCTTTGTGGCTGTCGTCCGCCAAGGTCATGGGCTGGCGAGCGGTAAGCTGACGGCGAGGCGCTACGCGGCGGGCCGGCACGTCGCCATCTGCCGGCGCGGCACGGCGACGGGGCCCATCGACGAAGCGTTGTCCGCGCTGAACCTTGGCCGCGACATCGTCGTCACGGTGGCGGGGTTTTCGGAGGCATTGGCGCTGGCGCGTGGCACTGATCTGGTTGCCACGGTGCCGGAGCGGCACACCGGGCATCTGCGCGATGGCCTGCTGAGTGTCGATCTACCGCTGGCGATGGAGCCGTTCACCGTCTCGCTGCTTTGGCATCCTCGGATGGATGGGGATGCGGCGCATCGGTGGTTGCGTGGCTGCGTGCGCGAGGTCTGCGCGGCCTGATCTACGGCAAGTCGCCCTCGAGTGCACAAGCCGCTGCACTCGCCAGGCTTTTGCGCCCGCCCCCGGCTGAGCCGCGTCAGCCCTTGGCCAGCAGTTGCGCGCCGTCCACCCGGGCAGCGCCTTTATCGAAAGTCCACAGCGGCTGCTCGCCGGCCTGGGCGGCCAGCGCGATGTGCAGGCAGTCGGCGAAGTCCGCCGGGCCTTGGCGGTACAGCTGCAGTGCCACCTCCAGCGCACGCTCCGATTCGATGCTCAGTTCGGCCGCCGAGAACAGCGATGACAGGGCGTGCAGCACGCTGTCCTTGTCGAAGCCATAGCTCTTGCGCAGCACCCATTCGAGCTCCAGCACGACGGTGACGGCCACGAAGAGCGTGGCCCCTTCACCCGTCAGCCGCGCCATCAGCTGGCGCACCGCCGCAGCCTGCGCGGCGTCGTCCTGCACGAGGTAGCGCACCAGGACGTTGGTATCGAGCGCGGGCATGCCTCAGCGCCAGGGGTTCATTTCATCGATGCCGATGCGCTTGCCCTTGGGGGCCTTGAGCATGCCGGCCATGTCGAGGATGGACTTGCTCTTGAYCCGCACGATCAGAGTGCCATCGGGCATGGCCGACCACACCAGGCGCGTGCCAGGCTTGGCATCCACGAGTGCCCGGATTTCCGCGGGCATGGTGGTCTGGCCCTTGGCAGTGACGGTGGATTCGGACATGGCAACTCCTTACTATCGGCGTGATTGTAATTCGCACAAGCAAAAAGGGCCGACCACTTGACGTGACCGGCCCCAGCGCAGAAGCGCTCGAGGGATCTCTTGCTTATTCCTTGTCCGCCGGCATCGCGCCGGGCATGCCGTGCAGCGGCATCGACGAGGCACCGCCCTGCTCTGCCTTCTTCGTGGCGGGCTTCTTCTCCCGCACCAGATAGCTGTACAGCACCGGCACCACCACCAGCGTCAGCAGCGTAGAGGTGATGACACCGCCGATGATGGCGCGGCCCATGGGCGCCTGGATTTCGCCGCCATCGTTCAGCGCGATGGCCATCGGCAGCATGCCAAAGACCATGGCGGCCGTCGTCATGATGATGGGGCGCATGCGGATCAGCCCGGCTTCGCGCAGCGCCTCGGCCACCGTGGCTCCGGCCTTGCGGGCATGGTTAGCGAAGTCCACCAGCAGGATGGCGTTCTTGGTGACCAGGCCCATCAGCATGACCAGGCCGATCATCGAGAACACGTTCAGCGTCGAGCGCCACAGCAGCAGGGCCAGCATCACGCCGATGAGGGCGAGCGGCAGTGAAGCCATGATGGCGATGGGCTGCAGGAAGCTGCCGAACTGGCTGGCCAGCACGATGTAGATGAAGATGCCGGCCAGCGCCATGGCCGCCAGCAGGCCGTTGAAGGCCTCGGCCTGCTGCTTGCCGGCGCCGTCCACCTTGAAGCTGGTGCCCGGGGGCAGCTGGGTGGCCTTGATCAGCTTCTGCACATCGGCATTCACGTCGCCGCCCGGGCGGCCCTGTACGCCGGCGAACACGGCCTCGCGGCGCTGCAGGTTCTCGCGGCGGATCACCTCGGGGTTGAACACCGGCTCGATGGTCGCGACCTGGTCCAGCGCGATGGGCGCGCCGTCCTTGGAGAAGGCCACCGGCAGCTTGCTCATCTGCTCGATGCGCTCGCGCTGTTCGCGCGGCAGGCGCAGCAGCACCTCGACCTGGTTGCCATCCGGCGTCGTCCAGTAGGTGGCGATCTCGCCGTTGACGTAGGCACGCAGGCTGGAGGCGATCTGCGGGGCGGTCAGGCCCAGTTCGCGGATGGCCGAATCCTTCAGGCGCACGGCAAAGGCCGGCAGGCCGGGCTTGACGGTCGTGTCCACGTCGACGGCGCCGGGGATCTTCTTGATCTTCTCGACCAGATCGGTGGCGGCCTGGGTCAGCACTTCGGGGTCGCTGCCCAGGATGGTGATCCAGATCGGGCGGTTGAAGCCAACACTGACCTCGATGCCGGGGATCTTGGCAATGTCGGCGCGGATGGCGTCCTCGATCTCCTTTTGCGTGCGCTTGCGTTCGCTGCGGTCGGTCAGCGTGATATTCAGCGCCGCCTGGTTGCGGCCGGTGGACAGGCCTTCGCCGGTGCTGCCGACCACGGTCGAGACAGTCTTGATCTCGGGGTAGTTCTTGAGGATCTCCTCGATCTGGGCGACCTTGGCGCTGCCGCGCTCGATGCTGCTGGCCACCGGCATGCGCAGGTTGACCTGCGTGAAGCCGTTGTCCGTCTCGGGCACGAATTCGCTGCCGACCATGGGCGCCAGGGCCAGTGCGGCGACGAAGCTGGCGAAGGCTCCCCACATGACGAGGCCACGCGGCGTCAGCGTCGCGAAGCGGAACACGCGCTTCGCGGCCTTGTCGCGCTTGCCGTCCGCGCTGAACGGATGGCCATAGGCGGGAATCGGCGGCACGAAGACGCGGTAGCGACGGCCGGAGAAGGCCCAGTCGATCGTCCTGGCATAGAGGTCGTGCAGGCGGTCCATGCTCCAGTCGGTAGCGCGGATGAGATGACCGATGACAGGCCAGTGCTTGATGCGCGTGCCCGGCGGGTCTGGCCAGACCGACGACAGCATCGGATCGAGCGTGAAGCTGACGAACAGGCTGACCAGCACCGCCACCGCGACGGTGATGCCGAAGGGGTAGAAGAACTTGCCGATGATGCCGCCCATGAAGGCGACGGGCACAAACACCGCGCAGATGGCGAAGGTGGTGGCCATGACGGCCAGGCCGATCTCGTTGGTGCCGTCGAACGACGCCTGGCGGTGGTCCTTGCCCATGGCCACATGGCGCACGATGTTCTCGCGCACGACGATGGCGTCGTCGATCAGCAGGCCGATGCACAGGCTCAAGGCCATCATCGTCATGAAGTTCAGCGTGAAGCCGAAGGCCTGCACGGCGATGAAGCTGGAGATGACGGCGATGGGCAGCGTGAGGCCGGTGATGATGGTCGAGCGCCAGCTGTGCAGGAACAGGAAGACGATGGCCACCGTCAGCAGCGCGCCTTCAATCAGCGTGTGCTGCAGGCCGGTCAGCGAGCCCTTGACGAAGTCGCTAGCGGCGTAGATGAGGCGCAGCTCGACGTCCTTGGGCAGCGTCTTGCGCAGCTCGGCCATTGCTTCCTTCACGGACTCGCCGGTCTTGACGATGTTGGCGTCCTGCTGCTTGAAGATGTTGAAGCTGACGGCCGGCTGGCCGTTGATGCGGGCGATGCTGTCCTGCTCGCGCTCGCGCTCGACCAGGGTGCCGAGGTCGTTCAGCGTCAGCGCCAGGTTGCCGCGGCGGGCGACGATCATGTTGCCGAAAGCCTTGGGGTCCTTCACGCGACCTTCCACGCGCAGGATGGCGTCGGAGGTGGAGTCGGACAGCAGGCCCACCGGCTGATCGGCGTTGGCCTCAGCCAGCGCCTTGGCAATCTCGGCCGGCGTCACGCTGTAGGCGCGCAGCCGCATCGGGTCGAGGTCGATACGCACCTCACGGGTGGTCAGGCCGCCCACGTCCACCTTGGCCACGCCTTCCACACGACCCAGGCGCTTGGAGACGATCAGGTCGGCCATCATGGACAGCTCGCGCGAGCCGCGTGTGGGGCTCAGCAGCGCCATGACGACGACGGGCTGCGAGTTGTCGTTCTCGAAGCGCTGCACCGTCGGCGGCTTGGCGTCACGCGGGAATCGGGCCTGCGCGGCGGCGACGCGGTCGCGCAGGTCCTGCATCGCGCGGCCCATGTCGGCGTTCAGCGAGAACTCGACGCTGGCCTGCACACGGCCCTCGAAGCTGCGCGACTGGATGCGTTCCACGCCGGCAATCGTGTTCAGCGCCTCTTCCAGGGGTTTGGCGATCTCGCGCTCGACGGCCTCGGGCGAGGCGCCGGGGTAGCGCACGTCCACCTGCGCGCCGGGGAAGGAAATGTCGGGCATCTGCTCGACGCCCAGCTTGGAGTAGGAAAACAGGCCCAGCACGCACAGGGCCACCATCACCATGGTCGCAAAGACCGGGTTCTGGATGGAAACGCGGGTCATCCACATGGCACGCCCCTTACTGAACCGTGGCGGCCGACGCGGCCGAGCTGGCCACCTTGGCCTTGGCGGCGACGATGTTCGCCTTGTCACCTTCGCGCAGGTTGTCGAAGCGCGCCGCCAGCACCTGGGCTTCGGGCTTGAGGCCGTTCAACACCTCCACGCGGCCTTCGCGGGCGTCGCTGCGGCCGGTCGTCACGATCCGGCGCACCAGGGCGCCGCTCTCGATCATCCAGATCTGTTCCTGGCCGGCATTGCGGCTGATGGCGGCGATGGGCACGGTCAGGCGCTGGGTGTCGTCCTGCAGCACCACCTTGGCGACGGCGTACTGGCCGGCGCGGTAGGCCTCCTTGGGGTTGGCCAGCACCAGGGTCACGCCGATGGAACGCGTGCCCGGCTCGGCGCTCGGCGCGATGCGGTCGATCTTGGCCTCGACCGGCTCTTCCACGCCCTCCACCTTCACCTGCACCGTCATGCCTGGCTTCAGGCGGCTGACTTCATGGGTGCCGACCAGGCCGGCCAGTTCGAGCTTGGACAGGTCGACGATGGTCAGGATCTGCTGTTCGGCCGCCACTTTCTCGCCGGGCACCACATGGCGCTTGGAGACGACGCCGTTGATGGGGGCGACCAGCGCGGCCTGGCGCATCGTCACCTGGCTGGTGTCGAGCTGGGCCTTGGCGGCGTTCCAGTTGGCGCGGGCCGACTCGTAGGCGGCGCGCGAGTTGTCCAGTGCCGTCTGGGCGATGAAATTCTTGGCGGCCAGGCCTTCGTTGGCCTTGAAGCTGCGCTCGGCCTGCTCCATCTGGGCTCGCATGGCCTCCACACTCGCGCCGCGCTCGGCGATGCGATAGCGCAATTCTTCCAGGTCGACCTGGCCGAGAGCCTGGCCCGCCTTCACGCGGCTTCCTTCGCCGACGGCGAGGTTGAGCAGCGTGCCGTTGGACTTGGCGCGAACCATGGCCGTGCCTGGCGCCACCAGCGGGCCGCTGAATTCGATCTGGGCCGGCATGGCGGTCAGCGTCGGCTTGACGACTTCGCTGGGCACGAACTCCAGCACGGCCTTGGCCTTCTCGTCACCCGGCTTGTTGGGGCCATCCCCCTTGCTCGCCATGACGGCCACCCCGGCACCGCCCACCAACAACACGGCTGCGACGACGCTACCGATCTTCCAAGACTTGCGCATGGCTCCCCCAATCACTCTCTGATTTCACGACCTTTACAGTCTAGAAACCGGCGGCAAGCCGCGCAGCGGGCTTGTGACGAAACGCGGTTTGCGAGGGCTGAGCTGCACCGGCCGGCGATCAGGCTGGAATCCCGGCGGACGAGTTGCGGATCACGAGAGGCGGCCTGCATCAAATCCGCTGCGCAGCGTCATGACGAGGTCATAGCGACACCAATTGCCGGCGAGCGGCCATCGCCGCTGCTGCTGCCAGCGCCGACCAGTCCAATGCGCTGCCACCTCTCGACATCAATTCGAATGAAAACGTTCCCCGCGTTCTGGGGATCAGCGCAGCAGGCCCCGACATCACGAAGCCTACAGTGCAGTTCGCTCGCATCTTGGCTCGGTCGATTTCACTTTGAGCTTCATCTCGGTGAGTGCCCCGAGTTTGAACAGCCGACACAGTGGGTGTTGGATGTATTCGGGTTCAAATCAATAGGGGTGAGAACGATGTCCCAACTTCAGATGTTCCGCACAAGGTCTACGTTAAGCCCGGGCGCCACGTGGATTTTCAATGCCGTGATTTGCCTGGCTGCGATGGGGCCGGCGATTTCCGCAAGTGCTTCGGAAGTCAAGGTCACTGTTTTTGCAAACTACACGGCCGAAGATGGCAGCAATGGCGGCGTCGGCCCCATCACTCATTCTTCAGTGAATGGCTCGGTGTCTGAAAAGATCAGCAGCGTATGGTCAGGCTCGGGCGGCTCGAGCGGCGCTACCGCAGACTACGGTGTACTCAAATCTTCAGCCATTGCCAGCGCGAGCCGTGGCAACATTTTCAATGGATTCGCGTCGGTGGGAAAGGCATATGCCGCCGCACACTGGAGTGACTCCGTCACAGTGGCTGGCGCAGGCTTGTCCGGCACCGGCTGGGCCAATATTCGTTTCTTCGTCGATCCCGCCTCAGGCAGCCTTCTCAACAGCGGCACGGCTGGTTTGGGGGGAAGCTTTGCTGGAACGGCTGCGGCTGACTTCGTTTTCAGCGCGGGTGGCGCCACTGTATTCAGCTTCAATGTTCAGGCGGCATTGACTCATCTGGGCACCGATCCAACATATACATTCACCCGCGTCAATGGCCTCGACTACACCGGGGAACTACGCGGATTCTGGGAGCTGAGCATTCCCGTTACGTTTGGTCAGGCGTTCGCCCTGGACGCCGGCATCGACACGACGGCTTATACGCTGGCGGGATCAAACTCCTCGGTCGATTCGTTCGCCAATTTCGGAAATTCAATCTATTGGGCCGGCATTACGTCCATTACTTTGGCGAATGGATCGACAACGACGGCGTTTTCGGCGCTGGGAAATACTGCTCACGACTGGAAGGTGTCAGCAGTTCCAGTCCCTGAGCCCAGCAGCGGATGGCTGCTGTGTTTCGGTCTGGGGACGCTCGCGGTGTTTCTTGCTTTCCGCAAGAAGGTTGTCCAGCCGCACAGCCCAAACCCGAACGCTGTCGGGCTTGAATCGCTGACCTGATTTAGCAACTCAGTTCAGCTGTAGTCCACGGCATTGCTCGCCCGTTGCGGGCTTTGCCCGTCGTCAGCCCGACGCGCTCGCCTCAACCTATCGTTGTGCCGGGATGGCATCGACCGGCAGCACGACATCTCCACACTGCGCCCTGTGACGAAGGGCATGGTCCATCAGCACCAGGGCCAGCATGGCTTCGGCGATGGGCGTGGCGCGGATGCCCACGCAGGGGTCGTGGCGGCCAAAGGTTTCCACCACGGAAGGATTGCCCGCGCGGTCGATGCTCGCCTTGGGCGAACGGATCGAGCTGGTCGGCTTGATCGCGATGCTGGCGACGATGTCCTGGCCGGTGGAGATGCCGCCCAGCATGCCGCCCGAGTTGTTGCTGGCAAATCCCAGCGGTGTCAGCTCATCGCCATGCTCGGTGCCCTTCTGTGCGACAACGCCGAAGCCAGCGCCGATCTCGACGCCCTTGACGGCGTTGATGCCCATCAGCGCGTAGGCGATGTCGGCGTCGAGCTTGTCGAACAGCGGCTCGCCCAGGCCGACCGGCACGCCGGTGGCTTCCACGCGGATGCGTGCGCCAACCGAGTCGCCGGCCTTGCGCAAGGCGTCCATGTAGTCCTCCAGCGCGGCGATCTTGCTGGCGTTGGCGGCAAAGAAGGGGTTTTGGCCGACGTGCTGCCAGCCTTCGAAAGGAATCTCGATCTCGCCGAGCTGGGTCATGCAGCCGCGGAATTCGGTGCCATAAGCCTCCCGCAGCCATTTGCGGGCCACTGCGCCGGCGCCGACCATGGGCGCCGTCAACCGCGCCGACGCGCGACCACCGCCGCGGGGGTCGCGCACACCGTATTTGCGCCAGTAGGTGTAGTCGGCGTGGCCGGGGCGGAAGGTGTCGAGGATGTTGCCGTAATCCTTGCTGCGCTGGTCGGTGTTCTCGATCAGCAGGCAGATTGGCGTGCCGGTCGTGACGCCCTCATAGACGCCGGACAGGATCTTGACCGCGTCCGGCTCGTTGCGCTGGGTCACGTGGCGGCTGGTACCGGGGCGGCGGCGGTCCAGCTCGGGCTGGATGTCGGCCTCGCTGAGCGCCATGCCCGGCGGGCAGCCGTCGATGACGCAGCCAATGGCCGGACCGTGGCTTTCGCCGAAATTGGTGACGCGAAAGAGTTCGCCGAGGGTGCTACCGGACATGCCGCCATTCTAGGAGCCGTCCAAATGAAAAGCGGCCTGCAAAGGCCGCCTTCATGGACAACGAACCAAGTCGGCTCAGCCGGCCTTGGCCGGGTCCTCGATGGGCTCCTCGACCGGCCAGTCGCGGATATAGGCCTTGAGCATGCGGTTCTCGAAGTCCTGGCTGTCCACCACCGCCTTGGCCACGTCGTAGAACGAGATGACGCCCATCAGCGTCTTGCCGTTCATCACCGGCATGTAGCGCGCGTGGCGGCCCAGCATCATGCGGCGCACCTCGTCGATCTCTGTCTCGGGCGTGCAGGTCAGCGGCGCGTCGTCCATCACCGTGCGGACGATGGTCGTGCCCACCGTGCCCTGGTTCTTCACGATGGCCTGGATGACCTCGCGGAAGGTCAGCATGCCGACCAGGTCGCCATGCTCCATGACAACCAGCGAACCGATGTCGCGCTCTGCCATGACGGCCAGCGAATCCTTCAGCGGCTCGTCGGGCGTGACAGTGAACAAGGTGCCACCTTTGACACGCAGGATATCGACGACTTTCATAGGGGCCTCCATGCGAAAACTGCCAGTCAACATAGCACACAATGCCCGCGACTCCACCCCATAGAAAACACCATGCCGGGCTTCGACACCCTAGCTTTGCATGCCGGCGCCACGCCCGATCCGGGCACCGGCGCGCGGGCGACGCCGCTGCACCTCAGCACCTCCTTCGTCTTCGAGAACAGCGAGCACGCGGCGTCGCTGTTCAACATGGAGCGTTCGGGGCACGTCTACAGCCGGCTCTCCAACCCGACGACGGCGGTTTTCGAGGAGCGCATGGCGGCGCTGGACGGCGGCATCGGCGCGATCGCGACGGCCAGCGGCCAGGCGGCCCTGCACCTGGCCATCTGCACGCTGATGGGCGCCGGCGGCCACATCGTCGCCAGCACGGCGCTGTATGGTGGCAGCCACAACCTGCTGCACTACACGTTGCGTCGTTTCGGCATCGAGACGACCTTCGTCAACCCACGCGACCTGGACGCCTGGCGCGCAGCCATCCGGCCCGAGACGCGGCTGCTGTTTGGCGAGAGCCTGGGCAATCCGGGGCTGGACGTGCTGGACATCCCGGCCGTGTCGGCACTGGCGCACGAGGCCGGCCTGCCTCTGCTGGTGGACGCCACCTTCACGACGCCCTATCTGCAGCGCCCGGCCGAGCTGGGCGCCGATCTCGTCTACCACTCGGCCACCAAATTCCTCTGCGGCCACGGCACGGTGGTTGGCGGCGTGCTGGTGGACGCGGGCTCCTTCGACTGGCAGGCCGCGCACGACCGCCATGGCCGATTCGAGACCTTGTGTGAACCGTATGACGGCTTCCACGGCATGGTGTTCGCTGAGGAAAGCACCGTCGGCGCCTTCCTGCTGCGCGCCCGCCGGGAGGGGCTGCGCGACTTCGGCGCCTGCATGAGCCCGCACACGGCCTGGCTGATGCTGCAAGGACTGGAGACGTTGCCGCTGCGCATGGCCCGGCATGTGGCCAATGCGCAGGCGGTGGCCGAGTTCCTGCAGGCACACGACCTCGTCGAGAAGGTGGCCTACCCCGGCCTGGCCTCCCACCCCGACCATGCGCTGGCGCGAAAGCTCATGCCACGCGGCGCTGGCGCGGTGTTCTCCTTCGACTTGAAGGGAACGCGGGAACAGGGCCGCGCCTTCATCGAGGCGCTCAAGCTCTTCTCCCACCTGGCCAACGTTGGCGACGCCAAGTCCCTGGTCATCCACCCGGCCAGCACGACCCACTTCCGCATGGATGACGCGGCGCTCAGGAGTGCCGGCATAGGCCCGGGCACCATCCGCCTGTCCGTCGGGCTGGAAGACCCGGCCGACCTCATCGACGACCTGAAGCGCGCGCTCAAGATGGCAGGCAAGGCATGAAGTTCATCGTCGACAACCAAGAGGCCTATGCGTACACGGGCGGCAAGGCGTTAGACCCCGCCCTGCCCTGCGTCGTCTTCATCCATGGCGCACAGAACGACCACAGCGTCTGGACCCTGCTGGCGCGCTGGTGTGCCCACCACGGCTACGGCGTGCTCGCCGTCGACCTGCCGGGCCATGGCCGCAGCGCTGGCACGCCTTTGAAGAGCGTCGAGGACATCGCCTCCTGGCTGCACCGTCTGCTCGACGCGGCCGGCGTGCAAAAGGCCACCCTCGTCGGCCACAGCATGGGCTCGCTGATCGCACTCGAAGCGGCCGAACGAGCGTCCACTCTCGTCATGGTCGGCACGGCCTACCCGATGAAGGTCTCGGAGGCTCTTTTGACGACGGCGCGCGACAAGCCCGAGGCCGCGATGGCCATGGTCACGGCCTTTTCGCATTCGCTGGCCAGCGCCAAGCCGGGCTACCCGGGCCCGGGCGCCTGGCTGCGCGGCGGCTCGATGGCGCTGATGCGCCGGCTGCAGGGGCGCCAGACGGAAGTCAATCTGTTCGAGAACGACTTCCAGGTCTGCGACCGCTATGCCGGCGGCGAGGCCGCGGCCGCTCGCGTGGCCTGCCCGGTGCATTTCATCCTCGGCACGCTGGACCAGATGACGTTGCCCAAGCAGAACGCCGTGCTCGGCGGCCTGCTCAAGCCGCGCATCCATACCGTGCCCGCCGGCCACGCGCTGATGGCCGAAGCACCGGACACCGTGCTGGCCGCGCTGAGGGCGGCGCTTCAGCCCAGCTCGTAGGCTGCTTCGTCGGGCCGCCGCACGGCCCGGGCGTATTCGCCGGTGAAGCCCGGCCAGATCGCGATGATGCGGCCGCTGTCGTTGCGGTACCAGGAACTGCACCGGCTCCAGACCGAGCCGGCGAGCCTTTGCTGGACGTTGGCGTCCTGGGCTGCAAACGCTTCAGGGCGCACGTCTATCCATCGCTTGCCTGACTGCTTGACTCTGCGCATGCAGGCCAGCGCGTGCTGGACCTGCGGCTCGATGAAAAGCAGCGTCGAGGTATGGCCTGTGCCGGTGTTGGGGCCGAGTGTCAGGAAGAGGTTGGGAAAGCCCGGGACCGTCAGGCCGAAGTAGGCGCTGGGATTGACGCGCCAGGTCTCTTCCAGCGTGCGCCCGTCGAGACCTGTGATGGGCAGCTCCGCCAGGAGTTGCGTCGTGTCGAAGCCGGTGGCGCAGACCAGTGCGTCCAACTGGTGCTCCCGGCCGTCCAGGGTCAGCACGCCTCTTTCCGTCACGCCGGTGATGGCCTCCGTGACCAGCTCCGACTGCGGCAGCGCCAGCGCATGGAAGTAATCGTTGGAGTAGATGATGCGCTTGCATCCCAACGGATAGCGGGGTGTCAGTCGTTCGCGCAACCCAGCGTCGGGCACCTGGCGCCGCAGATGGCCGCGGGCCGTGGCCACCATGGCGCGCCGGGCCAGCGTGCCCTCGTCGAAGCCGCGCCGCCCCAGCTCCAGGAACTGCACCCAGGCATGGCGGGCCAGCGCGGCATAGGGCGGGAAGCGGGCCAGCCAGCGGTCGAGTGCGCCATAGCGCCGGTCCAGCCGCGGCATCACCCAGTTGGGCGTGCGCTGGAACAGCGTGAGCCGTGCCGCCGTGGGTGCCAGCGCCGGCACAAGCTGAGACGCCGTGGAGCCCGTGCCGATGACGCCGATGCGCTTGCCTCCCAAGTCCGCGTCGGCCGGCCAGCGCGCCGAGTGCAGCAACTGCCCCTTGAAGGACGCCAGATCGGGGATGTCGGGCCAGCGCGGCCGGCTCAGCGGGCCGGTGCTGCAGACGAAGAAGCGCGCGCTCAAGGCGCTGCCATCGTCCAGGCTCAGCTGCCAGCGGCCGGCCTCGGCGTCGAAGCGCGCCTCGGTGATGGCCACGCCCAGACGCATGCGTGCCGCCAGGCCGTGCTGCTCGGCCAGGCGCTGCTGGTAGCGGTGAATCTCGGGCGCGTCGGCGAAGCGGTGCGTCCAACAAGGGTTGGGCGCAAAGCTGAAGCTGTAGGCCGGAGCCGGCACGTCGACCTGGGCGCCGGGGTAGCGGTTGCTCCACCAGGTGCCACCCAGCCCGTGAGACTTCTCGACGATGAGGTAGTCATCGACGCCCGCGCGCTGCAGCTGGATGGCCATGCACAGCCCGGACATGCCCGCACCGAGGATGACAACCTCCAACTCGGTGGGCATGGCGCGCATCGGCGCATTATTGCGAGGGCATCCCCGCTTGCCGCTCGGGCGCAACCCGCGCTTGAATCAGCGCATGAGCACCGAACGCTTTTCTCGCTTCGCCGACTTCTACCCCTTCTACCTCAGCGAGCACGGCAACACCATCTGCCGCCGGCTGCACTTCGTCGGTTCGACCCTGGTGCTGGTCTGTCTGTGGCAGCTGTTCAGGACGGGCGCGCTGGTGTGGCTGCTTTACGGCCTGCTGTGCGGCTATGGCTTCGCCTGGGTCGGGCATTTCTTCTTCGAGAAGAACCGGCCGGCGACCTTCAAATATCCGCTTTACAGCTTCATCGGCGACTGGGTCATGTACGCCGACATCTGGCGCGGTCGCGTGAAGCTTTAGTTGCGCCAGGCCAGGCCGATGCCCACCGACGAGCCGGTGCGTTTCTCGACCAGCGGGCTGTCGGCGACGGGACCGAGGAGGCGGCTCGCGCCGGCATTGCCGTAGACGAGCCAATGCTTGGTCAGCGGCCGGATGAAGCCGACACCCACGTGCACATCGCGCAGGCCGGCACCGGGTTCGTAGGCGGGTTTGCCACTGGCCGCGACGGCCGACTCGGGCACGCCGAAATAGCTGCGCAGGTTTCGAGCGCTGGCGGCCGAGATGCCGAAGCCGCTGGTCCACTCCAGCGTCGGGCTGCGGTAGAACCGCCAGCCCAGGTCCGCGCCCAGCGTCGTGCCGCCTTGCCGGCCGAGCAGGTCCTGCGAAAGCGTTGCGCCGATGGTCAGGTCCTTGGTGAGGCTGTAGTTGGTATAGAGGCGCGCCCTCAGCGTGCGCCGGACGTCGGGCAAGCCCTGCGTGGTGCTGGCGTCGCCGCTGCTGCGGCCGCTGTCCATGCGCAGTGACACACCCACGCGCAGCTTGTCGGTGTCAATGAACTGGGTACTGGCGCCGCCGGCCGCCTCCTCACGCCCGAAGCCCATCAGACTGCCCGCGCCGGAAGTGCTGATGCGCACGCGGCCGAACTTGAATGCCCACAAAGGCTTGAGCTTGATGCGACGGCTACTCGCGCCGTCGTATTCCGGCTGAGAGGCCACCGCGGCCCCCAGCAGGTAGCGGGCTGATGGACTCTCGACTTCGGGCTGCTCGGCCTGGGCCAAAGTCGCCACGGACAGCGCCAGGAAAGTAGTCAACGCGACTCTCATACGAGCAAGCGTACCAGCCAGACCTGGCACCGCCTGTCAGCCAACGTGTAGTTCTCGCGTCAGCTCAGTCAGCATGTCGTCAACCATGGCATCGAGGTCGTACTGCAGCTTCCAGCCCCAATCGGCCTGGGCGGCTGCGTCGTCGATGCGTTGTGGCCAACTGGCTGCAATGGCCTGGCGGAAGTCGGGCACGCAGTCCATCGTGAACTCGGGCAGGCGGCGGCGGATGGAGGCGGCGATGCCTGCCGGCGTGAAGCTGACGCCGGCGAGGTTGTAGCTGCCGCGCTGCCTGACCTGGTCGGCCGGCGCGTTCATCAGCTCGATGGTGGCGCGCAGCGCATCGGGCATGTACATCATCGGCAGGGCCTGGTCTTCCTTCAGGAAGCAGGTGTAGCGGCCGTCCTTGATCGCCGAGTGGAAGATCTCCACGGCGTAGTCCGTCGTGCCGCCGCCGGGCGGCGTCTTCCAGCTGATGAGGCCGGGGTAGCGCAGGCTGCGCACGTCCACGCCGTGCTTGGCGTGGTACCAGTCGCACCAGCGTTCGCCGGCGAGCTTGCTGATGCCATAGACCGTCGTCGGGTCCATGACGGTCGTCTGCGGCGTGTCGACGGCTGGCGTGTTGGGGCCGAAGGCCGCGATCGAACTGGGCCAGAAGATCTTGTCCAGCTTCTCGTGCCGGGCCAGCTCCAGCACATTGAGCAGGCCCTTCATGTTCAGGTCCCAGGCCCACATCGGGTGCTTCTCGCCGTTGGCCGACAGCGCCGCGGCCAGGTGGTAGATCTGCGTGATGTGGTGGCGCTTGACGACGGTGGCCAGGCCCCCCGCGTCGGTCACATCCAGCGCCTCGTGCTGGAGGCTGGGCACGCGGCCCTTGGGGCTGAGGTCGCTGGTGACGACGGCTTCGTTGCCATGCAGCCTCGCCAGCTCGGTCGCCAGCTCGGTGCCGATCTGGCCGTTCGCTCCAATGATGAGGATCTTCATTTGACGAGGCCCAGCTCACGGCCCGCCTGCGTGAAGGCGGCAACGGCCTTCTCCAGGTGCTCGCGCTCATGCACGGCCGAGACCTGCACGCGGATGCGCGCCTGGCCCCTGGGCACGACGGGGAAGAAGAAGCCGACGGCATAGATGCCCAGCTCCAGGATGCGCTTGCTGAGCTCCTGCGCCTTCACCGCGTCGTAGACCATGATGGGCACGATGGGGTGGGTGCCGGGCTTGATCTCGAAGCCGGCGGCCTGGATCGCCTCGCGGAACCAGGCGGTGTTGGCTTCGAGCTTGTCGCGCAGGGCCGTGGAGCCCTCCAGCAGGTCCAGCACGGCCAGCGAAGCGCCGGCGATGCTGGGGGCCAGCGTGTTGCTGAACAGATAGGGGCGTGAGCGCTGGCGCAGCAGCTCGACGACTTCCTTGCGCGCGGCCGTGAAGCCACCGCTGGCGCCGCCCAGGGCCTTGCCGAAGGTGCCCGTGATGATGTCGATCTTGCCGAACACGCCGCGGTGCTCGGCGGTGCCGCGGCCGGTCTTGCCCATGAAGCCTGACGCATGGCATTCGTCGATGCCCAGCAGCGCGTCGTAGCGGTCGCACAGGGCGCGGATCTTGTCGAGCTGGGCGATGGTGCCGTCCATGGAGAACACACCGTCGGTGAACACCAGCGTGAAACGGGCGACCTTCTCTTTCGCTTCCTTCAGGCAGCGCTCCAGGTCGTTGAGGTTGTTGTGCTCGTAGCGGTAGCGCTGCGCCTTGCACAGGCGGATGCCGTCGATGATGGAAGCGTGGTTGAGCGCGTCGCTGATGATGGCGTCCTGCTCACCCAGCAGCGGCTCGAACAGGCCGCCGTTGGCGTCGAAGGCGGCGGCGTAGAGGATGGCGTCCTCGCAGCCGACGAAGCGGGCGATGCGCTGCTCCAGCTCCTTGTGCACATCTTGAGTGCCGCAGATGAAACGCACCGACGACAGGCCGAAGCCGTGCGTGCGCAACGCCTCATGCGCGGCCTCAATGACCTTGGGATGGGACGACAAGCCCAGGTAGTTGTTGGCGCACAAGTTGATGACTTCGCGGCCGTCGGCGGTCTTCACGATGGCGCCCTGGGGCGTCGTGATGATGCGTTCGGACTTGAACAGCCCGGCGGCGCGGATGCTGTCCAGCTCGGTCTGCAGGTGTTGATAGAAGGCCTGGCTCATGGCGCCGCTCCTGATGCACAATCCGGTTTAGTGAACTTGTTCGATATATCGAACTTTTGTGCAGTATCTGAAAATCATCTATCCAGGTCAAGCATGAACATGGACAACACCGAACCGCCCCGCGTCGGCGCCGCCCTGCAGGCGCTGCGCAGCAGCCGTGGCCTGTCGCTGGATGATCTCTCCAAGCGGGCCGGCGTGAGTAAGTCGATGTTGTCGCAGATCGAGCGCAACCAGGCCAATCCCACGGTGGCCGTGGTGTGGCGGCTGGCCAATGCGCTGGGCGTGGACATGGGTGAGTTGCTGGGCGGCGAGCGCGCCGCGACGCCTGCCATCGAGACCGTGCCGGCCCACGCGACGCCAGGGCTGACCAGCCCGGACGGGCTTTGCAAGCTGCGCATCCTCGGCCCCATCGAGCTGGCCGGGCAGTTCGAGTGGTACGAGCTGAACATCCAACCCGGCGGCGTGCTGGACAGCCAGGCCCATGAGCCGGGTTCGCGCGAGCACCTGAGCGTGCTGACGGGCAGCCTGGAGGTCAGCGCCCAGGGCATGACCAACAAGCTCAAGGCCGGCGAGACGGCGCGTTATGCCGTGGACGGGCCGCACACCATCCGCAACAACGCGAAGTCGGCTGCGACTGCGCTGCTGGTCGTCCTTCATCCGTAGACTGCAGCCTCCGCTCAAGGAGGCATGCATGCAGATCACCCGTCGCGCGACCCTGGCCACGCTGGCCGCCCTGCCTTTAGTGGCGCAAGCGCAGGACAAGCCCATTCGCCTCCTCGTCGGCTTTCCGGCCGGAGGCGGCACCGACGCGATTGCGCGATTGCTTGGTGAGGCCTTGCAGGCATCATTGGGCACGCCGGTCGTCGTCGAGAACAAGCCCGGGGCCGGCGGCCAGATCGCGGCGCAGGCGCTGAAGGTAGCGCCGCCCGACGGCACCACCTTCTTCGTCAGCCACGACCACACCATCTCCATCCTGCCGCTGGTGCTGAAGAACCCTGGCTTTGACCCGGCCAGGGACTTCGTGCCGGTGGCAGGCTTTGCGACCTTCGCCAACGCGCTGGCGCTGTCGGGCGGCACGCCGGCTTCAAGCCTGCCCGAGTACGTCGCCTGGGTGAAGAAGCAAGGCGGCCAGGGCAGCGTGGGCGTGCCGGCGCCGGCCTCGGTGCCGGAGTTCCTCGTCAAGCTGCTCGGCGAGAAGAATGGCCTGAACCTGCTGGCCGTGCCCTACCGCGGCAGCGCGCCGATGATTGCCGACATGCTGGGCAACCAAATCAGCGCCGGCGTCGGCTCGGTGCCCGACCTGATCACCAACCACCAGCAGAAGAAGCTAAAGATCGTCGCCGTCATGGGCCAACAACGCCAGGCCGTGCTGCCCGAGGTGCCGACCTTTGCCGAGCTGGGCATCACCGGCTTCGAGGACCTGCCCTATTACGGCGTCTTCGCCCCCGCGGGCACTTCGCCGGCCGTCGTCGAGCGCTTCTCGAATGCGCTGGCCGGCGTCATCAATCAGCCCGTCGTGAAGGCCCGGCTCACCGAGCTTGGCCTGTCGGTGGGCATGATGACCTCGGCCCAACTGGCCACCCGCGAGCGCGCCTACGCGGCGGCCTGGGCCAGGATCATCAAGGCCGGGGGCTTCCAGCCTCAGTGAGCAGCAGGCGGTCGAGGGTCAGCTTTGACCATTCACCCTGCACCCACAGATTGGTCAGCAGCCCCTGGCGCTCGGCCAGGAAGGCGCTGAGCAGAGGCTCGGCCAGCGCTCGCTCGGGCGCGCACAGCAGTACCAGCCGCTGGGCGCCCTCCTCTTCAAGCCGGCCGATCCAGTCCAGGGCCAGCAGCTTGTCGATGACGGGGCTGAGCTGCAGCGGGTCCACGCGCAGCGCGCCCGCCAGGGCCAGGTGGGACAACCCCTGCTGGCCGGCCTCGCGCACGCGCCAGAGCTCGCGCAGCGTCTCCAGTGCCAGCGCCATGGGCTGGCCGGGCGCGTCGGGACGCAGATGCAGCCGACCTGTCAGGCTGGGCGTGTTGGCGGCCAGGATGGCGCCCAGCAGCACGATGACCCAGCCCAGGTAGATCCAGATCAAGAAGATGGGCACGGTCGCGAAAGCGCCATACAGCGTCGAATAGGTCGGCACCTGCTTGACGTACCAGGCCAGCAAACCTTTTGCCAGCGAGAAGCCCACGGACACGAAGGCGCCGCCGATGAGGGCGTGCCGCCAGCGCACATGGGTGTTGGGCACGTAATGGAAGAGCCCGGCCATCGCCAGGCCGAACAACACCACGTCGGCACTGCCCAGCGCCGTGGACATGCTCGGCGGCATGGCTGTGAAATAACCCTGGCCGACACTGATGGCATAGCTTGTCAGCGTCAGGCTGCCGCCGAGCAGCAGCGGGCCCAGCGTCAGTGCGGCCCAGTAGACCAGCACGCGCTGCGCCATGGGCCGTGGGCGCTTCACGCGCCAGATGGCATTCAGCGTGCGGTCGATGGTCAGCATCAGGGCCAGCGCCGTGATGCCGAGAAAGATCAGGCCCACCACACCGAGCTTGTTGGCCTTGGCCGCAAACTGCGTGAGCGAGGCCAGCACCGGCTTGGCGATGTTGGGCGGGATCAGGCTCTTCAGGAAGTACTGCTCCAGCGCGGACTGGAAGCTGGAGAACATCGGGAAGGCCGTGAAGATGGCCAGCATCACCGTCAGCAGCGGCACCAGCGAGATCAGCGTCGTGAAGGTCAGGCTGCCGGCGGTGAGGCCGAGCTTTTCCTCGCGGAAACGTTGGCGGAAAGTGTGCAGGGTCTGCAGCCAGGGCCAGGCCAGCAGCTCGGTGATGAAGTCGCTGGCGAAGGCGATGGGGTTGTGGGCCAGTGGCGCGTCCGGGTTGTCGGTATTGGCGGGCGCGGCGGGCGGAACGGGCGGGATCGGCGGAATCGGCGTCAAGGACATGGCTTCTATGATGCCGCAGCTATGTCCCCTGCCCTTGAAAGAACCGAACCCACGGCCGTCGAACGGCTGACGCGCAATCTGGCGCTGGCCGCCACCGTCGCGCTGATCCTGCTGTGCCTGGCCTGGGAACTGTGGCTCGCGCCGACCGGCCGCGGCACGCTGGCCGTGAAGGCGCTGCCGCTGCTGGCGGCACCCGTCGGCCTGTGGCGCTACCGCATGTACACCTACCGCTGGCTGGCCCTGGCCATCTGGCTCTATGTGATGGAGGGCCTGGTGCGCTCGACCAGCGAAGGCGGCCTCGGGCAATGGCTGGCGCTGGGTGAAGTGCTGCTGGGCGTCGTCATCTTCACGGCCTGCACGGCCCAGATCCGCCAGCGACTGGCGGCGGCCAAAGCCACATGAACGCCTTTCTCGCTGCGCTGCGTGAACAGCTTGGCGAGGCGGGCCTGCTGGTGGGTGGCGACCTGGCGGCCTATGAGAACGACTGGCGCAAGCGCTATGCCGGCAAGGCCCTGGCCGTCGCGCGGCCGGCATCGACCGAGGAAGTCGCGGCAGTGATGCGCCTATGCCACGAGCACCGCGTGCCGGTCGTGCCGCAGGGCGGCAATACCGGTCTGGTGGGCGGCTCGACGCCGGACGACAGCGGCCAACAACTCCTGCTGAGCCTGACGCGCATGAAGCGCGTGCGCGGCATCGACCTCGCCAACGCCAGCCTGACGGCGGAGGCCGGCTGCGTGCTGGCCGAGATCCAAACCGCCGCGGCTGGGGCCGGAATGCTCTTTCCGCTCAGCCTGGCGGCCGAGGGTTCGTGCACGCTCGGCGGCAACCTGGCGACGAATGCCGGAGGCACGCAGGTGCTGCGTTATGGCAATGCGCGCGAACTCTGCCTCGGCCTCGAGGTTGTCACCGTGGCCGGCGAGATCTGGCATGGGCTGTCGGGGCTGCGCAAGGACAACACCGGCTACGACCTGCGCGACCTTTTCATCGGCAGCGAGGGCACACTGGGCGTCATCACCGCCGCGACGATGAAGCTGTATCCGCAGCCGAAGGAGCGCCTGACCGCGCTGGCGGCCTGTGCCTCGCTGGACGATGCCGTCTCCTTGCTCGGCCTRGCGCGCGAGCGCGCCGGCGATGCGCTGACCGGCTTCGAAGTGATGAACCGCGCCTCGCTCGCCCTTGTCGCGCGCGAGCTGCCGCAATTGCCCCAGCCCTTGCCGGCCGCGGCATGGACCGTGCTGCTGGAGTTGTCCGACGCCGAAAGCGCCGAGCATGCACGCAGCGTCTTCGAAGGTCTGCTTGAAACCGCGCTCGAAGGCGGCTGCGTGCAGGACGCGGCCATTGCCCAGAACATCCAGCAGGCCAAGGCCTTCTGGCATCTGCGCGAGTCCATCCCCTTGGCCCAGGCCCAGGCGGGGCTGAACATCAAGCATGACATCTCGCTGCCGGTGTCGGCCGTTCCTGGCTTCGTCACCGAGATGGATGCGGTGCTGGCGGCTTATCTGCCCGGCATCGAGGTCATCGACTTCGGCCATCTGGGCGACGGCAACCTGCACTACAACGTGCAGGCGCCGGCCGGCGTGGCACCGGCGGAGTTCTTGGCCGCGCACGAGGCGGCGATCAACGAACGGGTCTACGACGCCGTGCAGCAGCGCGGCGGCTCGATCTCGGCCGAGCACGGCATTGGCCGACTCAAACGCGAGGAACTGGGTCAGCGCAAGGACCCGACGGCCCTGGCGCTGATGCGGGCGATCAAGCGGGCCCTGGACCCGCTCGACCTCCTCAACCCTGGGCGACTGGTGTAACGGCGACGCGGCGACCGGTCACCAAGCGACCGGCCTTGACGAGCAGGCGGAACACGAAGCGCACCATCACCAGCGCCAGCACCGCTTCGATCAGCGTCAGCACGAAGGCGCCGACCAGCGTGAACCGCGGCACGCGGCGATGGAACTTGGCCAGCGCATGGTCACGGGCCAGCTCGATGCTGTCGTAGAAGGTCGGTACGATGAGCAGCGTCAGCAGCGTCGACGTGATGGTGCCACCGATGATGGCCACGGCCATCGGGCGGTAGAACTCGCCGCCCTCGCCGATGCCGATGGCGACCGGCATCATGCCGGCGATCAGCGCCAGCGTCGTCATCAGGATGGGACGGAAGCGCTTGCGGCCTGCGTGCATCAGCGCCTCTTCGCGATCGATGCCGGCCTTCTCCTCCTGGCGCGTCGCGTCCAGCAGCAGGATGGCGTTCTTGGCCACCAGGCCCATCAGCATGATGACGCCGATCAGGCTCATCAGGTTCAGCGTRCCGCGCGTCAGGATCAGCGCCAGCACGACGCCGATCAGGCTCAGCGGCAGCGACAGCATGACGGCGAACGGCGCCGTGAAGCTGTTGAACTGGATGACGAGCACAAAATACATCAGCGCGATACCGGACAGCAGCGCCGTGATCATGGCCGTGAAAACAACCTGCTGGTCACGTGCCGCGCCCGCCAGCTCGATGCCGAAACCGGGCGGAAAGTCGATCTTCTCGGCCAGTTTCTTGGCTTCAGCGGTGATCTCGCCGGACGAGCGGCCCTGGGCATTGGCGCTGACCGTGATGGTGCGCTTGCCGTCGCCGTGCTGGATCTGGCCCGGGCCCTTGCCCATTGTGACCGTGGCGATCTGGTCCAGCGGCACCATGCGGTTGGTGCCGGTCACCGCGATCGGCAGGCGCTCGATATTGGCGGCGTCGACGCGGTCGCTCGGGTGCAGGCGGATGGCCACGTCACGCGCCTCGCCGGTCGGGTCGATCCAGTCGCCCGCCTCGACGCCGGCAAAGGCCACGCGCAGTGCCTGGGCCGCGTCGTTGACCGAGATGCCCATCTGGTTGGCCAGGCTGCGGTCGAGTTCGATCTGCAGCTCGTTCTGCGGGTCCTGCTCGGAGTAGCCGATGTCGACCGCACCCTTGATGCCCGCCATGGTCTTCTGGAAGTCCTGCGTGATCTGCTGCAGTCGGCGCGTGTCGGTGCCGTAGAAGCGGATCTGCACGGGCTTCTGGGCGCCGTTGTTCAGGTCGTCGAGCACGACGTACTCGGCACCGACCAGGCGGGCGACCTTCTCGCGCAGCTCCTTGGCGACGTCGGCGGCCGAGCGCTGGCGCTCGGTGCTCTTGCCAATGTCGACGTAGATGCGCCCGCCGCTGGCGTTGGGATAGGAGGTCGTCGCCTTGGTCTCCTTCATCGTCGAGGCCAGGGCAGCGGCTGCGTCGAGCTTGAGCTTGGAATAGTCGAGGCTGCTGGAGGCGGGGCTGCGCACCTCGATGGCCAGGAAGCCGGCATCGGCCTGCGGCAGGAAGCTGGAGCCGCCGAACGTCATCTGCAGGAAGATGGCGCCGACGAGGCTGAGGACCGCGAAGGCCGTCATCCAGCGGCGGTGGTGCAGCGCCCAGGCGATGACATGGCCATAACCGTTGGCCACGCCGTCGAACCAGTGATTGAAGCGCTCAAGCAGCCTGCCGAAGCCCTTCTTGGGCTGCTCGTGGTAGCCCACGGGGTCGCCCCAATAGGCCGACAGCATGGGGTCGAGCGTGAAGCTGATGATCAGCGACACGACGACCGAGGCCACGACGGTCAGCGCGAAGGGCTTGAACCACTGGCCGGGGCCGTTGCCCATGAAGGCGACCGGCACGAAGACCGCGACGATGGCGAAGGTGGTGGCGGCGACGGCCAGGCCGATCTCGGCGGTGCCCTCGCGCGCCGCGGTGACGCGGTCGCTGCCGCGCTCCATGTGGCGGACGATGTTCTCCCGCACGACGATGGCGTCGTCGATGAGCACGCCGATGGCCAGTGACAGGCCCAGCAGGCTCATGAAGTTCAGCGAGAAGCCCATCAGCCAGACGGCGATGAAGGCGGCCAGCACGGACGTGGGCAGGGACAGCGCGGTGATCAGCGTCGAGCGCCAGCTGTTCAGGAAGGCGTAGACGACGAAGATGGTCAGTGCGGCGCCAAACACCAGCGCATCGGTGACGTTGTGCAGGCTGTTCTCGGCATCCTTGCCGCCGTCCTGGGTGATCTCGAGCGTCGTGCCCTTGGGCAGTTCCTTCTCGATTTCCTTCAGCAGCGTGCGCGCGCCGTTGGCCACGCTGACGGTGGAGGCATCGCGTGAGCGCGTGATGGAGATGCCGACGTTGGGTCGGCCGTTGCGCAGCGAGTAGCCGGTCATCTCGGCGAAGCCGTCCTGCACCTCGGCCACCTGGCCCAGGCGCACGACGGTGCCGCCGCCGGTGCCACCTGTGCGCTTGATGATCATCTGCTCGAACTCGGCCGGCGACTCGAGGCGACCGAGCAGGCGGATGCTCTGGTCTTCCAGCGCGCCACGCACCTTGCCGACTGGGGCGGTGGTGTTCTGCGCGCGCACGGCATTCAGCACCTCGGTGACGGAGACGCCGAACTCGCGCAGCTTCTCGGCGTGCAGCAGGATGGACAACTCGCGCTTGAGCGAACCGTTGACACCCACCGTCGACACGCCTGAGATGCCGCGAAAGCGCTCGGCGAGCTTGTCCTCGGCCAGGCGGCTGAGCTGGGCGTGCGTCAGCGTCGTGCTGGACAGCGACAGCTGCAGGATGGGCTGAGCGCCGGGGTCGGCCCGCGTGATGATGGGTTCGCGGATTTCGGTGGGCAGCTTGTAGCGCACCGAGGCGATGGCGTTGCGCACCTCATCGGCGGCCTCGATCATGTTCTTCGAGAAGTCGAAGACCAGCACGAGGGTGGCGCTGCCCTCGCGCGACGTGGAGTTGGAGCGGTCCACGCCGGAGATGCTCTGCAGCGCTTTCTCGATGCGGTTGACGACCTCGCGCTCCACCGTCTCGGGCGACGCGCCCGGATAGGGAATGTTGATGACGAGCACCGGCGGCTCGACCTCGGGGAACTGGTTGACCTTGAGCTTGGACAGCGCCAGCAGGCCCACCAGCATCAGCCCGATGACCATGACGACGGTCGCGACGGGCTTGCTGATGCTGAAGTTGGAGAGAAACATCGAGGTCTCCTGCTTACTTGCTGGCGGCAGGCACGGGTGACGC
>NZ_JBFUMN010000048.1:0-38746 GCF_054049335.1 Roseateles sp. P5_E1
GTCGGCCAGGCAAGGCCGCAGGCCGAAGGGTGCACCATTGAGCGCCGCTGGCGGCGCCGTAGCGGCGGGTCCGCCAGCCGGCGATTCCCGTCATCGCCGCGTGTTCCTCGTCGTGCTGAGCGCGCTGGCCGGGCTCGCCTGGCTGGCGCTGTGGGCCTGGGCGGGCAGCCCTTATGGCCGCTACCTCGACCACGGCGACTGGACGGCCTCGGGCCCGGCCGCCTCCGTCTGCCGGGCGATCCCCGGTGGCAACGTCATCGTGCCCGCGCTGCTCTACAGCGCCGCCTGGATCCTGATGACCACGGCCATGATGCTGCCGACCACCCTGCCCCTGTTCAATGCCTTCGACCGGTTGACGGCGCGGCGGGCGGACCACCGCCGGCTGCTCCTGCTGCTGGGCCTGGGCTATATGGCGGTGTGGGGCGGCTTCGGGCTCGTGGCCCATGTGCTGCACGCGGGGCTGCTGGCGCTCGTCAACGGCGTGCCCCTGCTGGCCTGGCATGGCTGGCTGATCGGCACGACCATCATCGCCTTGGCCGGGGCCTTCCAGTTCAGCAGCCTCAAGCACCGCTGCCTGGAGAAATGCCGCACTCCCTTGAGCTTCGTCATGCAGCATTGGCGCGGCCACGCCGAGGCGCGGCATGCCTTCGCCCTCGGCGCCCACCACGGCCTGTTCTGTGTCGGCTGCTGCTGGGCATTGATGCTGCTGATGTTTGCGCTCGGCACCGGCAGCCTCGGCTGGATGCTGTTGCTGGCCGCGGTCATGGCGGTTGAGAAGAATGTCCGTTGGGGCCACCGGCTGAGCACGCCGCTGGGCGTCGCACTGCTTGGCTGGGCCGCGGTCCTGGTGGGGGTCCATGTCTGAGTCGCGCGACGGCCTGCCCCTGCTGAAGACCTTGGCCCTGACCACGACGGCGATGCTGGCCTTCGCGGCGAATTCGCTGCTTTGCCGGCTCGCCCTGCGGCAGGATCTCATCGATGCGGCCAGCTTCGGCAGCATCAGGCTGGCCGCCGGGGCGGTCACGCTCGCGGCCATCGTGCGGCTCAGGCCCGGCCAGGCCGCCGCCACTCATTCCGACTGGCTCGCCGCAGCCATGTTGTTCGCCTACGTCGCCTTCTTCTCCTTCGCCTACCTCAGCCTGTCCGCGGGCACGGGCGCCCTGATCCTGTTCGGCGCGGTCCAGGTGACGATGTTCAGCGCCGGGCTGCGCTCGGGCGAGAGGTTCCGGCCCCTGGCCTGGTTCGGCCTCGCTCTGGCCGTGGCGGGGCTGGTCTATCTGGTGTCACCCGGCGTGGCGGCGCCACCGGTCCTCGGCGCGGCCATGATGGCGGCAGCGGGCCTGGCCTGGGGCCTGTACTCGCTGCGCGGCCGCGGCGTGAGCGATCCGTTGGCGGCGACAGCGGGCAACTTCCTGCGCGCCACGCCACTCGCTCTGCTGGTGAGCCTGCTGTTCGCAGCCCAGGCGCGCGCCAGCACCACCGGTATCGCCCTGGCCGTCGCCTCGGGCGCCGTCACGTCCGGCATCGGCTATGTCATCTGGTACGCCGCGCTGCGCGGGCTGTCCGCGCTGCGCGCGGCGACCGTGCAGCTGTCGGTGCCGCTGATTGCCGCATTCGGCGGCGTGGCGCTGCTGTCGGAGGCCGTCACCCCGCGCCTGCTGGCGGCCTCGGCGGCCATCCTCGGCGGCATTGCGCTGGTGCTGGCCAGCAGGTCGCGGCGCTGATCACGGGCAGCGCAGGAAGACGCCCTGCACGGTGCACGAGCCACGCGGTCCGACAAGGGTGGGGCCGACGCGCGTCAGCGTCGAGCCATCGCTGGCCAGGCAGGTGGCGGCATTGCACTGGGTCACGGTGACCGGCACTTCAGGGCGCGGCAAGGCCACAGGCGGCAGCGCCGGCATGGGCACCCTGGGCGCCACCACGCCGGGCCGTGCGGGCGCGGTCGGCACCACCCAGCTGTGCTGCGAGGGCGGCGGCGAGGTGGTGAGCCCGCCAAGGCAGGCATCCGCCACCCGCTTGCGCAGCGGCTGCAGACGCGCGGCCACCGAGTGCTGGCGCTGCTGATCGGACAAGCGGGCCGATGAGGCGGCAGCCGCCGCCGCGATGGCCTCCTCCGCTTCGTTCAGCGCATTCAGCGCGGTGCGACAGGCCGCTGATCTGGGCAGCTCCTCGGCCTGAGCAACGCCGACCATCCCCCAAAAGTTGGCGGCGAGCAGAAGGACGGCGAAGCGTGCAGTCATGGCCGGTCAATCTTGCGCCATCCTTCGCAGGGGCGCTGTAGGCCAGTACCGGCGGCTCAGGTCCGACGCAGCCGCGGCCAGGCCAGCAGTGCTACCAGCCCCAGCCCGCCCGCCAGCGCATAGCCGGCCACGCTGGCTGCGTTGGCCGCGCCGTCCACACCCAACAGGTCCAGCGCCGCCACACCGGTCTTTTGCAGGTTGAGGTAGAGCGCGAACAGGAACAACGCGAGGAAGGTGCGCGAGCCCTGGGTCAGTCGGCCCAGCAGCGTGGCGGCGGCACTCAGGAAGAGCAGGCCGGCCACGCAGGCCAAGGCTTGCGCCAGTGAGGTCCGCAGCAGGGCCGGCAAGGCCAGCAACAGCCCCAGTCCCAACGCTGCCAGGGCCTGGCGCCAGCCGCGCTCCCATGCGCCGCCAGGTACGGCACTGGCCAGCGCCAAGGTGCCGCTCTGCAGGTCACGCGAACTCACGTCCGCCACCGCCATGCCCCAGGCGCACAACGTTGCGGCCAGCAGCGCGGGAACGAGGTCCGTCGGCACCACCGCGCAGGCCACGGCGCCTGCCCCCATCGCCAGGGCCAGCAGCGGCTGGCTGAGCAACACCAGGCTCACGTCCGCCAGCCAGCGGCCGGGCAGGTCTGGCAGGCGGGCGCTGGCGCGCAGCAACAGGCCCAGGGCGGCGGTGAAAGGCCGCAGCAGCGGGCGCAGCAGCCATTGCAGCAACTGCACGATGCGCCAGCGACCGGCGGGGTTGCGCAGCTTCACGCGGTCTGGTGCATAGCGATGGAAGAACATCACGGCGGGCAGCAGCGGCAGCAGGGCCAGCGCCATCGAGCCCAGGCGCAAAGCGATCAACTCAGCGCTCCACAGGCCAGCGGGCATGTGCAGGCTGGGCAGCGTCGCGTCGAAGGGGCTGCCACCGACGCTGATGTGGGTCACGTCCATCAACTGGCTCACACCCACCAGCAACGGCGACATGCCATTGATGTCGAACACCTGCCAGCCGGTCAGCCGCACGGCGCCCTGCCCCAGCGTGGCCGGGATGAAGGCGAACTGCACCATCCAGAAGACCCAGTAGAGCGCGTCGCCACGCTTGCCCATCAGCGGCGCCCAGGCGTCGGCCAGCACGGCCAGGCTGGCGCACAGCATCAGACCGGGTGCCAGCCCGAACACCAGCATCTGCAGATAGGGCAAAGGCTGCAACGGGCCTTCCCCGCGCACGAGTTGCAACACCCAGACCGTCAGCATCACGACGGTGCCCAGCGAAAGCAGGAAGCCGAAGGCGCCCAGCCAGCGCGCGCCCAGCAACTGCGCATTGCTGACGGGTGTGGCGGCCAGCACGGCAGCGGTGCCGCAGCGCACGTCTTCCTGCGTGCGACCACGCGCCAGGTAGAAACCAGCCAGGCCGAACAGCAGCGACGCGATCAGGTTGCTCGCAAAGGCGAGTGCCTGGCTCTCGTAGGCGATGCGCTGCTTGTTCACGACCATCATGGCCATGCCACTTTTCGGGTCCAGCACCATCAACCAGCTCACGGCCACCACGGCCAGCAGGATGACGAGGCTGCTGAGCCGGCGGCTGCGCAAGCGCCATTCGTTCAGCACCAGGGTCTTGTAGAGACTGGTGTTCATGCGGCCTCCCGCGCATCGGCATAGCGTTGAGCCATCAGCGCCTCTTCCAGGCTGGCGTTCGCCGGCTCGGCCTCGGCAAAGGGGCGCGACGGATGCGCCATGCGCACTTGAATGCGGCTGCCCTGAGGCTGGGCCTGCAGCACCTGCACATGGCTCTTCAGCGCTTCGTAGTCGGCTGGCACGAGCTGGGCCGTCCAGACCTTGCCCACGGCGCGAGCGATCACGGCTTCAGGGGTTTCGAAGGCGACAAGGCGGCCCTGACGCATGACGGCCAGGTGCGAGGCCATGTTCTCGACGTCCGACACGATGTGGGTCGACACGATGACCAGGCGCTTGCGCCCGAGGTCGCCCAGCAGGTGACGAAAGCGCAGGCGCTCCTCGGGGTCGAGACCAGCCGTGGGTTCGTCGACGATGAGCACGTCGGGGTCGTTCAGCAGGGCCTGCGCGATGCCCAGGCGCTGGCGCATGCCGCCCGAGAAGCCGATGGCCGGGCGGTGGGCCTGCTCGTGCAGGTTGACCAGCTCCAGCAGGTCATGCAGCCGCTGCCGGTCGCGCACGCCCTTCAGCGCCGCGAAGTACTGCAGGAATTCGAGTGCCGTCAGATGCGGGTAGACGCCGAAGTCCTGCGGCAGATAACCCAGGCGCCGGCGCATCAGTTCGGGCTTGGCGACGATGTCCTCACCGTCCAGCAGGATGCGCCCGCTGGTGGGCCGCGTGAGCGTGGCCAGCATCTGCATCAGCGTGCTCTTGCCCGCGCCGTTGTGGCCAATCAGGCCGACGACGCCGGGCTTCAATTCCAGCGACACGCCGTCGACGGCATTGAGTTTTCCGAAGGTCTTGGAGACGTTTTGGATCTGCAGCATGGCCGCTCCTCATCTTGTGAATGAGCGCAGCCTAGGGATCAAGAGGCCAGCCTCCAACGCGCTTGCGACAGACCGCTCACCGCGCGGTTCAGGCCGGCGAAAGCGCGGCCTGGGCCGGCGTCATTCGACGACGCCAAACAGCGGCCCAAGCTCGCTCCAGCGGTCGTTGCGCCCGAGCCTGGGCGCGTAGAGGCTGGACACCGCGCCGTCGAGGTAGAGCGCCTCCTTGCAGTGCAATTCGTCGCGGAAGAAGCTGGCGAACTCGTGCAGCGTGACAGGCCGCTCGGTGATGACGAACAGCGCTTGCGAGCCCAGCACACAGACGCCATTGCGGATATAGCGCGACGCCGAATTGGCGCTGAAGGCCGGATGGATCTGGCCGTCCTTGAGCAGCAGCGGCCCCGACTGCGTGGCGAACAGGACACCCTCGCGCAGCGCCGGGTAGTCCACCGCGTCGACGACCCGAGCTCCGTGAGCCGTCAGCAGGAAAACACCGTTGGGCTTCAGAAAGAAATTGCCTTCTCCACTCAACAGATTGAGCGGCGCGAACTCGCGCCCGTCGATGACCAGCAGCCCGACGGGGCTTGCGTCCGCGTGGTACATACCGGCGTTCATGCCAAAGACCAGGGTCTTGCCCTGTCCTCTCAACCAGGCCGACAACTTGTCCAGCCGGCGCAGCGCCCGGCCCCGGTCATCCTGCCAGAACAGACGCAGCTTCTGCGTGGCGAGGTCCACGCGCACGACGGTGAAGCGGCCATCGCCTTCAGCGCGGGCAGCCAGGCTGGCCACCACCAGCGCAGACCCCAGCACCAACGCCAGCAGCAGCCGCTTCATCGGCCACGCCCCCGCAGCGGCTTGAGCAGGCCCCGCAGGTCGTTGTGATCCATCTCGTACATCAAGGCCAGCAGCCGTCCGATCTCGCCCTTCGGAAATCCCTCGCGCGCAAACCAGCCTAGGTAGTTGCCGGACAAGTCCGCGATCAGCGTGCCCTTGTGTTTGCCGAAGGGCATCTCGGTCGTGACGAGCTTCAGCAGGTCTTCCGGATTCATGTCTTGAGCCGGTAGCCCACGCCCGCCTCGGTCACCAGCCACTGCGGCCGGTTGGGATCGGCCTCGAGCTTCTTGCGCAGATTGGCCATGTGCACGCGCACGTAATGCACGTCCTCGGCATGGCCCGGGCCCCAGACCGCCTTGAGCAGGTGCTGGTGGGTCAACACGCGTCCCGGAGCGTTGGCAAGCTCCTGCAGCAGCCGGTATTCGATGGGCGTCAGGTGCAGCTCTTCGCCGGCTTTGGTGACCGTGCGTAACGCGCGGTCCATGGCGACGTCACCAAAGCGCAGCACCGGGTCGGCGTCGTTGCCGCCGCCGCCGTGCCTGCGCAGTTGCACGCGCACGCGGGCCAGCAGTTCGGCCACGCCAAAGGGCTTGACGAGGTAGTCGTCGGCGCCGGCGTCCAGGGCCTGCACCTTGCGGTCCTCGCCCTCACGGGCCGACAGCACCAGGACGGGCGCCTGCGACCAGCCGCGGAACTCGCGGATGAAGTCCAGGCCATCGCCATCGGGCAGGCCCAGGTCCAGCACAACCAGCTCGGGACGGCGCGTGGCCGAGTCGATCAACCCGCGTTGCAACGTCGCCGCCTCGAAGACCTCCAGGCCTTCGCTCTCCAGCGCCATGCGCACGAAGCGCCGGATCTCCGGTTCGTCCTCGATCATCAACACGCGTGCAGCGCTCACTCTGGTTTCTCCGCCGGCGGCTGGCCGAGCGGCAGTTCCACTCGCACACAGGCACCGCCGGTCGCGACATTGTGGGCGCTGATACGGCCGTCATGCGCCTCCACGATGGCCTTGCAGATGGCCAGGCCCAGGCCGACACCGGGCGTGGCGCTCTCGCGGTCGCCGCGCTCGAACTTGTCGAAGAGCTTGTCCTCGAGGCCCGCGGGAAACCCAGGGCCGGCGTCGCTGACGTCGATCTCGACATGCCGCCCCGCCGTGCGCGCCCGGATGCGGATGGCGCCGGCCGCGTACTTGGCCGCGTTCTCCAGCAGGTTGACGAGCACGCGCTCGATCAGCACGGCGTCCAGCTCGACCAGGGGCAGGTCCGCCGGCAGATCCACGACAACATCGCGGTCGATCAAGGCTTCTTCCAGGCTGGCCAGTGCGCTGCCGACGACCTCTTGCAGCGGCAGCCAATGCCGGTTCAGCTGCACCGTGCCGGATTGAAGCCGCGCCATGTCGAGCAGGTTGCCGACCAGCGCAGTCATGCGCAGCGCCGAGCGACGCATCGCGTCGGCCACCTCGGCCTGAGGCGTGTTCAGCGGCGTGAGCTTGAGCGCATCCGCCAGCCCCACCAGCGCGGCCAGCGGCGTGCGCAGATCGTGGGACAYGGCCGTCAGCAGCGAATTTCGCAGCCGCTCGGACTCGATCTGCAACGTGCTCTGCTGGGCCACCTCGATGTAGTGGATGCGCTCCAGCGAAATGGCCAGCAGCGCTGCACAGGTGTCCAGCAGCTCGCGCTCCTCGGGCGACCAGCGGCGGCCCTGCCCTTGGACGGCCAGCACGCCACGCAGCCGCATCGGCGCGGTCAGCGGCAGCATCAGGCAGGGGCTGGCCGGCAGCGTGTCGGTGCCCTGCCCTGCCGGCTGGCCATGGTCGAAGGCCCATTGGGCGACACCCAGGTCCGGCTGCACGCCTGCGCCCGGCAGCGCAACCAGCATCTCGCGGCCGGGCGTGGCCCCTGGCGGCGGCGCCAGCACGGCCGAGGCGGCGCCGAACTCGGCGCGCAGGAAGCGCGTCGCGATCTCGGCAACCTGTTCCACCACCAACGCGGCACCGAGGTCGCGCGACATCGTGTACAGGCCGCGCACGCGCCGCTCACGCTCCTGGGCCGCGCGGGCCTGGGCCTGCAGCCCGGCCGCGAGCTGGCCGATGACGAGGCCGACGAGCAGCAGCACGGCGAAGGTGACGAGATATTGCGCATCGCCGACGGCAAACGACCCTCTCGGCTCGACGAAGGCGAAGTCGAAGGCAGCCACGCCGAGCAGCGCCGCCAGCGCCGCCGGCCCGCGGCCAAAGCGCAGCGCAACGCCAACAACGTTGAGCAGATAGAGCATGGCGATATTGGTCGGCGCCATGAAACCCAGCAACACGTGGGCCAGGGCCGTCGTCAGCGCGACGCCCGCCAGCGCCGCCGCATGGCCGCGCCAGGCCTGCAGAGGAATCAGGGCACCACGCGTCGCCGCCGCGGGCTGCTCGCGCGCACCGGTGGGCAGCGCCACCTGCAACACGTCCATCTCGTCGGCCAGGCGGCTCAACGCCTCGGCCAGGGACGGCCGGCCAGGCCAGCGCCAGGCCTGCTCGCGCCGGCCCACCACGAGGCGGGCCAGGTTGTGCTCGCGCGCATAGCCCACCAGGGCCGCGGCGACCTCGGGCGCTGACAGTTCGGCCGTGCGGGCACCGAGCGACTGCGCCAGCTCCAGCGTGCGCTGCACGCGCTGGCGGGCGGCGTCGCTCAGGCCCTGGGCCGTCTGCACGTGCACGGCATGCCAGTCCAGCCCGAGCTGCTGCGCCAGCCGGGCGGCGCTGCGCACGACCTTTTCGCTCGCCGCCGCCGGGCCGATGCAGGCCAGCAGCGACTCGCGGTTGGGCCACACCGTCCCGGCGCTGTGCTCGCGCCGGTAGGCCTGCATCTGGTCGTCCACGCGGTCGGCCGTGCGGCGCAGGGCCAGCTCGCGCAGGGCCAGCAAATTGCCCTTGCGGAAGAAATTTTTGGCGGCGCGCTCGGCCTGGTTCGGCAAATAGACCTTGCCTTCCTTGAGCCGCTGCAGCAGCTCGTCGGGCGGCAGGTCGACGACGACCACCTCGTCGGCCGCATCGAAGACCTTGTCGGGCAGGGTTTCCCAGACACGGATGCCGGTGATGCCGCCAACGACGTCGTTCAGGCTCTCCAGGTGCTGCACGTTCAGCGTCGTCCAGACCTCGATGCCGGCCTCGCACAGCTCCTGGGCGTCCTGCCAGCGCTTGGCGTGGCGCGAGCCCGGCGCGTTGCTGTGGGCCAGCTCATCCAGCAGGAGCACGCCGCCCGCTTGCTCGCGGCCCCAGGCCAGCGCGGCATCGAGGTCGAACTCGCGCAGGGTCTGGCCGCGGTGGACGATGTCCTTCAGCGCCAGGCGCGGCAGATCGCGCGCGATGGCCTCGGTGTCGGCGCGGCCGTGGGTCTCGACGACGCCGATGCGCACCACCCGGCCTTGGGCGCGAGCCGCATGCGCGGCGGCCAGCATGGCGAAGGTTTTTCCAACACCCGCGTTGGCGCCGAAGAAGATCTTCAGCCGGCCGCGCTGGGCGGCGGCTTCGTCGCGCTGCAACTGGGCCAGCAGCGCGTCGGGGTCAGGGCGGGTGTCGGTCACAACCTAGATCCGGTAGTTGGGCGCGTCCGAGGGGCTGGCGAGGCGGGCCGCAGGCAAGGCGTGACGACGCAGTGGGCTCATGCCCACAAGGAGGGGCAACGCCGCCAGCGGCCTGCAGCGCCAGACAAGCGGGCGTGTCCGACTGCCGGGTCTAGGTTCATAGCCATCCGAGGCGCTTGAAGCGCCAGTACAGCGCCCCGCTGACGAGGACGATCACGCCCAGCGCCATCGGGTAGCCCAAGGTCCATTTCAGCTCGGGCATGTGCTCGAAGTTCATCCCCCAGATGCCCGCCAGGGCCGTGGACGCCGCAAAGATGGCGGCCCAGGCGGCCAGGCGCTTGGTGACGAGGGACTCGTCCAGCGTGACCAGGGTGAGGTTGACCTGCGTCGCCGCGATGATGGTTTCGCGCGCGGCGTCGATGCTGGCCTGGATGCGCAGCAGGTGGTCGTAGACGTCGCGGAAGTAGTCCTGCAGGGCCTTGCAGACGACGGGCACGCGGCCACCGTGCAGCTTGGCCGTCACCTCCAGCAGCGGCGTGACGGCATGGCGCAGCGTGGCCAGGCGCTGCTTCAGCGCGAACAGGCGCTGCACGACGGACTGGCGATCCTGATGGGGCTGGAACATGGTCGCTTCCAGTTGCTCCAATTCGGCCTCGATGGCGTCGATGAGCGGGAAGTAGCGGTCCACGACGGCGTCCATCAGTGCGTAGAAGACGAAACCTGGCCCCTGGCGCAGCAGATGCGGCTCGCGCTCCGCACGCCCGCGCACGCCCAGGAAACCCTGGCTGCTGCGGTGGCGTACCGAGACGATGAAGCGCGCGCCGACGAAGACGTGCACCTCGCCCACCTCCAAGCCGTCGGTGCTGGTCTCCAGCAGATGCATCGCGGCGAACAGCATGTCGCCGTACTCTTCCACCTTGGGCCGCTGATGGCCCTTGCGGGCATCCTCGACGGCCAATGGCGGCAAGTCCAGCTCGTGCTGCAGCAGGTTGAGCTCCTCATCGCTCGGGTCGCGCAGCGCGATCCAGACAAAGCCGCTCGTTCTCTCCAGCGCCTCGGACACCCCCTCCAGGCTGGGCTCGGCCACGATGCGGCCATCCTCGTACACGGCGCTGTTGATCAGCATGGCGGTCTGCCTGGAGTCATCTTGCGGTGATCGTCGCACGCTCCAGCGCGAGGTTCAGGGCCAGCACGTTGACGCGCGGCTCGCCGAGGAAGCCGAGCCGGCGGCCCTCGGTGTGCTGCTCGACCAGCGCCCTCACCTGCTCCGGTGGCAGCCCACGTGCGCGGGCGACGCGGGCGAGCTGGTAGTCGGCGGCGGCCCGGCTGATGTGGGGGTCCAGGCCGCTGGCGGAGGCGGTGACGAGGTCGACCGGCACCGGCGCCAGGTTGCCCGGGTCGGCCGCGCGCAAGGCGTCGATGCGCGCCTTGACCGCATCGACCAGGGCCGGCGCCGTCGGCGCGAGATTGGAGCCGCCGGAGTTGGCCGCGTTGTAGGGCGAGGGCGCGGTGGCCGAGGGGCGGCTCCAGAAATGCCCGGGGTCGGTGAAGGCCTGGCCGATCAGCTCGGAGCCGATCGGCCTGCCGTCCTGGATGAAGAGGCTGCCATTGGCCGCCTGGGGAAAGAGCGCCTGCGCCAGGCCGGTGACGGCCAGCGGGTAGGCCAGGCCGGTGACGAGGCTGAGCAGCACGAACAGGGTCAATGCGGGGCGGAGTTGGGTGTTCATGATTCAAGCAAGGTGAAGGGCCACGAGCAGCAGGTCGATTGCCTTGATGCCGATGAAGGGGACGATGACGCCGCCCAGGCCGTAGACGAGCAGGTTGCGACGCAGCAGCGCGGCGGCGCCGATGGCGCGGTAGCGCACGCCCTTGAGCGCCAATGGGATCAGCACGACGATGATCAACGCGTTGAAGATGACCGCCGACAGGATGGCCGAGTTGGGACTGGCCAGGCGCATCACGTTCAGCGCGCCGAGCTGCGGATAGGTCGACACGAAGGCCGCCGGCAGCACCGCGAAATACTTGGCCAGGTCGTTGGCGATGCTGAAGGTCGTCAGCGACCCACGCGTCATCAGCATCTGCTTGCCCGTCTCGACGATCTCGATGAGCTTGGTCGGGTTGCTGTCCAGGTCGACCATGTTGCCAGCCTCCTTGGCCGCCTGGGTGCCGCTGTTCATGGCGACGGCCACGTCGGCCTGGGCCAGCGCCGGGGCGTCRTTGGTGCCGTCGCCGGTCATAGCCACCAGCCTGCCCTGGGCCTGGTGCTCGCGGATCAGCGCCAGCTTGGCCTCGGGCGTGGCCTCGGCGAGGAAGTCGTCCACGCCGGCCTCGGCGGCAATGGCTGCGGCCGTCAGCCGGTTGTCGCCGGTGACCATGACCGTCTTGATGCCCATGCGGCGCATCTGCGCAAAGCGCTCCTTGATGCCGGGCTTGACGATGTCCTTGAGTTCGACGACGCCGAGCACCCGCACGTCATCGACGACAACCAGAGGCGTGCTGCCTCGGCGGGCGGCCTCGTCGACGCTGGCCTGCACGCTGGCCGGCCAGCGGCCGCCCAGGGCTTCAACGTGAGCGCGCACCGCGCTGCCAGCACCCTTGCGGATCCGGCGGGCGCCAAGATCCACGCCGCTCATGCGCGTCTGCGCCGTGAAGGGCACGAACTCGCCCCGTTCCGTGGCCGTGGCCGTGGCCGCGCCGAACTTGCGGTCGGCAAGCGCCACGATGCTGCGGCCCTCGGGCGTCTCGTCGGCCAGCGACGCCAGGCGCGCCACCTCGGCGAGCTGAGCTTCGCTGGCGCCTTCTACCGGCCAGAAAGCATCGGCCTGACGGTTGCCCAGCGTGATGGTGCCGGTCTTGTCCAGCAGCAACACGTCGACGTCGCCCGCGGCCTCGACGGCGCGGCCCGAGGTCGCGATGACATTGGCCTGCAGCATGCGGCTCATGCCAGCCACACCGACGGCCGACAGCAGGCCGGCGATGGTGGTCGGGATCAGGCAGACCAACAGCGCCACCAGCACGACGAGGCTGACCGGCTCGCCCGCGCCGGCCACCGCCACGCTGAACTGCGAGAACGGCAGCAGCGTGGTGCAGACACCCAGGAAGACCAGCGTCAGCGCGACCAGCAGGATGGTCAGCGCGATCTCGTTGGGCGTCTTCTTGCGCTTGGCGTTCTCGACCATGGCGATCATGCGGTCGACAAAGGTCTCGCCGGGGTTCACGGCCACGCGGGCCACGACCCAGTCGGACAGCACGCGGGTGCCGCCAGTCAGCGCCGAGAAGTCACCGCCGCTCTCGCGGATGACGGGGGCGGACTCGCCGGTGATGGCGCTCTCGTCCACCGAGGCGACGCCGTCGATGACCTCGGCATCGGCCGGCACGACATCGCCGGCCTCGATCAGCACGACTTCGCCCTTGCGCAGCGTGCCGGCCTCGCGGGGGTGCCACTTGATCGTGTCACGTGGCGCACCGGGCTTCCAGTCGTCGGTCAACTTGGCCCAGGTTTCCTTTTTCAACCCGCGCAGCGACGCCGCTTGCGCCTTGCTGCGGCCCTCGGCCAGAGCCTCGGCGAAGTTGGCGAACAGCACGGTGAACCACAACCAGACCGTTACCGCGACAACGAAGCCGTTCGGTTGCGCGACGGACAGCGCCGTCGTCAACAGGCTGCCGAGATAGACCACGAACATCACCGGGTTGCGCAATTGCGTGCGCGGGTCCAGCTTGCGGAAGGCGTCGACCAGGGCGGCACGAGTCAGCGCCGGGTCGAGGAGGGAAAAACCAGCGCGAGTCTCAAGAGAGCGACGGGCCGCTCCCGAGCTCTCTTGCCCCCCTCGGGGGGCCTGGCGCACAGCGACAGGTTCGGGGGCACTCATGATTTGCTCCAGAGGATGAGGTGCTCGACGACGGGGCCCAGGGCCAGCGCCGGCACATAGTTCAGAAGACCGACCAGCAGCACGGCGCCGATCAGCAGCACGACGAAGAGGGGGCCATGCGTGGGCAGGGTGCCCTCGCCCGCCGCCAGCCGCTTCTTGCCCGCCAGCGAGCCGGCCATGGCCAGCACCGGCACGATGACGCCGAAGCGGCCTATCCACATCACCAGGGCCAGCAGCCCGTTGTAGAAAGGCGTGTTGGCCGACAGGCCGGCGAAGGCGCTGCCGTTGTTGTTGCCGGCGGACGAGAGCGCGTACAGCACCTCGCTGAAGCCATGCGCGCCAGGCGCCGCGATGCCGGCCTTGCCGGGCTCCACGATCACGGCGACGGCCGTGCCGATGAGCACCGCCAATGGCGTCAGCAGGATGGCCAGCGAGACCATCTTCATCTCGTGCGCCTCGATCTTCTTGCCGAGGTATTCAGGCGTGCGGCCAATCATCAACCCGGCGACGAAGACGGCCAGGATGGCGAACACCAGCATGCCGTACAGACCCGCGCCGACGCCGCCGAAGACGACCTCGCCGAGCTGCATCAGCACCATGGGCACGGCCCCGCCCATCGGCGTGAAGCTGTCGTGCATGGCGTTGACGGCGCCGCAGCTGGCCGCCGTCGTGATGACGGCGAACAGCGAAGAGGTGGCTATGCCGAAACGCACCTCCTTGCCTTCCATGTTGCCGCCCGATTGCGTGGCCGTCTGGGCCGAGTCAACGCCCAGCGCTGTGAGATGCGGGTTGCCGGCCTGCTCGGCCGACGTGGCGATGACGACGGCGACCACGAACATCGCCGTCATCGCCCCCAGCAGCGCCCAACCCTGGCGCATGTCGCCAACCTGGCGGCCCAGCACGAAGCACAKCGCCGCCGGGATCAGGAAGATGGACAGCATCTGCAGCGCATTGGTCGCCGCGGTCGGGTTCTCGAAGGGGTGGGCCGAGTTGGCGTTGAAGAAGCCACCGCCGTTGGTGCCCAGCATCTTGATGGCGAGCTGCGAAGCGACCGGGCCGAGAGCAATGCTCTGGCTCTGGCCGTGCTTGTCTTCCATGACGGGCTGACCGTCGGCGCCCTTCAGCGGCTGGCCGGCTTCGTCGAGCTTGGGCTCCTGCCATGTCTGAGCCTCAATGGTCGTGACGTCCTGATAAGGCTTGAGCGTCTGCACGACGCCCATGCCGGCGAGAACGATGGCGAAGACGAATGACAGCGGCAGCAGCACCCACAGCGTGGCGCGGGTCAGGTCGGCCCAGACGTTGCCGATGGCCTGGGCGCTGTGGCGCGCGAAGCCACGCACGAAGGCGATGACGACAGCGATGCCGGTAGCGGCCGACAGGAAGTTCTGCACCGTCAGCGCGAGCATCTGCGTCAGATAGCTCATCGTCGACTCGCCGCCATAGCCCTGCCAGTTCGTGTTGGTGACGAAGCTGATGGCGGTGTTGAAGGCGGAGTCAGGCGACACCGCGGCCAGGCCCTGCGGGTTCAGCGGCAGCAGATGCTGCAGGCGCTGCAGCGCATAGACGGCAGCGATGCCGAGGGCATTGAAGACGAGCAGGCCGAGGGCATAGCGCAGCCAGCCTTGCTCGGCGTCGGCATCCACGCCGGCCAGCTTGAGCAGGCCGCGCTCGACGCGGCGCAGCCACCCGACGCGGCCTTCCATGGCCGCGTGAATCCAGCGTGCCAGTGGCCAGGCCAGCACGAGCAGCACGACAAGAAAGACGATGAGCTGGACCCAGGCCGAGGTACTCATGACAAGTCCTCCGGGAACAGCAGCGCCCAGAACAGATAGCCGACAAGCCCGACGACGAGGATGGCGGCGGCGAGTTCGAAGCCACTCATGACTTCCTCCTCGCCAATTTTTCGCAGCCCCAGGCCGCGAGCCCGGTCAACAGCGCGAGAGCCGCGCCCAGAACCAGAAACATGATGTCCATGACACCTCCATAACGATGGAAGTGATTCTGGAAATTGCGCCCTCAAAGCCTCGCCAAGATCGAGGCGGGGGGTATCAAGAAAGCATCAAGATTTGCTTATCGCGAGCTGCGTGATGTCGATGCCACGCTCCCGTGCGATGGCTTCCAGCACTGGCAGCAGCGGGCCCAGCTTCTCGTCCAGCGCGTCACGCACCGTGTCGACGACGACCTGGGTGCTGCGCTCGATCTCGATGTGCACCGCATCGCCCACACCCTTGTCGCCAAAGGTCGTCATGCGCAGCGTCTCGGGAATGAGCCACACCTCGAACCAGCCCGACCCGTCGCGCTCGCGCTGGGCCTCGGCGACGGTCAGGCTGCAGCCGTTGACGCCGATATAGCCCTTGGCAAAGACATAACGCATCCACGGCGCGGGCAGCGCGAAGCGGATGACGTGGTTGTTGTCGGGCTTGCGGATCTCGGCAATGCGGGCGGAGACGTCCACATGGCCGGACAGCGGATGGCCGCCGATCTCGACGCCTTCCCGGGCCGCGCGCTCGACGTTCAGGCCAGAGCCCACCATCAGGCCGCCCAGCGTGGTGAGGCTGAGCGTCTGCGCCATCACGTCAAAGCTGGCCACACCGGGTGCTGGCCGCTCGGTGACGGTCAGGCAGACGCCGTCGCAGGAGACGCTGGCGCCAATAGCCAGCTCTGCGTCGAAGCCCTGCGGGAACTTCAGATGCAGGGTGTGCAGGCCCTCACGGGCTTCGATGGATTCGACGCGGGCGACGCCCTGGACAATGCCTGTGAACATGGAAAACAGGCCTCCAGGGAGGCCTTTTTGAACAGCGTTCGGGCCAGCTTACCAGCTGACCTCGCGGTCGGGCGTCGAGCCGATCTTGTGGATGGACAGGTCGGCGCCTTCGAATTCCTGTTCCGCATCCAAGCGCAGGCCGGTGATGCGTTTGATGACGCCATAGACAACGAAGCCACCGGCCAGCGCCCAGGCCACGCCACCCAGCGTGCCGATCAACTGAGCGCTGAAGGACACGCCGCCGATGCCGCCCAGCGCCTTCTGCCCAAAGACGCCGCAGGCGATGCCGCCCCAGGCGCCGCACAGGCCGTGCAGCGGCCAGACGCCCAGCACGTCGTCGATCTTCCAGCGGTTCTGCGTCAGGGTGAAGAACTGCACGAACACCCAGCCGGCAATGCCGCCGGTGACCAGGGCGCCGAGCGGATGCATGACGTCCGAGCCGGCGCAGACGGCCACCAGGCCGGCCAGCGGGCCGTTGTAGGCAAAGCCCGGGTCGTTGCGACCCAGCAGCACGGCCACCAACGTACCGCCGGCCATGGCCATCAACGAATTGACGGCGACGAGGCCGGAAAGCTTGTCCAGCGTCTGCGCGCTCATCACGTTGAAGCCGAACCAGCCCACCGTCAGCACCCAGGCGCCCAGGGCCAGAAAGGGAATGCTGGACGGCGGGTGGGCGCTCATCGCGCCGTCCTTGCGGTAGCGGTTCAGGCGCGGGCCGAGCAGCAGCACGGCGGCGAGACCTATCCAGCCGCCCACGGCATGCACAACGACGCTGCCGGCGAAGTCATGGAACTCGGCGCCCGTGGCGGCCTTCAGCCAGGCCTGGATGCCGAAGGCCTGGTTCCAGGCCACGCCTTCGAACACCGGGTAGATGAAGCCAACGATGACGCAGGTGGCGGCCAGTTGCGGGCCGAAGCGGGCCCGCTCGGCAATGCCGCCCGACACGATGGCGGGAATGGCCGCCGCGAAAGTCAGCAGGAAGAAGAACTTGACCAGCTCATAGCCGTTCTTCTGCGCCAACTGCTCGGCGCCGACGAAGAAGTGGCTGCCGTAGGCGACCAGGTAGCCGACCAGGAAATAGGCCAGCGTGGACACCGCGAAGTCCACCAGGATCTTGACCAGGGCATTGACCTGGTTCTTCTTGCGCACGGTGCCCAGCTCGAGGAAGGCAAAGCCCGCATGCATGGCGAGCACCATGATGGCGCCCAGAAGGATGAAGAGCGCGTCTGCGCCCTGCTTGATCGATGACTCCAACGCTGCCTCCGGCCGGCGGCTCCAGACTTGGGCGACATGCACCAATCCGAACCAAACCGCACCGAAATTGCAAATTCAATGCCCGCCTTTAAGGCGTGAATTCGCGGCCAGAAAGCAGCAAAGCAATCGATCAGCTCTTCTTTGGTGCATTCAATGCACTCTTCTCGAACGATTCCGCACCAAATCCGAGCGTCCAGTGGCCGTCCGGCCAGCGCACGACGGGCCGCTTGATGACGCTAGGCTCGGTCAGCATCAGCGCCGCGGCCGACGCGTCGTCAGTGACGGCGGCCTTGGCGGCGTCGTCCAGCTTGCGCCAGGTGTTGCCTGCGCGGTTGACGATCCTGTCGCGGCCAAAGGCCTTGATCCAGGTCGGCAGCAGCTCGGCCGGTACGCCCTGTTTCTTGAAGTCATGGAAAGCGACTTCCAGGCCTTGTTCGGCCAGCCAGGAGCGCGCCTTCTTGACGGTGTCGCAGTTGGGAATGCCATAGACGGTGATCATGGGCGCCAACTTACCATGGCTCCATGATCGACTGGCTTGACGAAGCTTCCCTCGACTTTCCACCCAGCTCGCGGGCGCTGGGCCCTGGCACCGATGCCCCCGGCCTGCTTGCCGCCGGCGGCACCCTGGACCCCGAGCGCCTGGAAGCGGCCTACCGGCGCGGCATCTTCCCCTGGTACGGCCCCGGCCAGCCGCCGCTGTGGTGGGCGCCCGACCCGCGCATGGTGCTGCAGACGGCCGACTTCAAGTTGTCACGCTCGCTGCGCAAGACGGTGGCACGCTTCGCCTCCACGCCCGGCTGTGAGATCCGCGTCGACTTTGATCGCGCCACCGTGCTGCGTGCCTGCGCCAGCGCGCCGCGCGAGGGTCAGTCAGGCACCTGGATCGTGCCCGAACTGCAGGCTGCCTATCTCGCCTGGCCGGCCATGCACAGCATCGAGACCTGGATGGACGGCGAACTCGCCGGCGGCCTGTACGGCGTCAACCTGGGGCGCATGTTCTATGGCGAATCCATGTTCATGCGCCGCACCGACGCCTCCAAGATCGCCCTTTGCGCCCTGATCTGCCTGTGCCGCCAGTTCGGCATCCCCTGGATCGACTGCCAGCAGAACACCCCCCACCTGGCCTCGCTGGGTGCGGCAGAAGTCCCACGGGCAGCCTTCGAGGACCACCTCGCCACCCACGTGGGTGGACCTACGCCCGGCCCCTGGACCTATCATCCGGACTACTGGCACAGGCTTCTGACCTCGACGTGACCCATCCCAAAGAACTGCCGCTCGCGCAGATCCAGTTCTATGCCACGGCCGCCTACCCGTGCAGCTATGTGGCGGGCCGCCAGGCGCGTTCCCAGGTCGCCACGCCCAGCCACCTGATCCACGCCGACGCCTATTCCAACCTGGTTGCCGCGGGTTTTCGCCGCAGCGGGCTGTTCACCTACCGCCCCTATTGCGACCAATGCCGCGCCTGCATCGCGCTGCGCGTACCGGTAGCCAGTTTCGAAGCCACCCGCAGTCAGAAGCGTGCCTGGAAGGCGCACCGCCACCTGCAGGCCAAGGTCATGCGCCTGGGCTATTCGCCCGAGCACTACGCCCTGTATCTGCGCTACCAGGCCGGCCGGCACTCGGGCGGCGGCATGGACCATGACAGCGTTGACCAGTACACCCAGTTCCTGCTGCAGTCGCGCATCAACTCCCGCCTCGTGGAGTTCCGCGAAACCATGCCTGACGGCAGCACGCCGCTGCGCATGGTGTCCATCCTGGACATCCTCAACGACGGCCTGTCGGCCGTCTACACCTTCTATGACCCGGACGTGCAGGGCAGCTTCGGCACCTATGGCGTGCTGTGGCAGATCCAGCAGGCCAAGGAGCTCAAGCTGAGCCACCTGTACCTGGGCTACTGGATCGAGGAGAGCCCGAAGATGGCCTACAAGGCCGGCTTTCGGCCGCACCAGATCCTGCAGAACGGCGTCTGGACGGACGCCGCCTAGGCTTGAAGCAATGACTTGCACCAGGTGCAAGTCTTAAGTTCAACAGTTCCGGGGGGACTGTCTTCCGGCTTTGGGCGTCTGCTCGACGCTAGCCATGCCACGGGCCGAGCGCTACTGCATGGTGACCAACAACGTCGCCGAGCGTGCCGTCTACAAGTCGCTGTCCGAGGACACGCAGGCGCCGACGCCCAGTTCGAAGTGATCCCAAGAAAAGAAACGGGAGCATTCGCCCCCGTTTCGATTCACTGTCTGATGGTTCCGCGACGGCGAAGCCGGTGTGCTTCAGCAGATGCGGCCCTGACTCCGAAACCATCGCCATGCCCGGACCCGACGGGTTGAACGCAGCCGTGGCCCCCACCAGCGCCTGCGCCTGCACGTTGGTCAACACCGTCCCGCCGTTGAAACGGAACTCCTCGACGCGGTTGTAGCGCGCAGGCACCAGTCCTGGATGGTCAGGGCTTCGGACGTGGGAGTATTTCCAACGGCGCCATTCGAAGTTGAACAAGCAAATTCGGGGTCACGTCTCAAATCTTCGACTCAGCGGCCACTTGAGCAAGGTAGCGCGCATAGGCGTAATTTGCATCAAAAGTCAATCCACTCATTTTTTCTCTCCCTCAAACTTTTTTTGATATGCATCCACGAATAAACTAGCGCCAGCAGGGTTTACAGAACGTATTGCGATTGCAGCTATGTCATGGTGCAACTCTTGATAGCTCGGGCTTCGGTGAATTCTTCTGCAACGGTCAGGCGCACCAAAGGTCGGCCGACCGCTATGAGGCCTCATCCGCGCGAACTGCCGGCGCAGGGCAATTACTTCGCCGGTCCTCAGGTCATAAGCTAACTCTTCATAACCGGAGATTCTGTTCTCGCGATCCTGCAATCGACGCAGGCCACGCCACGTAATGCCATATCGTGCTGTCGGCTTGCTCAAGCCCGTGACTTGCATAGGTTTTTCTGGAACCACGACTGGATTGTTTTCCTGCTGATGAAATCCCCAAAGATGCAAAACCGGCTCTTGGAATTTACGTTGCCAGATCCGGCCTGTATTTGGAATCTCTACAAACTTATAGTGCGACCTCTTGTCGTCACCGGCCCAGCCAACATATGAACTTGGTTCGTCCCTGAAAATGACTTCGCTGCGGCTTGTTTCTTCTGGTGCGTCCTGGGGCGTTGCCCAGCTTTTTTCGAGCAAAGGCGCCTCGTAGTCCCAGACTTTAAATAGATCCTCATCAGGGAAGTATTTCGACATTCTTGCGATATATATACCCTCTTGCGCATCCGTCACCCTGAACACCCATTCGCCGGCCTCATAGGTGCACAGGTGCTCCAAATATTGGTCGCCAACACTTTTCCCTGTAAGCTGAGTTGCTTTGCGACGCGCGGCCTCGAAGTCGAAAGGCACCATCAGTTGACCCAAGTTTTGTGGAAGCACAAGGTCATGCGCGTTGCGTGCCTCCTCGTCCACGAGCCATTGCTTGGGCACGGGAAGCGCCTGACCTCGCACCGAAACGAATTCCTTCCATGGCGAGGGCTGAGCGACTGGCCGCTCGTATGAGCGCCGCTCATATAGCGAACGGACCTTGTAGTTGCCAATTACTAGCACTGCAGCCAAGAGTGCGAACGCTATTTTTATAGACCGCTTCATATCCCGTTGCTCTCAGCAGATTAACTACCACGCAAGGCGCGAAGTTCTAAGTTGAACAAATAATGGACTTAAAACAATAACAGCGCACGTTCGACGTGTCATTCCGCTGATTCAAGCCACACGCCGAACGTTCAGCGAGGAACCGTCTTCTAGGCAGATCTCGCCAAAAGCGCGAAGCCCGTCTGAATGTCGGCCTTGGTGCCCTCTACCCCGACAGCCTTTGGCGGTCGTTCACTGAAGGGCCGTCCCTCGACGTCGGCGAAATCCTGTCCAACGGTGAGTTGGTTGGATTTGAGGTGCCGCGGTTCAACCTCCAGCGTGCTACCGGTACCCGCAAGACACGTCATCATGTCCCGCGCCGACAAAGTGCGACTCTCAGCAGCTTGGATCGAAAAAGCGCAATCTGATCGCCCATCCTGAACGAGCCGGAGCGCCCTAGACGCCTGCAAAAGTGGGGCAGCGGACTGATCACCGTGCAATCTGTTGCTTCCGCCCCGGTGCAAAGCAATCGTCAAGTCACACGCCTAGGCTCAGACCAGCGCTTCCACGCAGGCCGGGTGGCCGAGGAAGCCCTCGGGGCTGGCGCTGCGGCCATAGGCGCCGCTCTGGTAGACGACCGCGAGGTCGCCGATCTCGCCCTTGGCCATGTCCATGCGGTCGGCCAGCAGGTCCAGCGGCGTGCACAGCGGGCCGACGACGCTGGCCGGCTCGGTCGCTGATTCGTTGCGGCCCTGGGGTTCGACGGACGCCGGGTAGTTCTTGCGCAGCACCTGGCCGAAATTGCCGGACGCCGACAGGTGGTGGTGCAGGCCGCCATCCGCCACCAGGAAGACCTGGCCGCGCGAGACCTTGCGGTCAACGATGCGGCTGACATAGACGCCTGCCTCGCCGACGAAGTAACGACCCAGCTCGATGACGAGCTTGGCCTGCGGCAGGTCGGCCTTGGCGCGGGCCTGCAGCCCGGCAAGGTTGTCGGCGATGGGTGCCAGATCGAGCCGCGATTCGCCTGGGAAATACGGGATGCCGAAACCACCGCCCAGGTTCAGGAACTTGACAGGTGACGGCGCGGCCTCGGCCAGGCGCAGGGCCAGTTCGTAGCTCTTGAGCTGGGCCTCGCAGATGGCCTCAGCCTTGAGGTTCTGCGACCCGGCRAACAGGTGAAAGCCCTCGAAGGCCAGGCCATCACTGCTCAGCCGGCCCACCTCAGCCAGCACCTCGGGCAGAGCCTCAGCGTCGATACCGAACTGCTTGGGGCCGCCGCTCATGCGCATGCCCGAGCCCTTGAGCTCGAAGTCGGGGTTCACGCGCAGCGCGACGCGGGCTGGCAGGCCCAGGCGCTGCGAAGCGCGGGCCAGCGGCACCAGCTCGCGCACCGACTCGACATTGACGAGCACGCCGGCCGCGACGGCCTGGCCCAGCTCGATGTCGCGCTTGCCGGGGCCGGCAAAGCTGACCTCGTGCGGGTCGGCACCGGCGTTCAGCGCCACCTGCAGCTCGCCGGCCGAGGCCACGTCGATACCGTCCACCAAGCCGGCCATCAGCTGCACCAGCGCCGGCATCGGGTTGGCCTTCATCGCATAGTGCAGTTCTAGCCCCAAGGGCAGAGCCGCCCGCAATTCGGCGACGCGGGCTTTCAGCAGCCCGCGGTCGTAGGCGTAAAACGGCGTCTGGCCGACTCGCTCGGCGAGCACGGACAGGCGCTGGCCGCCAACCAGCAGTTCGCCGTTGGCATCGCGGGGGAAGAGCACGGGGGCATGCTCAAGGGCACGCTTCTGGGGGATGGGATCGCTCATGCAGCGTGCTGTTCAAGCCAGTCGGTCGAGAGGGTTTTGCGATCGATCTTGCCGTTGGGGTTGCGCGGCAGCGGGCCCGAACGGACATCGACACCGTGCGGCACCATGTAGGCGGGCATGCGCGCCTTGCAAGCGGCAGTCAGCGCAGCCAGATCCAGCTCGGACGCGCCTTCCGGCGGTGTTGCGATGACCTGGATGGCCTGGCCGAGGGTGTCGTGATAGACGCCGAAGGCCACGCATTCACCCACCAGGCCGGTGGCGTACAGGACCTCCTCGACCTCGGTCGGGCTGACGCGATAGCCCGAAGTCTTCATCATCTCGTCACGGCGGCCGACGAAGTAGAGAAAGCCGTCGGCGTCGCGCTTGACCGTGTCGCCGGAGAACACGGCGAACTCGGGCAGTTGCAGGCCGCCCTCGCGGCCACCGACGCCGACGGGCAATGGCTTGTAGCGCTCGGCCGTCTTCTCGGCATCGTTCCAGTAGCCCAGGCCGACCAGGGCGCCGCGGTGCACCAGTTCACCGGGCTCGTCGGGCGCGCATTCGCTGCCGTCCTCGCGCAGCACCAGGATCTCGGCGTTGGGGATGGCCTTGCCGATGGAGTCCGGCCGGCGGTCGACCTCGCTCGGCGGCAGATAGGTCGAGCGGAAGGCCTCGGTCAGGCCATACATCAGGAAGGGCTGGGCGGATGGCGCCTTGGCGCGCAGCAGGTCCAGCGTCGCGCGCGGCATGCGGCCGCCGGTGTTGGCGAAGTAGCGCAGGTTGGCGTCGATGGCGGCTGGCCATTCGAGCTGGGTCAGCTGGATGTACAGCGGCGGCACGGCAGTGAGGCCCGTGACCTTCTCGCGCTCCATGGCCTTGAGCACGTCCTTGGGCAGCAGGTAGTTCAGCAGCACGACGCGGGCGCCGCTGTGGAAGGCCGTGGTCAGCTGGCTGAAGCCGGCGTCGAAGGACAGCGGCAGCGCGGCCAGCAGGGTGTCACTGGCACGGTTTTCCAGGTAGCTCGCCACGCTCTTGCCGCCCGCCACCATGTTGCGGTGGGACAGCACGACGCCCTTGGGCCGCCCGGTGGAGCCCGAGGTGTAGAGGATGGCCGTCATGTCGGTGTCGATGACGCGATGGCCGGCATGCGCTGGGCTTTGCAGCAGCGCAGCCCAGTCATGCACCGGCACCGGTGCCGAGCCCGCACCGCTGGTCAGCACCACATGGCGCAGCGACGGGCATTGCGTCAGCACGTCGCCCAACTGGGCCAGACGTTCGGGCGACGTGACCAGCACGCGCACATCGCAGTCCTGCAGGATGAAACCGACCTGATCGGGCTTGAGCAAAGGGTTCAGCGGCACGAAGACGCCGCCGGCAGCTGGCGCGCCAAAACTGGCGACAACGGTCTCGAAGCGCTTTTCCAGGTAGATGGCGACCCGTTCGCCACGGGCCAGGCCCAGTTGCATCAGGCCGCTGGCAAAGCCGCGCACGGCGGCATCCAGCTCGCCATAGCTCAGCGTCGCCGCACCATAGGTCAGGGCCGGGGCGTCGGGCGTGCGCTCGGCGGCAACGGCCACCAACTCGTGCAACAGGGTCGATTCGGGCATGAAAAAAGTATCTCACGCGACCCTTGAGCCAAGGGGTGAGCGCCCCGGGAGCAAGGGGGGAGGACGGCTAAACTGCGCGGCTGCTTTTTGGAAGCTCCCAATGGACAAAGATCAGGTTCTCAGCCATGTGCTGAGGCTTCTCGACGAGGTGCTGAGCCTGAACGGCCGCGCCCAGACCTTCACCCGCGACACCGCCCTGCTCGGCGCCCTGCCCGAGCTGGACTCGATGGCCGTGGTCAGCCTGATCACCGCACTGGAGGAGCAACTCGGTCTCGCCGTCGACGATGACGACATCGACGGCGACACCTTTGCCACTGTGGGCTCGCTGGCGGACTTCGTCGCCGCCCGGCTCTGACCGAATCAAATTCGCGAATGAACGTCGACCTCACGCCTCGCTTGGCGCCCCGGCACCCGGTGCCGGGCCCGCACAATAGGCAGGTCGACGCAGAGGCCCAGACGCTGCCCTGCCTGCTTGACCGGCCGGGAGCGCTGCTGACCAGCAGCGGCCGTGCAGCCATTCTGCTTGGCCTGGAGAGCCTGGCGCTCACGCCGGACCAGCGCGTGCTGGTGCCCAGCTATCACTGCCCCACCATGGTGTCGCCGGTGCTGACGCTGGGGCATCAGCTGGGTTTCTATCCCATCGACGCGGATGGCCGCCCCAACCTGGACTGGCTGGAGCAGCATGCACCCGCCGATACGCGCGTGCTGTGCGTCGCCCATTTCTTCGGCCTGCCGCTGGATCTGCGCGATGTGCGCGCCTGGTGTCAGCGCCGCGGMGTGCTGATGCTGGAGGACTGCGCGCACGCCATGTTCGGCCAGGGTGAAGGGGGCGCCGTGGGCGCGCTGGGCGATGTGGTCATTGCCAGCCTGCCCAAGTTCTTCGCGGCGCAGGACGGCGGCCTGCTGCTGGTCCGGCAGCCGGCCCGGCCGGTGGCGCCGCTGACGCCCGTGGGCCTGAAGGGCCAGCTGAAGGCGTCGCTGGACGATCTGGAAATCAGTGCGCGCCATGGCCGCCTGGGGCACTGGCGCCTCTGGGCGAGCCCGCTGCTGGCTCTCAAGCAGTTGCTGCGCGGTGGCAGCGCGCCGGCGCCCAGTGCCGCGCCTCAAGCTGCCCAATTTGATCCAGCGGGCGACTATGCACGCATCGACGTGGCGCTGTGCCATCGCGCACCGACGCGCGCTGCCAGGCGCGCGGCGTTGTTGACGTCCCGCGGTCGCGTCGTCGCCAGGCGGCAGCAGCACTACCGCGCGCTGGCTGAGGCGCTGGCCAACCAGGCGGGCATGCATCCCCTGTTCCCGGCCTTGCCCGAGGGCAGCGCACCCTACGTCTTCCCGTTGTGGGTGGACGAGCCGGACGCCGTCTACCAGGCCTTGAGAGCGCGCGGCGTGCCCGTATCGCGCTGGGACTGGCTGTGGCCAGGGGTGCCGGATCTGGCCGGTGATCAAGGAAAGATCTGGTCCCGCCACGTACTGCAGTTGCATTGCCATCAAGACATGAGCGACCAGGACCGACACTGGGTGATCGACTCTCTCCTCACCTACCGCAAGAGTTGATTGCCTTGAAAACAACTTCAAAGATGGACTGGAAACTCGTTCCGGCAAAGCAATTGGCCGCCCTGGCCACACAGTGGGATGCACTGCAGGCGAAGGCGTTGCCGCATGCCTTCCTGCGCAGCGATTTCCTGCTGTGCTTGCTGGACCAGTTCGGCCAGGGTAGAGAGCTGCTCGCCTATCGCGAGGACGGCACGGGCTGGACGGCGGCGCTGCTGATCCAGCCCCAGGGCCAGGGTCGCTGGAACAGCTTCCAGCCGTCCCAGCTGCCGCTGGGACCCGTGCTGCTGCCGGAGGACGAAAGCATCGAGGCGTCTGTGCAGTCCCTGCTGCGGGCGCTGCCCGGCCTGGCCTTGACCGTCGGGCTGACGCAACTGGACTCGCTGGCCCACGTCGGGCCTTTCAACAGCGCGCGGCTGCGCCACCAGCACTACATCGACACGGCCTGGGTCGACGTCGAGACCGGTTTCGAGGCCTACTGGGAGGGCCGCGGCAAGAACCTGCGCCAGAACACCCGCAAGCAGCTGAAGAAGGTCGAGGCCACCGGTGTGACGCCTCGGCTGGAGATGATCGACACGCCCGGACCGGTCGCGCTGGCCATCGAACAGTACGGCACGCTGGAAAGCAGCGGCTGGAAGGCCGAGCTCGGCACCGCCATTTCCGTGGACGGCATCCAGGGGCACTTCTACCGCCAGGCGTTGGAAAGCGCAGCAGCAGCCGGTCGGGCCCGGATCTACCGCTACTGGTTCGGTGACGAGGTCGTCGCGATGGACCTGTGCGTGCACCAGGGGGACTGCCTGGTGATCCTCAAGACGGCCTACCAGCAGGCCCACCAGGCGGTGTCCCCGTCGACGCTGATGCGCGCCGAGGAGTTCAAGGCCCTGTTCGACGAAGGCCGCTTCAAGCGCATCGAGTTCTTCGGCCGTGTGATGGAGTGGCACACGCGCTGGACCGACAACAGCCGCGAGCTGTTTCACCTGACCGCCTACCGGTGGGCCTGGCTCAAGGCGCTGCAGGACTGGCTCAACCGCAGCAAGACCCGCGCAGCTTGAAAGCCTCAATCGACGCCTTCTTCCTGCCAGCCGGCGGCGAGCAGCGGCTGTGCCTGTTCCATGCGCCGGCAGGTACACCACGCAGCCGGGTGCTCTATCTGCATCCCTTCGCCGAGGAGATGAACAAGTCGCGCCGCATGGCCACCCTGGCCTGCCGCGCGCTGGCCCAGGCAGGCCACGCGGTCTTGCAGATCGACCTGCGCGGCTGCGGCGACTCCTCCGCCGACTTCGGCGATGCGGGCTGGGCCGACTGGCAGGCCGATGTGCGCCTGGGCCTGGAATGCCTGGATGCCCGCGTGCCTGACTCGGTTCAGGCACCGCTGTGGATCTGGGGCCTGCGCGCCGGCTGCCTGCTTGCCGCCGCCGACTGGGGCCGGCCAGTGAACTACCTGTTCTGGCAGCCGATGACGAATGGCAAGCTGGCACTGCAGCAGTTCCTGCGCCTGAGGCTGGCCGCCGAGATGGCCAACGGTGCGAACAAGGGCCAGATGGACCAGATGAAAACCGAACTGGCCGCGGGCCGCCCGGTCGAGGTCGCCGGCTACCGGCTGGGCGCGCCACTCGCCCTCGGGCTGGAAGCCGCCAAGCTCGCGCCCGCCGGCACGCCCGGCCGCGTCGAATGGCTGGAGCTCAGCACCCGCGAGGACGCCGTGCTGACGCCCGTCAGCGAACAGGCCGTCAAGGCCTGGCAGGACGCCGGCTGGGCGGTTCGCCCGCAGATCGTGCAGGGGCCGGGCTTCTGGGCCACCAGTGAAATCGAGCTGGCGCCCGAGTTGATTGCCCGCACCGCGGAGGCCTTGTCATGAAGGAATCGGTGCTGAACTTCGACTGCGAGGGCGAGCGCCTCATCGGCATCCTGGCCGAACCGGCGAACACCGCACCCGCCGAGGTGGGCGTGGTCATCGTCGTCGGCGGCCCCCAGTACCGCGTCGGAAGCCATCGCCAGTTCACGCTGCTGGCCCGGCATCTGGCGAACCACGGCGTTGCCGCTCTGCGCTTCGACTACCGCAGCATGGGGGACAGCCCCGGAGAAGCGCGCGATTTCCTCGGCGTCGACGCCGACATCGCCGCGGCCATCGCCGCGCTGCTGGCGGCCCGCCCGGCACTCAAGCGTGCGGTGCTCTGGGGCCTGTGCGACGCGGCCTCAGCCGCCCTGCTCTACCTGGAATCGACCGGCGACCCGCGCGTCGCCGGCGTGGCCCTGCTCAATCCCTGGGCCCGCTCCGCCGCGACGCTGGCGCAGACCCATGTCAAGCACTACTACTGGCGCCGGCTGCGCGAGAAGGGCTTCTGGCTCAAGCTGCTGCGCGGTGGCGTGGGCCTGACGGCGTTGCGCACCTTGGGCGGCAACCTGCGCCTGGCCCGCGGCGCCGGCAAGGCCAAGACCGACTCGCGCAGCTTCCAGGATCGCATGGCCGCCGGCCTGCGCGCTTTCAACGGGCCGGTGCTGCTGATCCTCAGTGGCGATGACTACACTGCCCGGGAGTTCGTTGGTTTTGCCCGGTCCTCGGCGGCTTGGCAGGGTCTGCTCGTGCGCCCGACGCTGGATCTGCACGACATGCCCACGGCCGATCACACGTTTTCGGCAATACAGGACCAGGACTCCCAATGTCGCATCTGTTTGGACTGGTTGAGGACGCGATGCCTAGCAATCTGAACCCCATGAACTGCGCCGGCCGAGCACTGCTGGCCCTGACCGTTGCGCTGGCCACGCTGCCGGTTTCCGCGCAGATGCAGCGCCCGGCGCTGGCGCCGCCTGGCTGTGGCGAAACGCACAACACCTATGGACCCTTCGATTACCGCACGGCCCACCAGTCGCAGCGCTACATCGTCGAGATTGCGCATTTCACGCATGGCGTCGAGACGTTGACCCGAGGTGCTACCGGCCCATTCGGCAACGACATCGGATACACGCTGGCGGTATTTCCCAACCATCCACGCGCCATCCAGTCCGTCGAACGCCTGGCGGAAAAGGAGAAATCGGATCCCGCCAAAGGCACAGACATGACCGTCGAGTGCTATTACGCCCGCGGCATGGCTTTCGTACCGAACGACCTGGTGTTCCGGATGTTCTACGTGAGCTATCTGATCCGGCGCAATCGCATGGACGACGCGCGCAAGTCTCTCGATTACGTGGTGGAGCAGGCCGGCGACAACCCGCTGACGCAATTCAACGCGGGCTTGCTGTATTTCGACATGAAGGACTACGACAAGGCATTGGCCCAGGCGCACCGCGCCATGGCCATGGGCATGACAAGGCCGGAGCTGCGCGACCGACTGAATTCGGTCGGCCGCTGGAAGGATCCCGAGCCGACCGAGGGCCCCGACGCCGCCGCGTCCGCTGCGTCTGCCACTCAGGCCGCCTCGACTCCCTCGCAGACCTCCCGCTGAGCCTCATGCCGCGCGTCAACATCGTCATCCCTGCCTACAACGCCGAGGCCTTCATTGCCGACACCGTCCGCTCGGCACTGGGCCAGACCTTCCCCGATCTGCAGGTGACCGTCATCGACGACGGCTCCAAGGATGCAACGGCCGCGAATGCCGCCCTGGACGACGCCCGCGTGCGCGTCATCTCGCAGGAAAACCGCGGCATGTCGCGCTCGCGCAATCGCGGCATGGCCGAAACGGATTCGGAATTCGTCGCGCTGCTGGATGCCGACGACCTCTGGCACCCGGAAAAGCTGCGCCTGCAACTGCAGGCCTTGCAGGCCAGGCCGGATCACGACTTCTGCTATTCGGCATTCGACGTCTGGCATGGCGAGCCCCGGCCCGACTATTTCAGGCAAACCCGGCAGGGCACCATCGATGAGTCGCGGTCCGGCTGGATCTACCCCGTGCTGGTGCTCGACAACTACGCCCTGCCCTCCTCGGTCATCTGGCGGCGCAGCGCCTGGGATCGCATGGGCGGCTTCCTGACGGACAACCAGCAGACTGACGACTGGGAATACCTGGTGCGCGCCAGCACCCAGCACCGCTTCATACGCCTGGCCGAGTCCTACGTGCTGTACCGCCAGCATCCCGTCTCGCTGTCGCGCCGCATCCCGGCCACCAACACCACCGAGCTGATGCGCGCCGAGCTGATCCGGCGCTTCGGCATGAGTTCGCCAGCCGGGCACGACGTGGACCCCGTCGCGCTGCGGCGCTTCCAGCACAAGGGCTGGTGCAATTTCGCCGACGCGCACACCGCCAAGGGCGATCTGTCGCTGGGCCTGAAGACCTTTGCCGGCCTGCTGCGCAGCGGCCCCGATCGCGGCCACACGCTGACCAAGATGGGCAAATCGCTGTTCCGCCGCTGGGTGCCGAATGACTGAACGCCTGCGGGTCGGCATCAGCGCTACCAGCCTCAACACCGCGCATCTGCGCGGCATGGGCAAATACCTGCTCGAGATGTGCAGCCAGGCCCGGCCCGAGGACGGCGTGGCCTGGACGCTGTTCGCGCAGGACGCGCGCCGCCCCATGCACCTGCCGCGCGAGCAACAGGTGCAGGCCGACATCTTCGACTTCCCCGGCGACCGCTTCTCGCTGTGGGAGCAGGTCGGCATGCCGCGCCGCACGGGTCAGCACCACCTGGACGTGCTGCACTGGGCCGAGAACACCATGGCCTGGTGGCAGCCCTGCCCGGCCGTCGTCACCATCCACGACACCATCCCCTGGGAGATGGAGACCGACACGCGCTGGCAGCACTGGTATTGGCACCGGCTGATGCCGGCGGCCTTCCGGCGATGCGCGGCCGTCGTGACGATCAGCGAGTCGTCCAAGCGCGACATCCTGGCGCGCTGGCCCGAGCTCGAGGCCAAGCTGACCGTCATCCCGCACGGCATTGAAGAGGCCTATTTCGAGCCCCCTATCAGCACGTTGCCGGCCACGCTGACGGCGGCCCTGGCCGGCGCGCGCTTCGCCGTCTATCTCGGTGGGCCGATGCAGCGCAAGCGCTTCGACTGGGCCCTGCAGACGCTGGCCGCCCAGCCCGATGCGACGCTGAAACTCGTCGCCTGCGGCTTTGGCGCCGACGCCCGCGAGGCCGCGCGCAAGGCCCTGCCCCACGAGCTGCAGGGCCGGGTCGTGTTTGCCGAGTTCCTGTCCGACGCCGAACTGCAAGCCCTCTACCGCGACGCCGTCGCCGTGCTCTACCCGACGCTCTACGAGGGCTTCGGCTTCCCGGCCGTCGAGGCCCAGGCCGCCGGCACGCCCGTCATCTTCAGCCCGCTGGGCAGCCTGGCCGAACTGGTCGGGCCGTTGACGACGCTGGTGCCAGCCGAGGACCTGGCGGCCTGGGCCGCCGCGCTGCACGAGGCCGCGACGCTGCCTCCCGAGGCACGTGCCGACAAGGCGGCCCGCGCCGCCGCCTGGGCCCAGGGCTTTCGCTGGGGCGAGAGCTGGCGCCGCCATCTGGAGGTTTACCGCCGCGTGGCCGCCCAGCGATGAAGCGGCTGGCCGTCATCGTCTGCACCTGGAACCGGGCCGCCCTGCTCGCGACCACGCTGGCCTCGCTCGGCGCCATGCACGCGCCGGCCGACACGGCCGTCGAAGTGCTGGTGGTGGACAACAACTCGACCGACGACACGCAGGCGCGACTCCAGGCCCTGCAACCGGGCTGGCCGCTGGGCCGCCTGCATGTGCTGTTCGAGCCCCGCCAGGGCAAGCAGTTCGCGCTGAACGCCGGCATCCGCCGCGCCCGCGAACTGGGCTGCGATGTGCTGGCCTTCACCGACGACGACATCCTCTTCCCCGTGGACTGGCTGGAGAACATCGCCGCCGTCTACGGCGCCGGCGGCCCGGCCCTGGCCGGCGGACGCACCGAGTTGCAATGGCCCCCCGGTGGCCGGCCCGCCTGGTATCACGACAGCATGGCCGCGGTGGTCGGCGGCGCCGACCTCGGGCCTGAGCGCATCGCGCCGACCCCGCCGGAGTACGCACCGGCCGKCGCGAACCTGGTGGCGCGCGCAGCGCTGTTCGATCGCGTCGGCCTGTTCTCGGAACTGCACTTCCGGCACATGGACCTCGAGTTCGGCCAGCGCTGCCAGGCGCGCGGCGAGGCGGTGACCTATGAGCCGTCCCTGTGCATCACTGCGCCCGTCGACGCGGCCGTGCTGACGCGCCGCTATTTCCGCCGCTGGGCCTTCAAGGCGGGCCTGTCGTCCTGGTGGCCGTCCGGCAGCCACGAGTTTGCCGGTGTGCCGCTGTGGCAATACCTGCAGCTGCTGCAGGACGGCATCGGCTGGCTGCTCGGGCCGTTGCGGCGCGAGCCCGTGGCCGAGCGTTTTGCGCGCGAACTGCGCCTGCTGCGCTGCTGGGGTCGCGTGGACAGCCGCTGGCGGTCGCACTGGTCTCCGGCGACCTACTCTGCCTGGGTGGAACGCCACTCGCAGAAGAAGCAGGGCCTGTATTGATGAACACGGTCCGCCGCTCGCTCGGCTTCGCCTTCCTGGAGCGCTATCTGCTGATCGGCCTGCAGCTGCTGTCGTTCACGCTGCTGGCACGCCTGCTGACGCCGCAACAGATCGGCCTGTACTCGGTGTCGATGGCGCTGATCAGCATGGCCCAGGTCGTGCGCGACTTCGGCCTTGCCAACTACCTGATCCAGCGCAAGGACTTGGGCCCTGAGGATGTCGGCAGCGCCTTGGGCACCTCGTTGCTGCTCGGCGGCGGCCTGTTTGCCGGCATCCACGCCGTGGCGCCGTGGATCGGCGAGTTCTATGGCGACGCGAGCCTGACGCACATTGTGCGAATCATCTCCATCAACTTCCTGATCCTGCCCTTCAACTCGATCTCGATCGCGCTGCTGCGGCGCGACATGCGTTTCGACGTGCTGATGCGCGTCAACGTCGCCGCCGCCGTCGTCGGCACCTTCACGACGCTGGGCCTGGCCTGGGCCGGCGTGGGCGCGGCCAGCCTGGCCTGGGGCGACGTCGGCGCCAGCCTCATTACCGCGCTGGGTGTCAGCCTGGCCGGCGCCTGGGGGCGCCTGGCCCGGCCACAGCTGCACCGCTGGCGCGAGATCCTGCGCTTCGGCGGCCCGGTCACGGCAGCCAATGTCGTCACCTCGGTGTCCATGGACATCAACGACCTGGCCGTGGGCAAGCTGCTGGACTTCGGCCAGGTAGCCATCGCGAGCCGCGCGCAAGGCCTGATGAACCTCTTCCACCGCGACATCATGGGCACGGTGCGTTCGGTCGCCTACCCGGCCTTCGCTCAGGCCCACCGCGACGATGAGCGGCTGGAGCAGCGCTTCGTGCAGAGCCTTGGGGCTGTCAGCGCCGTCGCCTGGCCGTTTTACGGCTTCGTCGGCCTGTTCGCGCTCGAGGTGCTGCGGCTGATGTTCGGCTCGCAATGGGATGCGTCGGCGCCCCTGGTGCCCATCTATTGCGCCGCCGGCGCGGTCAGCGTGCTGAACAGCCTGATCCCGACGCTGATGTTGGCCGCTGGCCATTCAAAGCTGGTGGCGCTGGCTGACCTCATCATCCAGCCGGTCAAGGCCCTGCTGCTGATCGCCGTCATCTGGCATTGGCGGGCGCTGGAGCCGCTGGCGCTGGGCGTGCTGGCGATGGCCGTGGTGGCCGTGCCCTATTTCTATGCCTTCAAGCAACGCTGCCTGCCCAGCGACTTCGGCGCCATTGCACGCGAGCTGGCGCGCAATGCGCTGCTGGCCCTGGCCTGCCTGCTGCCCGCCGCCCTGGTGGCGGCCTGGCTGCGCCCGGCCGGCCAACCGCTCGCCTTCCACGCCTTGCTGGCCTGCGCCGGCCTGACCGTGCTGATCTGGCTGGTCGGACTGAAACTGCTTGGCCATCCGCTGTACGCGGAAATCCGCGCTTTCCTCGATCGACGTCGCGCTGCGGCAGCCGCCTCATGAAGGTCTTCGTCGTCATCGTCACCTTCAACGGCGCCGCATGGATTGCCGGCGCGCTGCAGTCCCTGCGCGACAGCAGCCATCCCGGCACGGCCGTCGTCGTCGACAACGCGTCCACCGATGCAACTCGCGACCTGGTGCGCCGGGACTTCCCCGAAGCCGTCCTCATCGAAAGCGCCACCAACCTCGGCTTCGGCCGCGGCAACAACCTGGGCATCGCCCACGCCCTGCGCGCCGGCGCCGACGCGATCTTCCTGCTGAACCAGGACGCCTACGTCACGCCCGAAGCCATAGCCCAGCTCGTGGCCTTCCTGGAGGCCGAGCCGGGCTTCGACATCGTCAGCCCCCTGCACTGCAGCCCCGACCTGGGCCGCGTCGACCCCAACACCCAGAGCGCCTATCTACAGCGCCATGCGCCGGGCTATCTGTCCGACGCTTGCCTCGGCCGCGTGCAGCCGCACTACCCCACCCGCGGCATCAATGCGGCGGCCTGGATGCTGCGCGCCGGGGTGTTCAGCCGTGTCGGCGGTTTCGACCCGCTGTTCTTCATGTACGGCGAGGACGACGACCTCATCGAGCGCTTCGCCCATCACGGCCTGCACACAGCGCTGCTGCCGGCCGCGCGCATCGTGCATCTGCGCGCCAAGGCAGCCCGGCCGCCGCAGAGCTGGGGCAGCCAGGTCAGCAGCCGCGGTGAGCGCAAGCGCTCGGAGCTGTTGCTGGACTTCAAGCGCCCCGGCGGCAGCCTGCCCGGCCAGTTGCTGCGGCTGCTGGCCGCTGGCGTCGTGCAGCCGCTGGCTGAGCTGCTTGCCAACCACGACCTGAAGGCCTTCCTCGGCAGCCTGCTGGCCAGCCTGCGTGTGCTGGCGGAGCTGGGCCGCATCCGCCACCATGCCCGTCTCTGCGCCAGGACGGGCGCACATTTCCTGGATCTCGACACCCCATGAACCCCGGCCTGGACTGGCAACTCCACACGCTGACCCCGGTGCAAGGCCTCGGCCCCCACCGGGAGGCCTGGGATCGCCTCAACGGGCAGCTCATGGGCGGCCACGGCATGCTCGACGGCTTGTTCGTCGATGCCCTGCTGCGCCATTTCGCGGCGCAAGGCGTGCTGCTCGCCATCGCCAGCCGCGAAGGCGAGGCCGTCGCCATGCTGCTCATCAACCCCCAGACGCGCGGCCTGGGTGTCTGGTCCAGCTTCCTGCCCTCGCAGACGCAGATCGGCCCCAGCCTGATCCCGGCCGGGTTGGAGCTGCGCGGCCTGCTCGTTGCGCTGCCCGGCTATGCGAGCGAGCTGGACCTGTTGTGCAACGACCCGCACTTCGGCGACCTGCGCGAGCTGCCCAGGCTTCCCGTGCAGAGCCAGCCGCATGCGCTGACGATGAGCGTCAGCCTGAAGGGCAGCTTCGATGACTACTGGGCTCAACGACCGCGCAAGCTCATCCAGAACATGCGCCGCTACCTGCGCCGGCTGCAATCCGAGCCAGGTGGAGAACGGTTGACCGTCACCAGCGCACCCGAGTCGATCGAGGCTGCGGTGCAACGCTATGCGGGGCTGGAGTCCAGCGGCTGGAAAGGCCGCGAAGGCACGGCCGTCAGCAGCGACAACCCGCAGGGCCCCTTCTACGCCGAAGTCATGCGCGAGTTCGCCGCCCGCGGCGAGGCGCTGGTCTACGAACTCTGGTTGGGCGAAGAACTGCTGGCCTCGCGCATGCTGCTGCTGAGCGGTGGCATGGCCGTCATGCTGAAGACGGCCTTCCACGAGCAGTTCGAGCGCTTTGCGCCCGGCCGCATCCTGCTGCTGCGCACGCTGGAGGACTTGTTCACGCGTGCACCAGGCGGCGGCGTCGAGTTCTACACGAACGCCGAATCCGACCTGCTGGCATGGTCCACGTCGCAGCGCTGGATCAACCATGTAAGCGTCTATCGCCACCGCGGCCTGCCGGCCCTCTATGGCCTGCTCAGGCGCGGCAGCCGCGGCTGGCACGGTCGTGCCAGCCAACCGGTGGACACCGACATCATGGTGAGCCGCAGCGGCGCCAGCGTCGACACCTACGTCCACGTGCGCGAGCTGCCGGCGGATGCACTTGCCCTGATGCACAAGGCCGAGCAGCGCCATGTCGAGCTGGGTGCAGACTGGTACGCCAACCTGATCGACACCGTCTATGCCAGCGAGCCGCAGGCCCAGGTGCGCATCCACGTGCTGCGCCGCCAGGGGCGCGTGCTGGCCGTGCTGCCCACCGTCGCGCAGAGCGGGGCACTGGGCCGTGAAATCAGCGCGCTGTCCAACTTCTACACAGCCATCTACGCGCTGGCGATGGAAGACGACGTCGAGGCCGAGGATCTGCTGCCGCTGACACGCGCCTTGCGACGGACGGGCGGCGGCGCGGCCGCCTATCGTTTCTCGCCGATGGACCCGGATTCGCGAGAGTTCGCGCTGCTCAAGAGGGCTTTGACTCTTGCCGGCCTCAGCACGCATGCCTACTTCTCGTTTGGCAACTGGTATGAGCCGGTGCGCCAGAACTGGGCCGACTATCTAAAGGGTCGCAGCGGCCAGTTGCGCAGCACGATCAAGCGCATGGGCAAGAAGTTCGCAAGTGAAGGCGGTCGGCTGGAGGTCGTGCGCGACGGCGACGCGCTCGAAGGCGCACTGGCCGCCTATCGCGATGTCTACGCCCACAGCTGGAAGGTGCCCGAGCCCTACCCCGACTTCATGCCAGGCCTGATCCGCCTGTGCGCGCGCCGCGGCTGGCTGCGCCTGGGCCTGGCCTGGCTTCACGACAAACCGGTGGCGGCCCAGATCTGGATCATCGCCAACGGCCGTGCCAACATCTACAAGTTGGCCTACGACCAGGCTTACAAGGCGCTGGCTCCGGGCACGCTGCTGACCGCCCTGCTGATGGAGCAGGCGCTCGACCTGGAGCGCGTCCAGGAGGTGGACTATCTGATCGGCGACGCCCCGTACAAGGCCGAATGGATGAGCCAGCGCCGCGAACGCCTCGGGCTGGTCGCCTACGACCCCTTGACGCTGCGCGGCCTGGTCGGCCTGGTGCGCCAGACCGTCGGTAATGCCTGGCGGCGCCTGCACGCACTGCGAAGCACTGCCCATCCCAACGACAATCCCGCGTCCTGACCCCAAGACCCGCATGCAAGCCCAAGCCCTGCCGCCCGACACGCCGTTCGCCTCCGGCTCCCCCCGCTTCAGCGCGCGCGCCGGAGATGCGTTGGCCGCTTGGCGCCAAGCCTATGCCGCGCGCGGCGCCGCCTGCGCTGCCGACGTGGGCGGCGAATTCGCCGTCGCGCTCGACCTCCCCGGTGGGGGCAGCTACCTCGCCATCGATCGCTTCGCCGTGCACAGCCTGTGCTACGCCGTGCGGGACGGCCGCCTGCACTTCGCGACGCGGGCCGACGAACTGGCCCGCCAGCTCGGCATCCGCGAGCTGGATACCCAGGCCCTCTTCAACTACCTCTTCCATCACTGCATCCCGTCCCCGCGCACCATCTACGCCGGCATCCACCGCCTGCCGCCGGCCCACTACGCGCTGTTCGAGAACGGCCAGCTGACCGTCGCACCCTACTGGGTCGCGCGCTTCGACGAGCAGGCCCGGCCCAGCTTCGACGCGCTGAAGGAGGAGTTCCACGGCATCCTGCGCGCGGCGGTCAAGGACAGGCTGAGCGCCGACGGCAAGACCGCCTGCTTCCTGAGCGGCGGCACCGACAGCTCCACAGTCGCCGGCCTGCTGCGCGAGGCCACGGGCCAGGCGCCGGCCAGCTATTCCATCGGCTTCGAGGCCGAGGGCTATGACGAGATGGAATACGCGCGCATCGCCGCCAAGGCTTTTGGCGCCGACCATCACGAGTACTACGTGACACCGGCCGATCTGGTGGCGGCCATCCCCGACGTCGCCGCCCATTACGACCAGCCGTTCGGCAATTCCTCCGCAGTGCCCGCCTTCTACTGCGCGCGCAAGGCGCATGACGATGGCTACCACCGCATGCTGGCCGGCGACGGCGGCGACGAGCTCTTTGGCGGCAACACCCGCTATGCCAAGGAGCGCGTCTTCCATGTCTACAGCCAGATTCCGTCGCCGCTGCGCACCGGCGTGCTGAACCCGCTGTTCGTCAACCCGGTCACCGGCAACATCCCGCTGCTCAAGAAGGGCACCAGCTACATCCGCCAGGCCCGCGTGCCCATGCCCGACCGCATGCAGAGCTACAACCTGCTGGACCGACTGGGCATGAGCGAGGTGCTGACGCCAGCCTTCCTGGCCGCCGTGGACACCGGCGCACCGCGCGACCACCAGCGCGCCACCTGGGCCGCCGGCCCGCACGAGGCCAGCCTCGTCAACCAGATGCTGGCCTTCGACTGGCGCTACACGCTGGCCGAGAACGACCTGCCCAAGGTCGTCGGCACGACAGCCCTGGCTGGTGTGGACGTCGGCTTCCCGCTGCTGGACACGCGGCTGCTGGATTTCTCGCTGAAGCTGCCGACCCGCTACAAGCTCAAGGGCCTGAAGCTGCGCTGGTTCTTCAAGGAGGCGCTGCGCGGCTTCCTGCCCGACGAGATCCTGACCAAGAAGAAGCATGGCTTCGGCCTGCCCTTCGGCCCCTGGGCCGTCAAGGACGCGGCGCTGAACGCACTGGCCGCGGAATCACTGCGCGGCGTGGCGGCACGCGGCATCGTGCGCACCGAGTTCGTCGAAAGCCTGCTGACCCAGCGGCTCAAGGAGCATGCCGGCTACTACGGCGAGATGGTCTGGATCCTGATGATGCTGGAGCAGTGGCTGCGCCRGCACGCGCCAGACTACCGGCTCGCCTGAACGACGGGCTGCAAGCCCTCCTGCCGATCAAGCGGTTGCTGACCTATCCACTTTGACGGTTGGGTGCCCTCTTCGGGTCGGGGCATCCATCCCATCACCTGCAACGGCCCGGCCATCCTGACTATTGAGATGCGGTCCAGGCCTCCACTTCGGCAATGCGCGAGAGATAGTAGGCCGAGCTGTTCACCAGCACGCGGATGCGCTGTGTGGTGATGGGCGCGAAGACGAACTGCCGCCACACCTTGTTGTTGTTGATGACGCTGCCGCCCGGCACATCCACCCACCCGGCACCGTTCCAGTACTGGACTTCGAAGTGCAGGATACCGAAGTTGCTGAACGTCATCGCCAGCGTCGGCACTGAGGGCGAGTAGGCGTTGTCCTGCAGCGTGAACACATCGATTTCGCTGATCGTCTGCATGCCGTTGAAGTCGATCTGCACCCAGTCCGGGTA
>NZ_JBFUMN010000049.1:0-38394 GCF_054049335.1 Roseateles sp. P5_E1
GGCCGCGGTAACCCGCCCGGCCGCGGTAACCCGCCCGGCGCATGTCCTGCTGCAGCAGGTCGGCGGCGATCCGCAGATCCTGTTGCATCTGCACTTCCAGCATCAGGCGCCGATGTTCGTTGATCTGCCGCGTGGCCACGACGGCCGCGCCGGCGGTGACGATCAGGCCGACCGTGATGCCCACCATCAATTCAACCAGACCCAACCCGCGTTGGGCTCGGTACGACTTGGTGCGTGCGGTATTCAGCATGACGCGTACCCACTCATCCTTTGAAACGGCTTGGCCTCGTTTCTTTCGGCCGGCGCAGACGGCGCGCAAACCCTGACACGCCCGATGCCATTCACCTCAATGCGCAGCGTGTAGCCTTTTCCCAGGCCCACCACGTCGACTTGGAAATTCCCAGTCTCCATCGTCATCTGATCGCGCGCGAATCGGATGTAGTTGTTGCCAGCGGCCCAGACACCCTCAGCATCGAACTGCACATGGGTTTTGGGCAACTGGAACAGGCGCAATGACCTGCCGCCTCCGGTGGGGCAAAGATTGTTCGCCGGATAGTGGCATCTGCAATTGTTGCCCCCCGCCGATGTCACGACCATCGCGCAGCTCATCGTCGCGTGCGGGTCGAATCGAACGAAAAGCAGAGAATTGGCCGCATTCGTTTCCGCCTTGGCGTAAGTCAATATGCCGGAAACCTCTTCGGCAGCGGCCGTCACCCGGCGCCTTTCCAGCAAGTCGGCCATCGAGGGAATGGCCATCGCCAATATGACGCCGAGAACCGCCACGGCCACCATGATCTCGATCAGCGTCAGGCCGGATATCCGGGCCTTCAGGGCATGGACAGGGTTTGTCATGACTATCGAGGCCAGCATTCAGAGCCGGTGTCGCGATTCGTGCCGCTGTTGCTGGGGTCGCCTGTCGCCGAGTACTGGGGTGTAGCACCCACCAGGGTCACCGTCAGGGTCTTGCAGGTCAGATCCGTCGCCTGTTTGCCGCCAGCTATAGGGGTTGCCGTGGCGATGTAGCCGACGTCAAACCCCGGGGTTGCGCCGACGCCTGAGAGGCTGACGCTGTAAAGGGGCGTGATGCTGGCAATGTTCAAGTTCAGTGCGCTGAGGGTCGACGCGTAGGTGGCTGAATTGCTGCGGAAACGCTCCTGCGCCTGCATGACGGCGGTCAGCGCGGAGATGGCGTCTGCGCGGCGGGCTCGCTGCATGTGCGAGGTGTAGGCGGGGTAGGCAACCGCGGCGAGGATGCCGGCAATGGCCAGCGCGACCATCAGCTCGATCAAGGTGAAGCCACGGCGTCGCGAACGGGAACAGGTGCACATGGTCCGATTTTTTGGCAGTACGTCACAACGATCGGTAACGTCTTGGCCGCTCATCCGCCGAGTTGCGCCGCTGGTCGGCATCCACCATGAATGAAGGGGCGAATGAAACGGCCCTCAGGCGCACTTGGGCATGCCGCTGACTTTGTTCGTGCCCACGTAGCAACTGCGCACGCGGCCGGTGAGGGCCACGACCTGGCGGATGGATTGGCCGCCGCTCAGGCTGAGATCAATGCTGCCGGCCTGGGTGACCAGGCCTTGGAGGTACTGGAATTGCAGCGTCTCGGCGTTGCTGCTGAGGCGCACGGGCTGGGTCGTCGGCAGCCACTCGGCCTTGATGACCTGGCTGCTCGGCTTCTTGCAGGCGGCCTTGCCGCCAGCACAATCGCAGTCGTCCTTGGCGCCGATGTACATCACGTAGCAGGCGTTGGCGCCCTTGCCGCTGATGCGGAAGAAGACCGAGTCGCCCAGGCGGGCCGCTTCGCTGCGCGCCAGGCGCAGGTCGCTGGCCAGGGTGTCCGCGCTGACGCGCAGTTGCTGCTGCTGGCGCATCGTGCCCATGGCCGGCACGGCCTGGCCGAGCAGGGCGGCGCAGATGCCGACGCTGGCGCAGAGTTCCACCAGCGTGAAACCACGGTTGCTGCGACGGGTGTTGGCGGTGCGGTTCATGGTGCTTCCCTGGGTTCGTTGTTGATGGAACGAACTCTAGGAAGCGGGGCTCACCGCGTCTTTCCCCCCAAAGGCGGAACGAAGAGGGGTGGCGGGTGCCCCGTCCCCCTCGTCTCCCCCTCATTTCCCCCCGCCGGGGGATAGGGTCAACCCGGTATCAGATCTCGCGGATCAGCTGCCGGAACTCGTCGACGTCYTCGAAGCTGCGGTACACCGAMGCAAAKCGCACGTAGGCGACCTTGTCGATGCGCTTGAGCTCGCGCATGACCAACTCGCCCAGTCGCGTGGACGCGAGCTCGCGGGCGCCGCTGGCGAGCAGCTTCTCCTCGATGCGGTTGATGGCCGCATCGATCTGCTCGACGCTGACCGGCCGCTTGCGCAGGGCCAGCTGCATGGAGGCACGCAGCTTGGACGCGTCGAAATCGGCGCGCCGCCCGTCCTTCTTGACGACCGAGGGCATGGCAATGTCAGCCCGCTCATAGGTCGTGAAGCGCTTGTCGCAGGACAGGCAGCGGCGCCGGCGCCGGACGACGTCACCCTCATCCGACTCTCGGGTCTCGGCGACCTGGGTTTCGGTGTGAGAGCAGAACGGGCAGCGCATTGAGGCTCGACTTAGCCGCGGTAGACCGGGAAGGCGGCCGTCAGCGCCGCAACCTTCTCGCGCACGGCGGCCAGGTTGGCCTCGTCATGCGGCTTGTCCAGCACATCGGCGATCAGGTGGGCCGTCTGGCGCACCTGCTCCTCCTTGAAGCCGCGCGTCGTCATGGCCGGCGTGCCCAGGCGAATGCCGCTGGTGACCATGGGCTTTTGCGGGTCGTTGGGGATGCCGTTCTTGTTGCAGGTCATGTGGGCGGCACCCAGGATGGCCTCGGCTTCCTTGCCCGTCAGGTTCTTGGGACGCAGGTCCACCAGCATGACGTGGCTCTCCGTGCCGCCGGAGACGATGCGCAGGCCGCGCTCGATCAGCGTGTCGGCCAGCACCTTGGCGTTCTTGACGACCTGCTCCTGGTAGACCTTGAACTCGGGCGTCAGGGCTTCCTTGAAGGCCACGGCCTTGCCGGCGATGACGTGCATCAGCGGGCCGCCCTGGATGCCGGGGAAGATGGCCGAGTTGATCTTCTTGGCGATCGCCTCGTCGTTCGTCAGGATGATGCCGCCGCGCGGGCCGCGCAGGCTCTTGTGCGTGGTGGACGTGACGACGTCGGCGTGGGGCAGGGGGTTCGGGTAGACGCCCGCGGCGATCAGGCCGGCGTAGTGCGCCATGTCGACCATGAAGTAGGCGCCGATCTCCTTGGCGATCTTGCCGAAGCGCTCGAAGTCGATGCGCAGCGAGTAGGCCGACGCGCCGGCAATGATGAGCTTGGGCTTCTTCTCGCGGGCCAGGGCTTCCATGGCGTCGTAGTCGATCGCTTCATTGGCGTCCAGGCCGTAGCTGATGACGTTGAACCACTTGCCGCTCATGTTCAGCGCCATGCCGTGGGTCAGGTGGCCGCCTTCGGCCAGGCTCATGCCCATGATGGTGTCGCCAGGCTGCAGCAGCGCGAAGAAGGCGCCTTGGTTGGCCTGCGAGCCGGAGTTGGGCTGCACGTTGGCGAATTCGGCGCCGAAGAGCTGCTTCAGGCGATCGATGGCGAGTTGCTCGACGACGTCGACGTACTCGCAGCCACCGTAGTAGCGCTTGCCGGGGTAGCCYTCGGCRTACTTGTTGGTCAGCTGGCTRCCCTGGGCCTSCATSACSGCCGGSSWGGTGTAGTTCTCGCTGGCGATCAGCTCGAYGTGGTCTTCCTGGCGGCGGTTCTCGTTCTGGACGGCGGTCCAGAGTTCGGGGTCGACCAAGGCGAGGGTGGAGGTGTTGCGGTCAAACATGCTGGTGTTTCCGAAGGTCAGGCGGTGAATCCCCGGCGGTCACGGCAGGCGTGATGTCCCAAGGCTGCCCAGGCGAACGGCTGATAGCGGTTGTCATGTCGACAGAGGACAGCCGCCTCACGCTCCCCGGTGGTGGCCCACCTCAGGTCAGCTAGTGACCCTGATCGCCAGTCGCGTGAATGCTCAGTGTATGTCAGCCGCGCCTCAGCGCAGCAGGGCCACCTGGGCGGAGTCGCCGGTCGAGGGGGCAGACGCCGCTTCGCGCACCAGCGGCCGGACGGTCGTCATGGTCGGCACCGTGCGGCCGGCCGCGACCGCCTTCAGCAGGTCGTGCTCGGCCAGCACGCGGCCCGCATAGCCTGTGTCCTCGGCCAGATTGGCCGCGCCGACGTAATAGCGCAGGCCCTCTTCCAGGCCGCCGGCGCGCTGGATGCATTCCTTCAAAACCTGCACGCCCACGCGCAGATTGGTGACCGGATCGAAGGCCGCCAACGTGCCGCCGAAGGCTTCGTACTTGTCGTCGTGAACGCGGGTCATGACCTGCATCAGGCCCTGGGCGCCAACGGCACTCTGCGCAAAAGGGTTGAAGCGCGACTCGATGGCCATGATGGCCAGGATCAACGTCGGTTCGACCTTGGCGCGCTGGCCCACGGCCCAGGCTTCTTGCACGAGGCGGCTGATGGGCTCCGGCGCCACGCTGTAGCGGCGCGCCAGCCAATGGGCGACGGCGGCCTGCTGGCGGCTCAGCTCGCGGGGGTCGGTGGCGGTGGCGCGGGCAATGGCATCGGGCTCGGCCGATGCCATCAGGGTGTTGCCCTCGGCCTCGGCACGCGCTTCATGGCGCGCATTCAGCCAGCCGAGGGTGGCGGATTCCACTTTCTCACGCAGGCCGGCCTGGCTCGTGAACACCAGCAGCACCGACACCACGGCCAGCCCCAGCAGGGCCAGTGTGTTGTGGCTGACCACGAGCAGGCCGTTGCCGATGTCCTTGACGAACAGCGACGCCGAATCCCGCGTGTGGCGAGCCAGGCTGAACAGGTCTTGACGTGTCGTCATTCGACTCCTTGTGCCGCAACCCGCCTCAGGCTGCCTCGATGCGAAGCGGTCTGGGTGGGGCGACGGTGATAATTTCCCGGCCGATTGCTCTGGTCTGTGGCATCTCTGTGCCCGGAGGACCTGGCCGGTTGGGCTTCAGTAAAAACCCGAAGCGACGAATTTTACGAGGCGTAGATAACCAGTCAAGGTTGTTTTGCCTCTTCAAAACTACTTTTGGTTATGAAATACAGCGATCTGAGGGACTTCATCGCCGGCCTCGAAGGCCTCGGAGAGCTCAAGCGCGTGCGTGAAAAAGTCTCGCCGGTGCTGGAGATGACGGCCCTCAGCGACCGCGTGCTGCGGGCCGGCGGACCGGCCCTGCTGTTCGAGGCGCCGGCCGGGTTTTCCACCCCCGCCTTGACCAATCTTTTCGGGACAACGCGTCGCGTCGCACTCGGCATGGGCGCTGAGTCTCTGGCCGATTTGCGGGATGTCGGCCGGGTGCTCGCCAGCCTCAAGGAGCCCGACCCACCCAAGGGCCTGAAAGACGCCGGCAAACTGTTGCAGATGGCCAAGGCCCTGTGGGACATGAAGCCCGCCGTGCAGCGCCGCGCGGCCTGCCAGGAAGAGGTCATGGAGGGCAGCGACATCGACCTCGGCCGCCTGCCCATACAGACTTGCTGGCCGGACGACGCAGCCCCCCTGATCACGTGGGGTCTGGTCATCACCCGGGGGCCGACCCGCACCCGCCAGAACCTGGGCATCTACCGCCAACAGCTTATTTCCCCCCGCCAGGTCATCATGCGCTGGCTGGCGCACCGCGGTGGTGCGCTGGATTTCCGCGACCACGCGCTGGCCCATCCGGGCGAGCCGTTTCCGATCGCCGTGGCCCTCGGTGCCGATCCGGCCACCATCCTGGGCGCCGTCACGCCGGTGCCAGACAGCCTGTCCGAATATCAGTTCGCCGGCCTGCTGCGCGGCTCGCGTACTGAACTGGTCAATACCGGCGTGGGCAAGAACCAACCGCTTCAGGCACCGGCCTCGGCCGAGATCGTGCTGGAAGGCCACATCCCGCCTGCCGCACCCGGCTACACCGGCGTCAGCGAGCGCGGCGTGCCGCTGAAGGAAAAGGGCGGCTATCTGCACGCGCTGGAAGGCCCATTCGGCGACCACACCGGCTATTACAACGAGCAGGACTGGTTCCCCGTCTTCGAGATCTCTCGCCTGACCCAGCGCAAGAACCCGATCTACCACTCGACCTACACCGGCAAGCCGCCGGACGAGCCCGCCATCCTTGGCGTTGCGCTCAACGAGGTCTTCGTGCCCATCCTGCAAAAGCAGTTTCCCGAGATCGTTGACTTCTATCTGCCGCCTGAAGGCTGCAGCTATCGCATGGCCGTGGTATCCATCAAGAAGGCCTACCCCGGCCACGCCAAGCGGTTGATGTTCGGCATCTGGAGCTTCCTGCGCCAATTCATGTACACCAAGTTCATCGTCGTGGTCGACGACGACATCGACACGCGCAACTGGCAGGAAGTGATCTGGGCCATCACGACGCGCATGGACCCGGTGCGCGACACCACCCTGGTGGACAACACGCCCATCGACTACCTTGACTTCGCCTCACCGGTCAGCGGCCTGGGCGGCAAGATGGGGCTGGACGCGACCAACAAGTGGCCCGGCGAGACCAGCCGCGAATGGGGTCGCGGTATCAGCCTGCCGCCCGAGATCACGGCGCGGGCCGAGGCGCTATTCGGGCAACTCTTCTTGAAGCCCTGAGCGTGCTCGCCTACTGTTGAGATGCCTTTTGAGGCACAACCTCTGGCGCAATCCCTTGCGCGCCAGGAGCCCTTCGGCAAATCGCCGTGGAGCCCCAAGGTGGCATAGCCACCCACCCCGCCCGGCCTTAAAGCCCGGCGGGGTTTCTATTTGTGGCGCCTCATCGGCCCGCCCACCACGCCAAGGTCTCGTAGACCACATAGCGCACACGTGCAAAGCCCTCGACGGAGGGGCACCAGTCGTCAAAGCTGCTCAACGCGTCATCGCGCAGGCCCATGGGGGCCGCCAGCATCGTCAGACCCAACGGTGCGGCCTCGGCCTCGAAGGCGCGCAGCGCGCGGCGCATGTGCGCCTCATGCGTGACCAGCACGACCTGTTTCACGCCCGCCTTCGCCAGCAGCGGCAGCGTGTGGGCGGCGTTCTCCCGCGTGTCCCGTGAACTGGCTTCGGCCCAGCGCAGTGGGAGGCCATAGTCCTGAGCCGCCACGCGGGCAATGATGTCGGCCTCGGGTTCGCGCAGTTCAGTCGCTGTCCAGCCGATACCGCCGGAAAAGGCCAGCGGCCAGCCGCTGCGCCGGGCAACCCAGACGCCATAGGCCAGGCGTTCGGCGGTGATGCGGGCCGGAGCACCAGCGGCGAACTCAGGCGCATGGCGCTTCACGCCGCCGCCCAGCACGAGCACCGCGCCGTCTGAGCGAGCGCGCAACGCGTCAATCCGGGCTGGCTCAAGAGCCGTGGGCAGCCCCACGGCCCGGCTCAGCAGTTCGCCCACCGCCTCGGTGGCCGACAGCCAGACGCCGATCAGCGCCAGGCCCAGCAACACCCCGCCCAGGCGCCGGCCTCGTTGGAGTCGCCAACCGCCCCAGGCCGCGAGCAGCAACAGGGGCGCTGGGGGCAGGGCGGCGGCAAGCAGCAACGTCTTGAAGCCTGAATAGTCGAGGGAGATCACCTGTGGCATCTTCGCCGACATCAATAATGCTTTTGCCGTGACAGTGACCTCCCGCTCCCCCGCCCGCCTCGCCCTCTGGACCATCGCCGCGCTGTCGGCCCTGGTCACCTTGCTGCTGCTGGTCGTGACACTGGCGCTACCCGGCTGGGTTACCGGCCGTGGCGCTGCACTGGCCAGCGAGGCCCTGGGCCGGCCGGTGACCGTCGAGGAGGCCAGTTTCCAGCCCTGGCGTCTGGCCCTGGTCATCGAAGGGCTGAGTATTGCCGGCGCCGACGCCGGGCAGCCACCGCTGTTCAAGCTGCAGAAATTGGATGCTGCCCTGTCGCTGCGCTCTCTGCTGCGCGGCCGTGCCGTCATCGAATCCGTGGCCTTGACCAAGCCCGAACTGCGCCTCGCCCGCGTGGCCGAGGGCCGCTATGACATCGACGACCTGATCCAGCGCTTTGCCGCCAAGCCCGGGGCGCCCGAGGAGCCGGACGCCGAGTTCGCCGTCTACAACATCGAGCTGGCCGACGGTCGCATCCTCTTCGACGACCGCCCGGTGCAGCGCAAGCACGAGCTGGCCGGCCTGCACCTGGCCCTGCCTTTCATGTCGACGCTGCCGGCCGACGTCAAGGTCAAGGTGCAGCCCCAGCTGAACGGCAAGCTCGACGGCGTCGCCTTCGACAGCCGCGCCGAGGCGCTGCCCTTTGACGACGACGTCAGTGCTCGTTTGTCCTTCAAATTTGCCGGGCTGGATCTCGCACCGCTGGCCGCCTATGTGCCTGCCAGCGCGCCCGTCCGACTGGCCGGCGGCAGGCTCGATGTCGACGTGGCGGTGGACTTTGCCGAGCGCCCCAAGCAGACGCCGGGTGTCAAGCTCAGTGGCATCATCCAGCTGCACGAGCTGGCCCTGACCCAGCCCGACGGCCAGGCCCTGCTCGGCTTCAAGCGGCTGAGCCTGCCGCTCGCCGATGTGCAACCGCTGCGTCGCCAGCTGGGCTTCGGCGCCATCCTGCTGGAGTCGCCCGATGCCTGGCTGCGCCCGCTGCCGGCAGGGTCAGGGTCTGGCGGCGTGTCATCGCCAACTGCGGCCCCCTGGCAGTTCAGCCTTGCCGGGTTGGAAGTCAAGGAGGGTCGTTTCACTCTCAACAAGGGCCTGGCGCTGGAGGCCATCCAGATCAAGCTCGGCGCAGCCGCCTGGCCGTTGAAGTCGCCTGCCCAGCTCGACGCCAGCCTGCGCCTGGACCGGGCCACGCTGACGGCCCAGGCCAAGCTGTCGCCCGAGCTGCTGCAGGCTGATGCTGAGCTGGATGGCCTCGCCGTCGAGCGCCTGGCCGCCTGGCTGCCGTTGCCCAGCGGCGTACGGCTGGTCGCCGGCCTCTCCACCAAGGCTGGCCTCACCGTCACGAACCCGCTGGCCGAAGGCGCTGCCGACCGTGCCCAGCTGACCCTGGCCGAGCTGCGCATCAGCGACGCTCGCCTTGGCCTGCCCGGCGCGCCGCGGCTGGTGACGCTGGCCTCGGCCCAGCTCGACAAGGCCAGCGTCGAACCTGCCACGCATGCCATCACCCTCGGCACGCTGGCGCTGGACGCGCCGCGCGCTCTGCTCGCCCGCGAGCAGGGTGGCCGCTTGAACATCGCCGGCCTGCTGCCGCCTGACAGCGCCGCGTCCGCTGCCGGCCCGGYCTGGAAGGTGCAGCTTGCTGGCCTGACGGTCGAGCGCGGCGCACTGCGCTGGCAGGACGCCGCCGTGCCCGCAGGCGTCACGCCCGTGGCACTGACCGCCGAGCCGCTGCGCCTGCAGCTCGGCGCTCTGAGCTGGCCCGCCACAACGCCCGTGCAGGTGCAGATCACCACCCAACTCGCGGCCCTCGGCGCGAATGATCAGCCCATCGCCGCCAGCGCCGGCAGCCTGCAGTGGAGCGGCCGCGTCGGTATTGCGCCGCTCTCGGCCAGCGGCAGCCTTCAGGCCAAGGCCCTGCCGCTGCATCTGCTCAACGCCTACCTCGACCCGGCCTGGGGACTGCATCTGCAGCGCGCCGAGCTGGGGCTGAAGGCCGAAGTCACCGCCCAGCAGGCCGGCGGCGCCTGGACGGCCAACGTGGGCGGCGACGTGCGCGTCGGGCCGCTGGCGCTGCTGCAGACCCGCGTCGTCGAGGGCCWGCGCGTCGTCGGCGAAGACCTGCTGAGCTGGCAGGCACTGCAGCTCGAYGGCCTCAAGCTCGCCCTGGCGCCGGGCGCGCCGCCACGCCTGGCCGTGAAGGACGCGCTGCTCGAAGACGCCTATGCCCGCCTGATCGTCAACGACCAGGGTCGCTTCAATCTGCGCGACATCGGCCCGGCGGAAGCGGCTGCAGCGCCCGCGCCAGCCGCATCGGCAGCGCAGCCGGAATTCGCCGCCGAACGCATCCGCGTCAACCGCGGCGTCGTCGATTTCAACGACCGCTTCGTGCGCCCCAACTACAGCGCCCGCCTGACCGAGCTGCAAGGCTCGCTGGGCGCCTTCTCGTCCACCAGCAGCGCGATGGCGCCGCTGACGCTGAAGGGCAAGGTCGCCGGCACCGGCCTGCTGGAGATCGACGGTCAGCTCAAACCGGGCGCACCACTGGCCATGGACATTGCCGCCAACGCGACCGACATCGAGCTGGCGCCGTTGTCGCCCTACGCCGCCAAATACGCCGGCTACGCCATCGAGCGCGGCAAGCTGTCGACCAAGCTGCGCTACAAGGTCGAGCCCGGCGGCCAGCTGGTGGCCAGCAACCAGATCATCCTGAACCAGCTGACCTTTGGCGAGCGCGTGGAGAGCCCTGACGCGACCTCGCTGCCGGTGCGCTTCGCCGTGGCGCTGCTGAAGGACGGCAACGGCGTCATCGACGTCAACCTGCCCGTCAGCGGCTCCCTGAACGATCCGGAGTTCAGCGTCGGCGGCCTGGTCTGGAAGCTCGTGCTCAATCTCATCGGCAAGGCGCTGACCTCGCCCTTCGCCCTGTTCAGCGGCAGCGACGCACCCGAGGAGGCCCAGATCGCCTTCGTGCCGGGTGGCGTCGAACTGGCCGACTCGACCAAGCTCGACCGCGTAGCCAAGCTGCTGGTCGACAAGCCCGGCGTGCAGCTGACGCTGACGGGCTGGGCCGGCATCGCCGCCGAAGGCCAGGCCTTGCGTGAACAGCGCCTGGCCAGTGCACTCAAAGCCGAAAACGCAACACCCGATGCCGCGCTCAAGCGCCTCTACCAGGCCAGCAAGCTGCCCAACAAGCCCAAGAACCTGCTCGGCCTGGCCAAGGATCTGCCGCCCGAGCAGATGCGCGGCCTGCTGCTGGGCAGCTACGCCATCGAAGACGAAACACTGCGCCAGCTGGCGGTGGCCCGCGCCACGGCGGTGCGCGATGCGCTGCTGGCCCGCGGCGCGCCCAATGCGCGCGTCTTTCTCGCCGCGCCCAAGCTCTGCGACCAGGGTTGCGATGAGACCTGGCGCCCCCATGTCGAGCTCTCCCTTGGCGCTCATTGAAGGTCATTCCATGTCTGCTACGAATCTCGAACGCATCACCCTGGCCGGCGGCTGCTTCTGGTGCCTGGAGGCCGTCTACGAGCGCGTGCGCGGCGTGCACCGCGTCGAGAACGGCTATAGCAATGGCCAGGGACCCAAGCCGACCTACGAGGCCGTCTGCGGCGGCAACACCGGCTATGCCGAGGTCGTGCGCATCGACTTCGATCCCGCCGAGGTCTCGCTGCGCGAACTGCTGGAGGTGTTTTTCACCATCCACGACCCGACGACGCTGAACCGCCAGGGCGCCGACGTCGGCACGCAATACCGCTCGGGCATCTACTGGCACACCGAGGCCCAGCGCCAGCTCGCGGCCGAAGTCATCAAGGAAGCCAACGACCACCACGCCGGCCGCGTCGTCACCGAGCTGCTGCCCGAGACCGATTACTACACGGCCGAGGCCTATCACCAGCACTACTACGCCCGCAACCCCGAGCAGGGCTATTGCGCCTTTGTCGTTGCCGGCAAGGTGGACAAGTTCCTGGCCAGCTTCAAGCGCCTGGTCAAGTGATGCTGGCCTGGGGCGGCCTGCGCCATCGCTACGCCGGCGGCGCCGAGCTCGCTTATGCCGACTTCGCGCTCGCCGCGGGCCGGCATCTGCTGCTGCGTGGCGCCTCGGGCTCGGGCAAGTCGACCTTGCTGGCCCTGTTGGCGGGCCTGCTGCGCGTGCAACAGGGCGAACTGAACGTTGCGCAAACCGAGCTGCAGACGCTGAGCCCGCGCGCGCTGGACGCCTGGCGTGGAGCCACGTTGGGCGTCGTGCCCCAGCGCCTGCATTTGAGCGAGGCGCTGACTGTGGCCGAGAACCTGGCGTTGCCGGCGCTGGCCGCAGGGCAGGGCGCCGACCCGGAGCGCGCGGCCGAGCTGATGGAGGCGCTGGACATTGCTGAGTTGGCGAATCGCCGGCCGCACCAGCTCAGCGTTGGCCAGGCCCAGCGCGTGGCGCTCGCGCGCGCACTGATGCGCCGTCCGCGCCTGCTGCTGGCCGATGAACCCAGCGCCAACCTGGACGATGAGCACACCCTGCACATGCTGGCCCTGCTGCTCGATGCGGCCGAGCGCGAGGGCTGCACGCTGGTCATCGCCAGCCATGACGCGCGTGTCGTCGAAGCGCTGGCAGAGCGGGATGACGTCAGCGAGGTGGTCTTGTGATCCGCCTCGCGTGGCGATACCTGTGGTCCAGCCCGTTGACGACAGCGCTGAACCTGCTGCTGCTGACGCTCGGCCTCGCCGCCGTGACCTTCGTGCTGCGCGCCAGTGCCCAGGTCGAGGCGGGGCTGAAGCGCGACCTCGCCAGCATAGACCTCGTCGTCGGCGCCAAGGGCAGCCCCATGCAGATCATGCTGGCCGGTGTCTTCCACCTCGACGCGCCGACCGGCAATATCCCGTTGGCGACGCTGGAGCTGTTGAAGCAGCAGCCCCTCGTCGCCCAGGCTGTGCCGCTGTCGCTGGGCGACTCCTTCCGCGGCTACCGCATCGCTGGCACGACGCTGGCGTACATCGATCTCTATGGCGGCCAAATGGGGCAGGGCGCGCTCTGGACGAAACCGATGCAGGCCGTTCTCGGCGCCGAAGTCGCGCGCACGAGCGGGCTGAAGCCCGGTGACGGTTTCGCCGGCAGCCACGGCTTGGCCGAGGGTGGCGGCGCGCATGGCGAACATCAGTTCGAGGTCGTCGGCGTGCTGGCCGAATCCGGCAGCGTGCTGGACCGCCTCGTGCTGACCGATCTGGCATCGGTGTGGGAGGTGCACGAAGACCACGCCGTCTCACACGACGAGGAGAGCGAAAGGAAGGAGATCACGCTCGCCCTCGTGCGCTACCGCAGCCCGCTGGCCGCCGTCATGCTGCCGCGCTGGGTCAATGCGCAGGACGGCCTGCAATCCGCCGCGCCGGCGCTGGAAACAGCCCGACTGATGCGCCTGGTGGGTGCCGGCACCGAAGTGCTGCGGGGCTTTGGCATCGTGCTGCTCGCGGCGGCGGGGCTGTCGGTCTGGGTCGCGTTGCTGCATGCGGTGCGGGCACGCCAGGGCGATCTTGCGATGCTGCGCATGCTGGGCGCGCCGGCCTCGCGTGTCGCCGCGCTGATCGCGCTGGAGGCCTTGCTGCTCGCCGGCCTCGCCGCCGTGCTGGGGCTGGTGGCTGGGCACGGCCTTGTTGCGCTGCTGGAGCGTCTGCTCGCCGAGCGACAGTCGCTTCGCCTGGGCCAGCTCGGCATGAGCGAAGCCGAATGGCTGGTGCCGCTGCTTGCCGGCGCCCTGGCGCTGCTGGCCGCTGCCTGGCCCGCATGGCGGGCCTATCGGCTGGATGTCACAACCCTGCTGCAAGCTCCGCGCTGAACCCCGACAATCCCGCCATCATGAAGTTCAAGCCCCTTCTCGCCGTCTGTCTTGCCGCTGCTGCGGCGTTCGCCCAAACGCCGCCGGGCATGGGGCAGGGGCCTGGCTATCACGACCCGCGCAGCCCCTTCAAGCCGCTGGAGGAACGCGCCGACATCGTGTCCTGGCATTTGCTGTCCCAAGTCACCGCCAAGGCCGAGAAAAAGAAGATCGTGCCGACCTTCCCGGCCGCCGTGCAGGCGCTGGACCGCAAGACCATCAAGGTGCAGGGCTTCATGATGCCGCTGGAGGCGGGCGACAAGCAGCAGCACTTCCTGCTGTCGTCGGTGCCCACGACCTGCTCCTTTTGCGTACCGGCCGGGCCCGAGGGACTGGTCGAGGTGCGCACCAAGAAGCCGGTGCGTTACACGCTGGAACCCGTCGTCGTTGAGGGCGTGTTCGCCGTGCTCAACGACGACCCTTACGGCCTGTACTACCGCGTCGAGGACGGCAACGCCGTCAATTAGGGCGCCAGCCGTTCGCGCACCCAGCGGTCGGCATCCAGGCTGAAGACCAGCCGGTCGTGCAGCCGCGAGCGCCGCCCCTGCCAAAACTCAAAACGGTCCGGCACGAGGCGATAGCCACCCCAATGCGGCGGCCGGTCCGGGTTCAGGCCCTGCTGAACGGCCGCCTTGGCGGCGTTGGCCACCAGCACAGCACGTGAACTGATGACCCGACTCTGTGGTGAAGCCCAGGCCCCAAGGCGCGAATCCAGCGGCCGGCTCTTGAAGTAGTCGTCCGATTCCTGGGCCGAGGTCTTCTCGACGCGCCCCTCGATGCGCACGACGCGTTCCATCTCCACCCAGTGGAATTGCAAGGCCGCGTAAGGGTTGCCTGCTAACTCTTCACCTTTACGGCTTTCGTAATTGGTGAACCAGACCATGCCGCGTGCATCGCAGCCCTTGAGCAGCACGACGCGCGTCGACGGCCGGTGGTTGGTACCGACCGTGGCAACCGTCATCGCGGTCGGCTCGGACACATCGTGGGCGATGGCCTCATCCATCCAGCGGTTGAAGAGCGCCAGCGGTCCATCCGCAGCTTGCACCTCATCCAGCTCCCCTAGTTCGTAGCTCTTTCGGAAGTCGCTCAACTTGCTCATGGCGGGAGGTCATCAGGCCTGGCGTTAGGCCCGCGTTGGTGCTGCAAAGGGCTCAGTCTAGGCGCAAGGCGCAGCGATGCCGGTGGCATCGCGAGCACTTGCAACAACGACTGAGCCCTTTGCAGCCCAACCCGGAGGGCCGGGGCGAGTTGCGGGGTGATTCGTCGTTACCCGCTCGTTGTGTAGGCCCGCCACACGCCTCGCAGGCGCCTTGCCTCACCCCGCAACTCRCCCCGGCGCGGGCCCAACGCCAGGCCTGACGACCTCCCTACGTATGCAGACCTTCCCTTAAGTGAACGCCCCAGTTTCAAGCGAAGCCTCACTCGGCATGCTTGTGGCACTGCAGCAAACGGCTCAGACCGGCGCTAGGTCAGTGGGTTTTGAAGGACGAATAGCAAATGACAAAGCGACGCCCCGTCGTCGTTGTGCTGGCCGCGGGTCGCGGCTCGCGCTTCCGCGGCTCGGGCCACAAGCTGGAACAGCACCTGGCGGGAACGCCCGGTGGAGATACCTTGCTGGCGCGCACCTTGCGCCATGCGATCGCGACGCAGCTTCCGGTTGTCGTTGTGACGACGGCAGCCCTGGCGCCGGCCGTGCACAAGCTCATCGCGGCGCGCGACGTCGTGACGCTGCCTGAGCGCGATACCCACGGTCGGCCTCAGCCCATCGGCATGGGGCATTCCATCGTCGCTGGCGTCAGCGCCACGGGTGATGCCGACGGCTGGCTCATCCTGCCGGCCGACATGCCGCTTGTGCAGCCGACCACCATCATGGCCGTGGCCGAGGGGCTGGAGCGCTACCCCGTCTGCTATGCCCAGTACCGCGGCATCCAGGGCCATCCGGTCGGCTTTGGCACTGAGCTCTACTCGGAGCTGGTGGCCCTGCAGGGCGATGAGGGCGCGCGGCGCATCGTGGCTCGCTACGCGGCGCAACCCATTCCCGTCGACGACCCCGGCGTGCATGTCGACGTCGACACCGAGGAAGATCTCGCGCGGCTCAGGGGCTGATCAAAGCGGTGCGCACAGCCCGTGCTGCGCCGCCAGGTGGGCCTGGCGCTCCAGTTCCGCGTCGCGGATCCCATGTTCACGCAAACCCTGAACCGTGCGCAGCAGATAGTCCAGCGTCGTGCCATAGCGGCCGCTGGCGTGTTGAAAGATGTGCAGCAGCTCCGGCTCATGCAAAGGCCCGGTCCAGTTCGGGCTCTGGCGCGACAGCGTGAACGCCAGGGCGCGCAGCCGCCCCGCGCCGGTGTCGCAGTTCAGCCAGCGCGGCTCGTAGACGCCGTTGGGCATCTCGCGTTCCCACAAACGCGGCAACACCTCTTCACCGACGGTGCGCGGGATGCGGTAGACCAGCCCGCGGCAACTGCCACCCGAGATCAGCGCCAGCACCAGGCCCGGCTCCTGGGGCGAGCCGCGGTTCACGCGCGAACGCATGCGCAGCACGCGGTGAAAGCCCAACACCCGCGCCGGCAGCGCGTCGGCATACTCGAACTCGGGCCGCCAGATCAATGAGCCATAGGCAAACAGCAGCAGGTCTTCGCCGCTAGCCCGCCATTCGGCGGTCGTGCGCTGCAACAGATGGGCGCTGCGCGCCGGGCCATGGGGAATATGGATTGCCTGTGACGCCATCGCCCCCATCTTGTCATGCCAGAGAGTTGCACGACGTTTCTCAGGTACCCAGCCCGTAACCCGCGCAGCGCTGGAGGCAAGTAATATGGTTACCTAAATTCCCAAGGGCCGGTTACGAGAGCCGCAGGAGACCCGCATGCACGACACACTCATTCAAGTTACAGACCGCATCCGCGAACGCAGCGCCAAGCTGCGTGGCGACTATCTCGCCCGCATCGCCAAGCTCGGCGGCCGCCAGCGCGGTTTCGAGCGCATGGGCTGCGCCAACGTCGCCCACGCCGTGGCGGCCATGCCGTCCAACGACAAGCTGCGCATCGTCGCCGAGAAAGCCCCCCACCTCGGGGTCGTCACGGCCTACAACGACATGCTGTCGGCSCACCAGCCCTACGAGGGCTACCCGGAGCAGATCCGAGCCGAGGCGCACCGTCTGGGCGCCACGGTGCAGGTCGCGGGCGGCGTGCCGGCGATGTGCGAYGGTGTGACGCAAGGCCTGCCCGGCATGGAGCTGAGCCTGTTCTCGCGCGACACCATCGCGATGGGCACGGCAATAGCGCTGACGCATGACGTCTTCGATGCGGCCCTGCTGCTGGGCATCTGCGACAAGATCGTGCCGGGCCTGTTGATCGGCGCACTGCACTTCGGCCATCTGCCCTGCGTCTTCGTGCCCGCCGGGCCGATGAGCTCGGGCATCTCCAACAGCGACAAGGCCAAGGTGCGCGAGCTCTACGCCCAGGGCAAGGTCGGCCGCGACGAGTTGCTGAAGAGCGAGCAGGCGGCCTATCACGGCGCCGGCACCTGCACCTTCTACGGCACCGCCAAYWSCAACCAGATGCTGMTGGAGGCCATGGGCCTGCACACGCCGGGCAGCGCCTTCGTGCATCCGCATGACGACCTGCGCACGGCGCTGACGCGCGAGGCTGTCGCCACGGCGATCAACATCAGCGGCCGCGTGGCGGGCCGGGCCGCCAAACCCATCGGCCACCTCGTCGACGAGCGCTGCATCGTCAACGCGATGGCGGCATTGCTCGCCACTGGCGGCTCGACCAACCACCTGATCCACTGGGTCGCCGTCGCCCGCTCGGCCGGCATCCTGATCGACTGGACGGACTTCTCCGACCTGTCCGCCGTCGTGCCCTTGCTGTCGCGCGTCTACCCCAATGGCAGTGCAGACGTGAACCAGTTCCAGGCCGCCGGCGGCCCGGGCTTCGTCATCCGTGAGCTGATGGACGCCGGCCTGATGCACGAGGACGTCATCTCAGTCGCCGGCGACAGCCTGCGCCCCTATGCCTTCGTGCCGCGGGCGGTGGGCCAGAGCGGCGAGGTGGTGCGCGAGCCGCTGCCGGCCGCCAGTGGCGACGACGGTGTCGTGCGCACGGCCGCCGCGCCTTTCAGCGCCACCGGTGGCCTCAAGCTGCTGGCCGGCAACGTCGGCCGCGCCGTCATCAAGGTCTCGGCTGTGCCCGAGGATCGCCACACCGTGGAGGCGCCTTGCCGCATCTTCACGACTCAGGAAGCCATGCTGACCGCCTTCAAGAACGGTGAGCTGGAGCGCGACGTCATCGTCGTCGTGCGCTTCCAGGGCCCGCACGCCAATGGCATGCCCGAACTGCACAAGCTGACGCCACCGCTGGCCGTGCTGCAGGGCAAGGGATTCAAGGTGGCGCTGGTCACCGACGGCCGCATGAGCGGTGCCTCGGGCAAGGTGCCCGCGGCCATCCACGTCAGCCCCGAGGCCCTGGCCGGTGGGCCGCTGGCCAAGCTGCGTGATGGCGACGTCGTGCGCGTTTGCGCGCAGACCGGCACGCTGGCCGCCCTGGTCGACGAGGCCGATTGGGCGGCGCGCGAGGTGGCGACGCTCGATCCGGACGAAGCCGACGTCAATGCCCACGGCCTAGGCCGCGAACTCTTTGCCGGCCTGCGCCGCAATGTCCTGAGCGCCGAAGAAGGCGCCTGCACCTGGTTGTGAAGTGAGACAGCCCCTCGTCCAGTCTGGCGGCGCTGAACGCGCGCCAGCCTGGCCGGTCCCCCGAGGGGACGCCAAAGCTTCCGGCATTGAGCCGCAAGCTTCGCCAAGCGGGCCGGCTCGGGAGCGGCCCAGCGCTCGGCCCGAATACCCCGGTCTTATGGAGAATTGAAATGATCGACACCCTGAGCCTGGCCAGCCACGGCCCCGTCATCCCCGTCATCGTCATCCAGCGCCTGGAAGACGCCGTGCCGCTGGCCGAAGCGCTGGTTGCTGGCGGCGTGCGCGTGCTCGAAGTGACGCTGCGCACCCCCGTCGCCCTGCAAGCCATGGAAGCCATGGCCAGGGTGCCGGGCGCCATCGTCGGCGCCGGCACGCTGCGCAGCCCGGCCGACGTGACGAACGCCAAGAATGCCGGCTGCCAGTTCGGCGTCAGCCCCGGCTACACCGACGCACTGGCCGCCGCCTGCCAGGCCCAGGGCCTGCCGCTGCTGCCCGGCGTGTCGACGGCCTCCGAGGTCATGCAGGCCAATGCCGCCGGCTTTGGCTTCCTGAAGCTTTTCCCGGCCGTTGCCGTCGGCGGCGTCAACCTGCTGAAGTCGCTGGCCGGCCCCTTCCCGGACGTGGCTTTCTGCCCGACCGGTGGCATCTCGCTGGAGACGGCGCCGCAGTTCCTGAAGCTGCCGAACGTCAAGGTCTGCGGCGGCTCCTGGCTGACGCCGCAGGACGCGGTCGACGCCAAGGACTGGGCGCGCATCACCAAGCTGGCCTCCGAGGCCGCGGCACTGCGCGCATGACGCTGGCGGTCGTTGCGACCGTTGCGGCCGTCTGGTCCAGCGCAACGCACAGCTTCTCCAAGTTCGCGAGAGGCGAGCTGCGCCTCATCGCAGGGCAGGGCGTCGAAGGCGACGCCCATTGCGGCGTGACGGTCAAGCACCGCTCGCGCGTGGCCGTGGACCCGACCCAGCCCAATCTGCGCCAGGTCCATCTGATCCAGGGCGAGCTCTTCGACGAACTCGCCGCCCGCGGGTTCGGCGTTCAGCCCGGCCAGATGGGCGAGAACCTCACGACCCGCGGCATCGACCTGCTCGCGCTGCCGCGCGGCACCGAGCTGCGCATCGGCACCGAGGTCGTGCTGCGGGTGACCGGCCTGCGCAACCCCTGCCCGCAGATCGAGAACTTCGAGGCTGGCCTCTTGAAGGCCGTCGTCGACCGCGATGCCGACGGCGAGGTCGTGCGCAAGGCTGGCATCATGAGCATCGTGCTGGCCGGCGGTGCCGTGAAGCCGGGCGATGCGATCACGGTACGGCTGCCGCCGCTGCCGCACCAAAAGCTCGAGCGCGTCTAGCTCGGCAGGTCGAACAACAGGCAGGTGGTGCTGGCGTGGGCGTAGAGCTTGCCGTCGTGGCCGACCAGCGTCGCCTCCGACGTCGTCACCTGGCGGCCGCGGTGCACCACCTTGCCGATGGCGCGTACGAAGGGCACCTTGTCGCTCAGCGCGCGCACGAGGTTGATCTTGAACTCCAGCGTCGTGTAGCCGCGGCCCACCGGCAAGGTCGTGTGCACCGCGCAGCCCAGGGCGGAATCGAGCAGCGTCGCGAACCAGCCGCCGTGCACGCTGCCGAGCGGGTTGTAGTGCTTGAACTGTGGTCGCCCCTGGAAGACGGCGATTCCGTCCTCCACCGAGATCAGCAGGAAGTCCAGCGTCTCGCTGATCGGTGGCCGGGGTGCCAGGCCATCCAGCATGGCCTGCATCTGTTGCAGCCCGGTCTTGCCAGCCAGCATGGCCCGCGAAGCCAGGCCGGTTTCACCCTGCTGCCGCGTGCGTAGCGCGGCCTCGTCAGCTTGCCATTGGGAAAGGACGGCTTCGGGGGAGGGAGAACTCATGGCGGCGGCTTCAAACGATGAAGCCCTCGATTCTGCGCAAAGCCGGTGCCCCGCGCTGTCACCAGTGTTCAAGCGGCCAGGCGCTGCTCCGCAACGGCCTTGCGGCGCGAAGGTTCGTCCATCCTCAGCTTGTCCAGCACTGGGCCCTGCCAGGGCAGCAGATACACCAGCGTCGCCAACGTCGCGCGGCGACGCGACGACAGCAGCGGGCGGCCGCGGGCGTCCAGCAGCAGCACGTTGGAGCGCACATTGAGCGGATCGGCCTGCGCGACGGTGCCCTCGTTGATCTCGACCCAGTCCCATTCCACCCAGGCGCAGGCGTCGGCATAGCAGCGCTCCCAACGCGTCGAGCCGCTGACGCGGTGCTCGTCGCGGCGCACGCGGTGCACCTGGGTCCGGGCGTGGCGGACATCCTGGGCGGCGCTGGACAGCGCGGCCACCGGCCAGCAGACGCTGCCTTCGGGCAACTGGATCAGGGTTGGCATGGACGGCTCCTCTGTGTCGTGTGATTCGAACGGGAGGGCAGTCTCTGGTCAGGGCCAGTGGGGAACAAGCTGGCAGACTTGGCAGGTATGGGTAAGCCCGAAATGAACTACCAGCAGCTGATCGACGTCGGCCTGAGTGACGACTTCGAAAGCTTCGAGCGCCGTCTTGTCGCGACGGCGGATGCGCTGGGCTTCCCGATCATCTCCGGCGTGCTGATGCGTGGGCGCCTGCAGGACGCCGATGTGCAGATCACGTCGCTGGGGAACACGCCCGAGGGGTATCTCGCGGTGGCGAAGGACCTGGGCGAGGCCCGTCGGGATCCCGTCATGGCCAAGCTCATGAGCCATGCCGTGCCAGTCGTCTACGATCAGAAAACGTATGTAGCGGCGGACGCCGGGGACATCTGGGAAGCGCAGGCACCCTACGGCTACAAGACGGGAATCGCCGTCAAGCTGCACCTGCCGGGTGACAAGCACTTCCTGCTCGGCGTGGATCGCGACGAGGCGCTGCCCGAGCCGGGCATGCAGCTGATGCAGATGGTTGCGGGCCTGCAGCTGCTGGCTGCGCATGCGCTGACGGCGGCGGACCGGCTGCTGGGCGCGAAGCTCAACAAGGGTGATCTGCCCAAGCTGACCCGGCGCGAGCTGGACGTGCTGAGCTGGACGGCCCAGGGCAAGACGGCCTGGGAGGTCAGCGTCATCCTGGGCATGAGCGAGAAGACGGTGAACTTCCATCTTGGCAATGTGATGCGCAAGCTGGGCGTGACGTCCAAGCACCAGGCAGTGCTCAAGTGCGTGGCGGCCGGCATTCTGTAATGCGGTTTCAACCTAGCAGACTTGCTAGGTTTCTAGGGGGGTTAAAACAGGGAAAGTGCGGGCAGGCGACATCTAGCCCCCACCCTGCAGGAGCCCCCCATGAAAGTCATCGACCTGATCTGCGAACTTCTCGGTCTGCCCAAGCTTGGAGGCTGACCTGATCGACGGGTTCTTGCCCAATGCATGCGGCGATAGATTGCGCAGATGACCAGCTCCAGCCAACGAGCTCCGCATCTCTCGCATTCCTGATGCCGCTGCATACGGCCCCGGCCCCCCACCCTTGCCGCAGCACAGGCACCGTGTCCATTTCCCCCGAAACCTATGCCCGGCTTTTGAGCCTCGCCGATCAGGCGCCGCTCGATTGCCTGCCACTGACGTCGCGCACCCTGGCATGCGCCAAGACGCTGGGCTACAACCAGATCGGCCAGATCCGCAGCACGCCCAACAGCCGCCTCTTTGCCGACCTTGGCGAAGATCGAGCCGAGGAACTCCAGCGGGCCCTCTATGACTTCGGCGTGCGGCCGATGCAAGGCGGCGAGCTGAGCGGCTGACGCGCAACCACCCTTCAACTCCTTCGAGCCCGCCTGCTTCGGCAGACCGGGCTCCTTTTTTGTCCACGTTCACGCATGTGCCTTCGTGCGAGCATGCGGTCCATATGCAAGACCGCGACATCCCTCTCGACGCCTGGCCGCGCCGCGCCGCGCTGGCGCACTTCCGCACCATGGCCCAGCCGGCCTTCAGCATCACCGCGCCGGTCGACGTGACCGGCCTGCGCGAGCGCGCCGCTGCTCACGGCGCCACGCCCTGGCTGGCCTACCACCACGCCGCGCTGGAGGCCGCCAATGGCGTCGATGCGATGCGCCAGACCCTGACCGACGGCGGCCGGRGCGTGCGCGAGTTCGGCGTCATCCATGCCAGCACGACGGTGCTGCGCGACGACGGAAGTTTTGGCTTCCTGACGCTGCCACGCGAACCTTCGCTCGCCAGCTTTGCCGCCCGCGCCAAGCCCGGCATCGAGCGCGTGCGCCATGCCAGTGGCGACCTTTTCGCCGCCGATGAGCCCGGCGACGTGCGCGAGGAAACGCTGGTCCACATGACCGCGCTGCCCTGGCTGGGGTTCACTGCGTTCACCCATGCGCGCGGTCAAGGCGACGACCGGCCCAAGGTGGCCTTCGGCCGCTTCACCGAGACGAACGGCCGGCTGCTGATGCCGGTCGCCGTCGATGTGCACCATGCACTGTGCGACGGCGTGCACATCGGGCGCTTCTTCGAACGCTTCCAGGCAAATCTGGACGCGATCTAACGATAGGCCGCCACGTCGACGTCGCCCGCCTCGCTGTCGAGCATGTGGCGCCAGGCGTCAGGCTGGCTGCCGTCCAGGTCGGTGAAGCCGTAGATGCGGGCCAGCTGGCCGCTGGACAGCGACTGGCCGTTCCAGCGCGCGACGTCGGGGTCGGTCGCGAGCGCCACGACGGCCCGCCCGACGAAGGCCGGGCTTTCGGCAATCGCGAAGCCCGGCACGCGGTCGATGGCGTCGCGCCAGTTGTCCTCGCGCACGCCAAAGGCCTCCAGCATGGCCTCGGAGCGCAGCCAGCCCGGCGTCAGCGACAAACCCGTGGCACCGTGCGACTTCAGCTCATGGCCCAGTGCAAAGCCCATGCGCAGCACGGCCGCCTTGGCAAGGTCGTAGAAGAAGGAATTGCGGTAGCGCGTGCCGTTGTATTCCTCGGTGCCGTCATTGATCTCCACCACCAGGCCGCCCGGCGCCCTGAGCAGCAGCGGGATCGCGAAGTGGCTGGTGATGGCATGAGTGTCGATGGCCAGGCGCAGGCTGTGCATGCCGAATTCGAGATCAGACTCCCAGACGGTCTTGCCCCATTCGATCTTGCTCGCGCCGAAGATGTCGTTGACCAGAACGTGCAGTGCCCCCTGTTCACGTTCGATGCGAGCGACCAGATCGCGCACTTCGTCGGCCACCAGATGATCGACCTTTACCGCGATGCCACGGCCGCCCGCAGCATCGACGAGAGCTGCCGTCTCCTCGATGGTTTCGGGTCGATCCATCTCCGAGCGGGCCGCCTGCGTGCTGCGCCCGGTGCAATAGACCGTCGCACCGGCCTCGCCCAGGGCCACCGCGATGCCACGGCCTGCGCCGCGCGTGGCGCCGGCCACCAGGGCCACCTTGCCTGCCAGATGCCTGTTGTGCATGTCACTCGCCTTTGAAATGACCGGTTTGCGATTCGCGGTTTGTCGAAACTCGCTGCTCCGATTCGTCATGCAGCAGATGCCGGCCGATCGCCGGGCGTCAGTCAAACTTGAAGGGTATCGATATGGCAACGCAAGACAACAAGGTCAAGGGCCCCGCCTCCTATTTCCCCTCCATCGAGAAGAAATACGGCCAGCCCATCGCGCACTGGGAACAGGTCATCACCCGGGCCGGGCCGTTGAAGCACATGGAGCTGGTCAACCTGTTGAAGGCCGAGCACGAGATGGGCCACGGACACGCCAATGCGCTGGTGGCCTGGGTCCTCGCGAAGAGGTAGCCCGCGTCGCCGGCGCGCTATCCGAGGTCAGTCGTCGAGGGTGACGATGACCGGCGCATGGTCGCTCGGCCGCTCGTTCTTGCGCGGCAGCTTGTCGATCTCGCAGGCCGTCACGCGGGGCTTCAAAGCCTCGCTGACGAGAATGTGGTCGATGCGCAGGCCCTGGTTCTTGCGGAAGGCCATGTTGCGGTAGTCCCACCAGCTCCAGCTCTTGGGAGGCTGCTCGAAAAGCCGGAAGGCGTCGGTCAGCCCCAGGGCTATGAGCTGCTGGAAGTGCTCGCGCTCCTGCGGCGTGCAGTGGATCTGGCCAGCCCATGCGACGGGGTCGTAGACGTCGCGGTCCTCGGGCGCGATGTTGAAGTCGCCCATCAGCACCAGCTCGGGGTGCTGCTTCATTTCTTCGATCAACCAGCCGCGCAGGCCGGTCAGCCAGTTCATCTTGTAGGTGAACTTGTCGCTGTCGGGCGCCTGGCCGTTCGGGAAGTAGCCGCCGATGACGCGCACACCGCCCACGGTGCCGGCGATGACCCGGGCCTGCTCGTCGGCAAAGCCGGTGATGTTCTTGACGACGTCATCCGCGCGTTCACGGCTGATCAGCGCGACGCCGTTGTAGGTTTTCTGGCCGAACCACTGCACTTGGTAGCCGGCCTCGCCGATCTCCATGGTCGGGAATTTGTCATCGGTGAGCTTGGTCTCTTGCAGCACCAGCGCATCGACGGGGTGGGCAGCCAGCCAGTCCAGCACCTGCGGCAGGCGGACGGCGAGGGAATTGACGTTCCAGGTAGCGAACTTCTTCATCCTGTGATCCTAGCGTCGTCAGCCGCCGACCTCGGCCTCGGTATCGCAGTCCATGCAGTTCTCGATGGGCGGCGCAGGCAGGTGGAGATCGCTGTGCAGCTGGCGCAGCGCCGTGCGCAGGCCTTCCTCCACGACCGGGTGATAGAAGGGGCAGTCCAGCATCTGCTGCACCGTGTCGCCGCGCTGCACGCTCCAGGCCAGCAGGTGGCCAAGGTGCTCCGCGGCAGGGCCGATCATCTCGGCGCCCAGCAACCGGCCCGTGCCGCGCTCCGCATAGACATGCAGGCCGCCGCGGTTGACGAGCATGACGCGGCTGCGGCCCTGGTCGGCAAAGCTGACGCGGCCGACGTCAAAGTCGCGGCCCGTGGCGACCAGCTCCGAGTGACTCGCCCCCGCGATGGCAATCTGAGGCTCGCTGAAGACGATCGCCAGCGGTGCTCGGCGCGGGCGACTGTGCACATCGGGCCAGCGTGCTGCGTTGTCGCCGGCGATGCGGCCGGCGTCCGACGCTTCATGCAATAACGGCCGATCGTTGGTGACGTCGCCGGCGATGAAGACCGGCATGCCGCCCCACTGGCTGGTGTGGCGGTCGATCAGCGGGTGGCCTTGGGCATCGCGTGGCAGGTTCAGGGTCTCCAGCCCCAGGCCGTCGAGATTGGCCTGGCGGCCTGCAGTGCAGAGCAGGGCATCGAAGCGCTCGCCACCGACGAGCACCTGGTCGCCGTCCGGCGTCGGGTCCAGCGCGGCGCTCAACGTCAGTGGCAGGTCTTCGGCAAACAGCTTCTGGGCCAGCGGCTGCAATTCGGGATCGGTCAACGGCCCGACGCGATCGCCGCGAGCGAACAGGCGCACGCGCACACCGAGCTTGTGCAGGGCCAGGGCCAGTTCCAGGCCGATGACGCCGGCGCCGACGACAGCGATCGACTTCGGCAGGTCGACCCAGTCGAAGACATCGTCATTGACGATCAGCCTGGCTCCCAGGCGTTCGCGCCAGCCCGCCGGCACGAAGGGCCGGGAGCCGGTTGCGATGACGATGGTTCGGGCCTCGACGCGCTGGCCATCGACGTCCAGCACGCCTTGGGCGAGGAAGCGCGCCCGGCCGAAAAGCCGCGTGGATTCCGGCCAGCCATGCACCGTCTCGAGCACGAAACCGACGAAACGATCGCGCTCGTCCCGCACCCGCTGCATGACGGCCCGGCCGTCAATGCGCGGCGCCTCGGCCTGCACGCCGAAGCGATGCGCCTCGCGCACGGCCTGGGCTGCTTCGGCCGCAGCGATCAGCAGCTTGCTGGGCATGCAGCCGACACGCGCGCAGGTGGTGCCGTAGTGGGCGGCCTCGATCAGCAGCACCCGGTCGGTGTGGGCGCGCGCGGCGCGGTAGGCAGCCATGCCGGCAGTGCCGGCGCCGATGATGGCGACGTCGCAGGAGAAGGTCACGGTGCTGGGCTTCCTGAGTGTCCGACTGGGCAGGATAGCCGCTGCCGCGTCAGGTGTGCAGGCCGCGCCGCGCGGCTTCCTCGCGCAGGCAGTTCAGCATCAGCTCCGCCCCCGGCGACAGCTGATGGCCGCGGCGGGTGACGATGCCATACGCGTCCATGCGCAGGCCGAGGTCGAAGTTGAGCACAGCCAACAAACCCGCCTCCAGATAGGGCTTGACCAGCTCTTCGGGCAGGGCCGACAACATGTCGGACTGGCCGAGCAGGCTGGTGATGACGGGCAGGGACAGGGTCTCGACGGTCTGCTGGGGCTGGTCCAGGCCGGCGGACAGGAACAGGGCGGTCAGGCGGTCGCGCAGGATGCTGCCGCCGGGCGGCAGGATCCAGCTCTGGCGGGCCAGCTCGGGCAGGCTGAGGTCGCGACGGTCGGACAGCGGGTGGCCGGCGCGCACGACCAGGCAATGCGGCTCGTCGGTGAGCGGTTCGAAGCTGAGCTGGGCGGCCGACTCGCTGTCCAGCACCCGGCCGATGACGAGGTCGAGCTCACCGTTCTGCAGGTGCTGGATGAGCAGCTTGCTGGTGTCCACCGAGATGGCGACATGCACCCGCGGCTGGCGCGCCTTGAGCTGCGTGATGGCGGCCGGCAGCAGCGTCGTCGAGGGCGTCAGCACGGAACCGACCGCCACGCGGCCCGACAGGCCCGACAGCAGTTCCATGAGCTCCTGATGGCCGGCGTCCAGCTCGGCCAGGGCCGCGCCGGCGCGCCGGATCATGACCTCACCGTACCAGGTTGGCGCCACACCGCGCGGCAGGCGCTCGAAGAGCTTGACGCCCAGAGCGTGCTCGAGATCGGCCAGCAGCTTGGATGCCGCCGGCTGCGTCAGGTTGGCGGCCTGGGCGGCATGCAGGATCGAGCCGTGCCGACCGAGTTCCACCAGCAGCACGAGCTGGCGGGTCTTCAGGTGGGAGCGGACAAAGCGATCCGAGCGCGGGTCAGTCATTCGTGATAGAGCTGCGACCGGCCCCCATCGATGAGGATGTCGGTTGCGTTGATGAAGCGGGCTTCGTCGCTGGCGAGGAAGAGCGCAGTGTAGGCAACCTCGATGGGCTCGCCGATGCGCTTGGGCGGCAGCAGCTCGACCTGCCGTTTGGCGTCCTCGGGTGAGTTGGCCAGCCACTCGACGACACGCTCGGACAGGATCAGCCCCGGCGAAATGGAGTTGACGCGGATGTTGTGCGCGGCGTATTGGATGCCTAGCGCCTTGGTCATGCCGATCAGTGCGTGCTTGGCGACGGGATAGGGGAAGGCGTTGGGGATGATGCGGTGGCCGTGCACCGAGGCGACGTTGACGATGCTGCCGCCGCCGCTCTCCAGCATGCCGGGCAGCACGGCACGGCTGCAGTGCATCGCGCCGTCGAGGTCGACGGCGAAGCAGCGTTGCCACTGCGCCGTCGTCATCGCCAGCGGCTCGGCGAAGACGTCCATGCCGGCGTTGTTGATGAGCACGTTGATCGTGCCGAAGCGCTCGACGCCGCGCGCAGCCATCGCGCGCACGGCGGCTTCATCGGCGATGTCGGTGGCGATGAACATGGCGTTGTCATCGCCCAGCTCCTGCACCAACGCCGCGCCCAGCGCCTCGTCGGCTGCCAGCCCGTTGAGGATGACTCTGGCGCCCTCGGCGACAAAGAGCCGGGCGATGGCCTTGCCGATGCCCTGGGTGGAACCGGTCACCAGCGCGACCTTGCCTTGCAGACGTGAACTCATCTCAGCTTTCCATCGTGGCGAACGTCCCACGGTTCGTCGTATTTGCGGGCCGAGCGACGGGCCGCTCCCTAGCCGGCCCGCGCTGGCGATGTGCTTGCGGCTCAATGCCGCAAGCATCGCCGTCCCGGCGGGGGACCGACCAAGGTAATCCTTGGGCGAGGGGCGCCATGTCAGCCACGGCGTTCGCCTCGGGTCTTCAGTTGGTCGAGAAGGACGGCGGCCAGCAGGATGAGGCCACGCACGAGGTATTGATAGAACGCGTCGACGTTGAGCAGGTTCATGACATTCTCGACTGTGCCCATGATGAGCACGCCGATGACGACGCCGAAGATGCGCGCCTTGCCGCCCTGCAGTGACACGCCGCCCAGCACGCAGGCCGAGATGACGTCCAGTTCGAAGCCCGTGGCCGCGTTGGGCTGGCCGCTGGTGATGCGGGCCGACAGGATCAGGCCCGCCAACGCCGTGACGACGCCCTGCAGCAGGAAGATCCACACGCGCAGCCGTTCCACGCGCACACCCGCCAGGCGTGCCGCCTCGGGGTTGCCGCCGATGGCCAGCGTGTTGCGGCCGAACACCGTGTGATTGAGCAGCACGCCGAAGATGAGGAAGCTGAAGCCCGTCRTCCAGATCGGCAGCGGCAGGCTCAGGAGGCTCGTGTCGCCGAAGCTGATGAAGCCTTCGTCGGCGATGCCCACGGCCTGGCCCTTGGACGCGATGAAGGCCAGGCCCCGCACCATCAGCATGGTGGCCAGCGTGGCGATCAACGCGTTGACGCGCAGATAGGCGATCAGCACGCCATTGCCCGCGCCGATCAGCGCGCCGGCCAGCAGCCCGCCGCCGATGGCCAGRCCGACGCTGCCGGTGCGCTCCAGCACCATGGCGCCGAGCACGCCGGCGAAGGCGATGGTTGAGCCCACCGAGAGGTCGAAGTCTCGCGAGGCCAGGCACAGCATCATGGTGCAGGCCACCATGCCGATCTGGGCGACCGACAGCAGCAGGCCGACGATGTTGGCGCTGGAGAAGAAGTTCTCGACGGTGAAGGCCAGCACGACGAAGAGCAGGCCGTAGCCCAGCGTCATGCTGTGTTCCTTGAGCAGGGCGCGGGACGTCGAGGACATGGCAGGGCGGGGCSTGAGAGTGGTCGTGTTCATGATCAATGCAGTGGTGCGGTGGGCGCTCCGTCAGGCAAGGCCAGGGCAAGTGCGGCGGTCTCGCTGGCGTTGGCGCGGTCCAGTTCGCCGCTGATGCGGCCGTCGCGCATGACGATGAGGCGGTCGGTGATGCCCAGCACTTCGGGCAGCTCGCTGGAGATGACGATGACGCAGCAGCCCGAGGCCGCCACGTCGTGGATGATCTTGTAGATCTCGTTCTTGGCACCCACATCGATGCCGCGGGTCGGCTCGTCGAGGATGAGCACCTTCAGCCCTGGTTCGGCCAGCCAGCGCGCGAGGATGACCTTCTGTTGGTTGCCGCCGGACAGCAGGCGGATCTCCTGCTCACGGCTCGGTGTCTTGATGCGCAGCTTTTTGATGAAGTCGTCAGCGCGCTGCGCTTCCTGGCCGTGGCGCAGGAAGACACCACCCGCCAGGCCGTGGCGGCGGCAGCTGATGTTGATGTTCTCGGCGACCGAGCTGTGCGCCAGGATGCCCTGTTCCTTGCGGTCCTCGGGGCAGAGGACGATGCCTGCGGCGATGGCGTCCGCCGGGCTGTGGGCCCGCACCGGCTGGCCGTCGAGCAGCACCTCGCCGCCGCGGCGCGCGTCGGCACCGTAGAGCAGGCGCATCAGCTCGCTGCGGCCGGCGCCGACCAGGCCGAAGAAGCCCAACACCTCGCCGGCTCTCACGGCAAAGCTCAGTGGCGTGGGCAGGCGGTCGCTTTGCAGGCCGCGCGCTTCAAGCCGCATCGGGCCCTGCTGGCGGCTGCGGTAGTCGTAGATATCCTGCAGCTCGCGGCCGACCATGTCGGCGATCAGGCGCTCACGCGGCACCTCGGCCATGACCTCGTGCGTGACGATCTTGCGGCCATCACGGAAGATGGTGCAGGCGTCGCATAGCTCGTACAGTTCTTCGAGGCGGTGCGAGATGTAGATCAGCGTGCGCCCTTCGGCGCGCAGCCGTTTCACCAGCCGGAACAGGATTCCGGTCTCGCGGTGCGACAGGCTGCTGGTGGGCTCGTCGAAGGCGATGACCTTGGCGTCCTGCATGACGGCTTTGCAGATCTCGACCATCTGGCGCTGGGCGATGGACAGCTCCGACAGGCGCGAGGCGGGGTCCAGGTCCACGCCGATGGCTGCCAGTTGTTCGGCCACCAGCCGGCGCGCGGCCTTGTGGTCGACGAGGCCTAGGCGTGTCGGCAGGCGGCCGAGCAGCACGTTCTCGGCCACCGTCAACTCGGCCACGTACTGCAGCTCCTGGTGGATGATGGCCACGCCGGCGGCGATGGCGTCGCCAGCCGAAGTGAAGTGGCGCTCCTGATCATCGATCAGCAGCCGGCCACCATCGGGCTTGTACTGCCCGCCGAGGATCTTCAGCAGCGTGCTTTTTCCCGCGCCGTTCTCGCCGAGCAGGCCCATCACCTGGCCAGCCCTCGCCTCGAAGCTCACCCCGTTCAGCGCCTTGACGCCGGGGAAGTGCTTGCTGATGTTGTCGAACTGCAAGGAAGACATTTCAGAGGCCCATTTGCTTGCGCAGTTCGGCCTGGTTCTGGCGCGTCATCAGCGTGCCGCTGGTCAGCGTGACGGGCGGCGGCGCCTTGCCCGCTGTGGCCCATTCATACACCGCCACGGCGGTCTCGTAGCCATGGCGCTTCGGGCTGATCAGCACCGTGCCGTAGAAGGCGGTCGGCGTCGGTTTGGTGAACTCGTTGAGCGCCGTCTGGCTGCCGCCGATGCCGATGGCCAGCATCGCGTCCTGCTTGATGCCACGGCCTTCCGCGGCGCGCACGGCGCCCAAGGCCGCTTCGTCGTTCAGGCCGAAGGCCACCCACTTCTTGAACTTGGCGTTCTTCGTGAAGGCGATGTTGGCGGCGTTGAAGGCGCTCTCCGTGTCGGTCTTGGCCTGGGGCGCGTCGACCACATTGGCGACCGGCACGCCGGCAGCCTTCAGCGCATCCACCGCGCCCATGGTGCGATCCCGCGCCGTGGGCAACTGGTCGAAGGCCACGCGCAGCACGCCCACCTCGTCGAGCTTCCAGCCGCGTGCCTTCATCTCGGCCAGCAGCCCCTGGCCGACCTGCTTGCCGATCTCGTAGCCCGAGATACCCATGTGGGGGATGTCGGCGATGGGCTTGCCGGCGCCGTCGACGAGTTGGTCGTCCACCGACATGACCTTGAGGTTGTGGCGCTTGGCGGCGCGGTTGACGGCCGCGCCGAGCTTCACATCAGGCGCGCAGATGACGAAGCCGACGGCCTTCTGTGCCGCCAGGTTGTCAATGGCGGCCATCATCTTTTCGCCGTTGGGGATGCCGATCTTCACGAGGGTGAAGCCCTTGTCCTTGGCGGCCTGCTCGGCATAGCGCCATTCGTCCTGGAACCAGGGCTCTTCGGCCTGCTTGACGAGGAAGCCGATCTTGACCGGTTCGGCCGCTTGCAGCGCGAAGGGGGTGGCAAGCAGGGCCAGGGCCAGTGCGGCGCGTCGTTGCATCTTCATTGTTGTCTCCTAGTCTTCCGTCAGTCTTCAAACAGGGCGTCAGGCACACCCAGCGCCGTGGGCAGGCGCAAGCCGAACAGGCTGCCGGACAGCGGCTGGGCGGCGAGAGCGTCGCGGCTCAGCTCCGTGCGGGCGGTGGTGAGCATCAGCTGGTCCATGCCTTCACCGCCGATGGCGGGGCAACTGGTGTGAGCGGCCGGGGCGCGCAACACGCCCATCAGCCGGCCCTCGGGGTCGTAGCGTGCTACACGGCCAGCGCCCCATTGGGCGTTCCACAGGCAGCCCTCGGCATCGACGACCGAGCCATCGGGCCAGGCGTCGTCCTGGTCCATCGCCGTGAACAGGCGGACGTTGTCGACCTGGGCCGTGTCGGCGTCGTAATCGCACTGCTGGATGCGCTGGGAGAGCGTGTCGCAGAAGTACATCGTGCGGCCGTCCAGGCTGAAGCAGACGCTGTTGGCAATCGCCACCGCCGGCAAGGCCAGGCGGCGCAGGCCGTGGGCCATGGAGTATTGGTAGAAGCTGGCGATCGTGGACTTGGGCCGGCGCTCCTGGGCCTCGTTCATCGTGCCGAAGACGAAGTTGCCGCGCCGGTCGGTGCGCCCGTCGTTGATGCGCGTGCGCGGCTCGGCGGCGTCGACCGGGGCAGCGGTCTGCAGCTGGCCAAGATCCAGGTTGTCGCCCAGCGTCGCGAGAGCCAGGCGCTTGGCCAGGCCCAGCAACACGCGGCCCGAGCGGCAATGGGCGAAGCTGCCCAGGCGATCCGGTAGGCGACATGACAGTGGTCCCGCCGCGCCCGGCTGCCAGGCAAACAGGGTCGCCGCCTCGATGTCCGTCCACCACCAGCGGCCGCCATGCCAGAGCAGGCCCTCACCAAGAAGGGCGCCCTGTGGCAAGGTCAGTTCAAGGTCGCCGTTCAATGTCATCAGAAGTCCAGGTTACGGAGCGGTTCCATTCGGCACAAATCGAATGTCCGGGCTTAACTATCCAGATTCGGAATATCGATCGCTCAGGGCGCGATCGCTGCACGCCTGACCGTCAGCAGCCGGGCGCCGCGCAATTCGGCGACCTGCGTCTGGCCGGCGGCGAAGGCGGGCCGATGGGCCGCGTCGATGTAGACCGGCGCATCGCCGCGCAGCGGCAGCACGCTGAGCTGCAATTCGGCACCCGGCTGCAGCGCGAACTGGCGCAGGCCGATCTGCCAGCGCTGGCCGTTGTAGTACCAGTCGTCCAGCATCCGGCTGCCGGCGAAGACGCGGCCGATGTCGCCGACGAAGTCCAGTTCCAGCAGCACGTCTTCCGCGTTCGGCGCCAGCGGCTGGGGCAGCTTCAGTGACCAGGTCGCCGCCGCGGCAAATGCCTCGGGAATAGGCTGCACGGCCGCCTTGGCCAGGCCACCCTTCAACACGGGTGGCACGGCCCGGGCCGGGCGGGTGGGGCTGATCTGCAGCGTCGGCTGGGCGTTGTCGCCCGCCAGCTCCAGGCGTTGCAGCAGGCCGTTCTGACCGACCTTCAGGCCGACCGCACGCGGCCCGGGCAGGGCAGGGAAGACGGCGGCGCGAAGCGGCTGCGGGCCGATGCCGCGCAGTTGCAGCTTGCCGTCCGCCACCCAGGCCTGCTGCTCGCTGAAAACGAGCCGGCGCTGCCCGGCAATCTCCAGCACGTTCAACTGCTCCACCTGTTCCGGCGCCAGCAGCAGCACGCTGACGGCGCGGCCGTCGCGGCTGCCGATGCGCTGCAGCTGGTTCGCGTCCGGCTTCAGCGTCCTGATGCCGTCGGGCAGCGCGAACTCTGCGGGGACGCCGGCCGTCGTTGCGAACACATGGACGATGCCCTGGGCGCCCGCGTCGAGGCGCGTGACCGGCTGGGCCGTCGCGTGGCGCAGCATCACGCCGTCGAGCTCGAGGTTGATGGGCCAGATGAAATAGGCGCCATTGGGAATGTCGACCGGCGTGCTCGGCAGCGTCACCGTGCCACCCGGCAGCTGCAGCTCGAAGCGCACGCCGACCTGCGCCGGCATGGCGTACTGGCGCACATGGTTGTTGAAGAACAGGAAGCCGGCGTCGCCCTTGCTTCGCACGGACCAGCGCGGCGTCTGCAGGTCGGCCGGGTTGGTCGGCGAGCGCTCGGGCTGGCGTACCGTCATCGTCGCCAGCGCGGCGCCGTGTTCGCGCAGGAAATAGTGGAAGGGACGCAGCTTGGTCAGTACCGGGCGCTGCTGACCGTCAGGCCCCAGCGGCGCCTGGAAGTCATAGCTGATGCGTGGCGTGTCGTTGTAGCCGCCGCTGAGCGTGCTTTCCTCCAGGCCGGTGCCGCCCACGCCAACCGGGTTGCGGCCGCCGTGGAACATGTAGTAGCCGAACAGGTTGACGCCCGAGCCCAGCTGCACGGGCAGCATGGCCGCAATGTCGTCGGGCGACACCAGCGTGCGGCGGCGGTACATCGCTGGCAGGCCGGGGCCGTATTCGGCGCCGAGGAAGGGCACCTTGTCCTTGTCGGTCTCGGCAGTGCCAGGGGCGTGTGATTGGGTCTGCGCGCCGAGATCGCCGCTGACGCGGGTGCTGAAGCGGAAGGCGTGCGTCTCCTTGGGCGGCAGCTCCCGAGTGCTGGTGGCCCAGGGCTCATCCGGGTAGCCACCGAAGACGGGGGTGACCTCGCCGGACGGGTAGACGGTGCCGTCCCAGCCTGTGACGGTGTAGAGCGGCACATCCATGCCGGCCTTCAGCGCGAGCTTCCTTAGTGCGCTGATGTGGTCCTCGCCCTTGCCAGGGCCGCGGACGTTGTATTCGTTCTCCAGCTGCACGCCGACGACCGGACCGCCGTCCTTCCACAGCAGGCCCTTGAGCTGCACGCCGATCTCGGCGTACAGGCGCTCGACATGGCCCATGTACTCGGGGTCGTTGCCGCGCGTGGGCATCTTGTCGACGACCCAGTCGGGAATGCCGCCGTAGCGGGCCTCGCCGTGCGCCCAGGGGCCCAGCCGGACGACGACCTGCAAGCCGGCGGCCTGGGCCAGTTGCACGAAGCGGCGCAGGTCGTGGGTGCCCTTCCAGTTGAAGGCGCCGGGCTGCTCCTGGTGGTGGTTCCAGAACACATAGCTCGCAACGATGTCGATGCCGGCGGCCTTCATCAGCCGCAGCTGGGTATCCCATTGCGAGGCGGGTGCGCGGCTGTAGTGGTACTCGCCCATGACCGGCAGCCAAGGCTTGCCGTCGCGCAGCAGGTACTGGCTGTTGACGTCCAGCGTCTGGCCCTGAGGCGAGCGTGCGGTGCCGAGCTGCAGGTGGCCGGTTGTCGGCGCCGGAGCGGCGGCGCGGGCATCGAGCTTGAGCAGCGTGTCGGCGCTGGCCTGGCCAAGAGCGAGCAGCACCAAGCCTGCGCACAGCGTGAGCGTGCGGTTCATGGAGTCTCCGGTGTCGTTATCTTTTTTTGTCGCGTGTCAGAGCGCGCGCCAGGCCTGCACGAAAGCTCTTGCCCGCGGTGCCACGTCGGATGCCGTCAGGCCTGGGCTGTAGAGCGCCGAGCCCAGCCCGAAGCCGGCGGCGCCCGCTTGCCTGTACGGGGCCATCGTCTCGGGTGTGATGCCGCCCACCGGCAGCAGGCTCAGCTCGCGCGGCAACACGGCACGCATGGCCTTGAGCACCGGCGGCGTGACCAGCTCGGCCGGGAAGAGCTTGAGCGCGTCGGCGCCGGCCTGCAGGGCCGCAAAGGCTTCAGTCGGCGTGGCCGCGCCGGGAATGCAGGCCAGGCCACGCGCCTTGGCCACGCGGATGACGGCGACGTCGGCATGCGGCATGACGATGAGGCGGCCACCGGCGATCTGCACATCACGCACCGCGTCGGCGCTGAGCACTGTGCCGGCGCCGATCAGCGCGTCGTTGGGCATGCGGCGTGCGAGGCGGGCGATCGAGTCCAGCGCCTGGGGCGAGTTCAGGGGCACCTCGATGACGCGGAAGCCTTCGGCGTAGAGGGTGTCGGCGATGGCCTCGACTTCGTCAGGCTTGACGCCGCGCAGGATGGCGACGAGGGGGAGTTGTTGCAGTGCCTGGTCGAGCATGTCAAAGCCCCATGGTTTGCGCCAGCCGCCAGAGGCCGGCGGGCGCGGTGTTGTCGAGTTGCAGCGGCTCGTCCATGCCGAAACGGCCGAGGGCGAGCGCATATCGTGCGCACAACGCCGGGTCGCCGATGAGGGCCAGACGCTCGGGCGTGGCGGCCTTCAGTTCGTTGGCGATCTCGTGGCCGATCAGCAGGCCGGAGAGGTAGTCGGGCAACTGCTCCGCGGGCAAGCGCTTGAAGAGGCCCAACGTGCGCACGGCAAAAAGCTGGTGGCTCAGGGCCTCGTCCTCGCGCGCTGCATCGACGCCAGCCAGGAACGCCTGGGAGGAGGGCGCCGAACTGCCGTCCGCTGGCATCAAGCGGGCGAGCACGGAATGCTGGCGTAGCAGCGCGTAGAGCTCGCCGGTCATGTGGGTCGCAAAACCCGTCACCTGGCCAGCCTCAACGCGCGCCCACTTCGAGTGCGTGCCTGGCAGCACCAGGCAGGCCTGTTCGGCCAGCTCGGGATGCAAGGCGAAGGCGCCAACAATCTGGGTCTCTTCGCCACGCATGACATCCGGTTGGGCGCCGTCATGCATCAGGCCGGGCACGATCCAGAACCTGGCATCGACCTGCAATGCCTGGCGAGCCAGCGCGGCGGCGTCGGCCGGGCAGGGCGCATAGGGCGCTTCGCGCCAGCCATGCTGGCTGCCGACCATGCCGCAGGCGAGCATCGGCAGCCCGGGCCAGCCATCGGTCACGGCGGCCAGCGCCTGGGCAAAAGCATCTGCGCCGGCCAGCGTCGAGGCGCCCTGCTCGGATTGGCGCGTCGCCAGCACGGCACCGTCGGCGCCCAGCAGGAAGGCACGCAGCCGCGTGCTGCCCCAGTCGAGCGCGATGAGGCGGCCGCCATCCATCACCATTCGGCGACGCTCCCGTCCGCGTGGCGCCACAGCGGGTTGCGCCAGTCGGGCGCCGTCTTGCTGGCCTCGATGACCTTCTCTTCGTCCACCACCACGCCGAGACCCGGTTTGGTCAACGGCTTCATGTAGCCGTTCTCGATGTGGAAGTCTTCCTTGTTCAGCACGTAGTCGAGCAGCTCGCCGCCCTGGTTGTAGTGGATGCCCATGCTCTGCTCCTGCAGCACGGCGTTGTGCGAGACGAAGTCGACATGCAGGCAGGCGGCCAGCGCGATGGGCCCCAGCGGGCAATGCGGCGCGAAGGCCACGTCGTAGGCTTCGGCCATCGCAGCGATCTTGTGGCACTCGGTGATACCGCCGGCGTGAGAAAGATCCGGCTGCACGATCGACAGGCCACCGGCCTGGAAGACGCGCTTGAACTCGAAACGCGAATACATGCGCTCGCCGGCCGCCAACGGGATGGCGGTGTGCTCAGCCAGGCGGGCGTAGGTTTCGTCCTGCTCGGCCAGCACGGGCTCTTCGACGAACAGCGGCCGGTAGGGTTCCAGCGCTTTCAGCATGACCTTGGCCATCGGTGCGCCGATGCGGCCGTGGAAGTCGATGCCGAACTCGATGTCGTGGCCAAAGGCTTCGCGGATCTCGGCGATGCGGGCCACGGCTTCGTCGACCTTGCGGGCGCTGTCGATGAGGCCCATCTCCTCGGAGCCGTTCATCTTGAAGGTGTCGAAGCCCCCTTCGCGCAGCCGCTTGATGTCGCGGATGACATCGGCCGGCCGGTCACCGCCGACCCAGGAATACACCTTCATCTTGTCGCGCACCAAGCCGCCGAGCAACTGGTGCACCGGTGCGCCCAGGGCCTTGCCTTTGATGTCCCACAGCGCCTGGTCGATGCCGGCGATGGCGCTCATCAGGATGGCGCCACCGCGGTAGAAACCACCGCGATACATGACCTGCCAGAGGTCGTTGATGCGGGAGGCGTCTTGCCCGATCAGATAGGGCTCGAACTCATGCACGGCAGCTTCGACGCTGCGCGCCTTGCCTTCGATGACGGGCTCGCCCCAGCCGCTGATGCCGGCATCGGTGTCGATTTTCAGGAACATCCACCGCGGGGCGAGGCGGTAGGTCGTCAGCTTGGTGATTCTCATGGGGCCATGACTGGTGCAGGAACGGCCGAAAGCTTAGGAGGGGCTGCTAGTTCTGAAATATCGAATCTTTGCCAGCGGCTATATGGATTTCATATTGGTGGATAGGCGCCGAAAAGCAAAAGGGCTGCAGAAGCAGCCCTTGAGCGGTTGCGGCACGCGGTTCACATGCCCGTTTCAGTGCGACTTCAGTCGCGCTTGCTGTTGTACTGGCCACTCACGGCGTCGCCCAGTTGACCCACGATCGCCAGCGTCGCCAGCACCAAAGTCACGATCAGCAGTTCCATTTGTTTCCCTTTCTTCGTTGTTGACGGATCGCATCTTAGGGTTTTCACCATATCAACAAGGGTTAACCCTATACATTGCGGGCATGGAACGATGCGGTACCTGGTGGGAGGCGGAGCCAACGCGCTGTGTTCGTGCAATCTGCACTGCATGCGGGCCGACGAACCGTCTGCCGGTTGTTTCGCCTTGCGTCTTGTTTGTCCATTTGTTTGGTAAGACCGGGCGTGTTGTATGCTCAACTTCGGTCTGACCAAATGCAATACCGGCCGACCGGAGACAACAAGGAAGATTGATTCATCATGAAGTTCACTGACGGACAGTGGATGCATCAGCCGGGCGTGGCCGCACATTACGCGGCCGAGGCCTATGCGATCGAAGTCCACGAAGACCGCCTGGTCGTGCTCGCCACGACCCGCCC